>NZ_JBAYTI010000032.1:0-31724 GCF_041675725.1 Castellaniella sp. | reverse complement strand
GCATCATCCTCGAAAAGGCCGATCAAATGGGGGTGGCTCTGCCATCGCTGCAGCGCGCCCTGGTATCGGGCGAAGCGTTTCCAGGTGCGCTGCAGGCGTGGCTGCTCGGGCGCGGCATCTTGGGTTTCCAGGCATATGGCAGTGCCGATCTGGGCATGGTGGCCTACGAGACCGAGGCCCGCGAGGGCCTGGTGCTCAACGAAAACCTGATCGTCGAGATCGTGCGCCCGGGCACCAGCCAGCCGGTGCCCGATGGCGAGGTCGGCGAACTCGTGGTGACCACCCTGCAAGCCGATTATCCATTGCTGCGCTTCGGTACCGGAGACCTCTCGGCTTTCTTGCCGGGCCACTCGCCCTGCGGGCGCACCAATGGTCGCATCCGGGGCTGGATGGGGCGCGCCGACCAAACCACCAAGGTGCGCGGCATGTTCGTGCACCCCGAGCAGATCGCCCGGGTGGTGGCGCGTTATCCGCAGATCCATCGGGCGCGCCTGGTCGTGTCCGGCCAACAGGGCCACGACACCATGACGCTGCAGGTCGAGGCCGGCAGTGCGGTCGATGCCGGGGTCATCGCGCAGGCCGTGCGCGAAGAAACCAAGCTGCGTGCCGCGATCGAGCAGGTCGAGCCCGGCCAGCTGCCCAACGACGGCAAGGTCATCGAAGACCAGCGCGCGCTCGATTAACCCAAGGGGCTGTGCAGGCCAGGGGTTGTTGGGCCGTGCTTGCGGTACCATCATGGTTCAAGATTCCGTGTCGCAGAATAGGAGCAAGAGGCCATGCATGGACTGAACAAATACGCTGCCGCCGTCATCGTCTGGGCTGCTGCGTTGCCGCTGGCGCACGCCGGCACTCTCGAGACGGTACAGGGCCAGGGGGTGCTGCGCTGCGGCGTGACCACCGGCTTTGCCGGGTTCTCGGCGCCCGATGCCAAAGGGCACTGGACGGGGCTGGACGTCGACATGTGCCGGGCCGTGGCCGCCGCGGCGCTGGGCGACGCCGACAAGGTCGAGATCGTGCCGCTCAATGCCCAGCAGCGCTTTACGGCGCTGCAGTCGGGCGAAGTCGATCTACTGTCGCGCAATACGTCGGTCACCCAGTCGCGCGATACCTCGCTGGGCGTGATCCACGCGGCGGTCAATTTTTACGACGGCCAGGGGTTCATGGTGCCCAAGTCCCTGGGCATCACGTCGGCCAAGGATCTGAACGGCGCCACCGTGTGCATGCAGACCGGCACCTCCAATGAACAGAATATGGCCGACTGGGCACGGGCCCATCAGGTGCAGTACAAGCCGGTGGTCATCGAGCAATTCAACGAGGTCGTCAACGCGTTTGCCGCCAACCGGTGCGACGTCTTCACCACGGATGCTTCGGGGCTCGCGTCGATCCGGGTGGCCAAAATGGCCGATCCGGATCAGTACGTGATCCTGCCAGAGATCATTTCCAAGGAACCTCTCGGCCCCTTTGTGCGCCAGGGCGACGACGCGTGGCTGAATATCGTGGCCTGGTCATTCCAGGCCATGACGGGCGCCGAAGAACTGGGCGTGACGTCCGCCAACGTCGACGAACAGCTCCGCAGCCCCAACCCCCACGTGCAGCGCCTGCTGGGCGTCACCGGCAATGCCGGCAAAAACATGGGGCTGGATGAGCAATGGGCCTATCGCATCATCAAGCAAGTGGGCAATTACGGCGAGTCCTTCGAGCGCAACGTCGGCATGGGCAGCCCGCTGCAGATCCGCCGTGGGCTGAACGCCCTCTGGACGGACGGGGGGCTCATGTACCCGCTGCCCATCCACTGACCGCTTCCCGGCCCGGCTCCCTGGGGGTGTCGGGCCGGCCGCGGTTCACGGGCCCCGGGCCCCGTCTCAAAGCCGTTTGCGATACACCAGGCTGATGCGGGCAAAGGCCGCCTGCAGCTCTGGGGTACCGGCTTGAAACACCACGGGGCGCCCTTTTTGCACGAAGCAGACCAGTTTTTTGGTGGCGATCAGCGGGATGAACCGGGTCGACTGGATCTCTGGCCAGCTGACCTCGCGGCGGGTGATCCAGCTTTGGCGGATGCCGTATTGGGAAATCTCGGTGATCGAGGTCCACATGTGGGCACTCATCCAGAGCAAGGCCCCCAGGCAGACGGCCACGCTGACGATCACCAGCATTGGCAGGGCCTGGGTTCCCTTCAGCTGCAGGGCCGCCCCGAGACGCCAAAGAATCAGCGCCATGACCAGCCAGGCGATGGCTGCGATCCAGCGGGGCCAGGCCCGGCCCCGCAAAGGCAATGGGCCGATCTGGTGCAGCAGGTGGGCGTGCTCTTCGGGTGTCGGGCGCGCCAGGGCCGGTGCCGGCATCAGCCTGCTTTTTTCAGGGCCAGCGCCTTGCCGGCGCGGCTGGCGTTGTCGCGGCCCAGGTGGGCGGAAATCCAGGCGCCCGTGTCGACCACGGCATCCAGGTCGACGCCGGTGTGCAGCCCCAGGCCGTTCATGAGGTACAACACGTCTTCGGTGGCCACGTTGCCGGTGGCCCCTTTGGCGTAAGGGCAGCCGCCCAGCCCGGCCACCGAGCTGTGGAAGATGCGCACGCCGCATTCGAGGGCGGCCAGGATGTTGGCCAGCGCCTGGCCGTAGGTATCATGGAAATGCCCCGACACCTGTGTGCCGAGGTCGGCGATCTGGCCCACCGCCCGCATGACTTCTTTCACGCGTGCGGCCGTGCCCACGCCGATGGTGTCGGCCACGTCGATCTCGTCGCAGCCCAGTCGCATCATGCGTTCGGCCAGATCGACCACCGCGGCGACCGGGGTTTCGCCCTGGTAAGGGCAGCCCAGGGCGCAGCTGAGGCTGCCGCGCAGGCGCAGGCCAGCCTGCTTGGCCGCCGCGGCCACCGGCTGGAAGCGATCCATGGATTCGGCGATCGAACAATTGATATTGCGTTGCGAGAAGGCTTCGCTGGCGGCGCCGAAGATGACCACTTCGTCGACTTGCGCCTGAAGCGCGGCCTCGAGGCCGCGCATGTTGGGTACCAGGGCCGAGTACTGGGTGCCCGGGCGACGCTGGATGCCGGCCATCACCTGCGCCCCGTCGGCCATTTGCGGCACCCACTTGGGGGATACGAAGGAGACCGCTTCGACATTGGCAAAGCCGGCGGCGCTCAGGCGATCGACCAGTTCGATCTTGACGTCGGTGGCGACAAACTGCTTTTCGTTCTGCAGGCCGTCGCGCGGCCCGACTTCGATGATCTTGACGTGTGTGTTCATGGCGGGACTTGATAGGTTCTACCGGGCCTGATGCGGCAGGCGCAGGCCTGGCTTTCGGGTTGGACGTCTATGGCAGGGCAAGGGGATCATGATAGCCTGCCTGGCCGGCGTTGTATGCGGCCATCACGGGTGCGCAGAAGATGGCCGGCCAGCTCGAGCCGGGTCAGTTGGTGTTGCAGCCGCTCCAGTGGCCAGCCCAGGCGCGCCTGCAGGAAGTCGATGTCGCGTGGCTGATGGGCGAGCACGTACAGCACCGCTGCGGCGTCGTCTTCCAGCCCGCGGGGCAGCGCCTCGCGCAGGGCGTCTGTTTCATGCTCGCCGATGGCGGGCGCATCGGGCGGCTGCGGCGGCTGCGTGAGCGGGTCGGCCGGGTGGGTCTGGGAACCCGATTCGGGTGATGTGCGCGCACCGGCCGCTGGTGTGCAGTCGGGCCACTCTTCCAGAATGTCGCGGGCAGATTCCACCAGCTTGGCGCCCTGGCGAATCAGGGCGTGGCAGCCGTGCGACAGGGGGGAGTGGATGGAACCCGGTATGGCGAAGACTTCGTGGTTGAGTTCCGTGGCCGTGCGGGCGGTGATCAATGATCCGCTGTGCTCGGCGGCTTCGACCACCAGCACGCCACGGGCCAGCGCCGCCACCAGGTGGTTGCGTCGTGGAAAATGATGCCGCAGGCCGCGGGCCCCCAATGGAAACTGGGACAGCAACAGCCCTTCCTGGGCGATCTGGCGCGCGAGTGCCTGGTGGCTCGCGGGATAAATGCGGTCGATGCCGGTGCCCAGGACCGCAACCGTGCCGCCGCCCGAGGCGCCGGCCTGCAGGGCCCCGCGGTGGGCGGCGCCGTCGATGCCACGGGCCAGACCGCTGACGATGCACCAGCCCTGTCCGGCCAGGTACTCGGCGAAGGCGTGGGCGTTGTACTCGCCTTCGGCGGTTGGGTGCCGGGCCCCCACGATCGCCAGCATGGGGCGCGCCAGGCATGCGAGCTGGCCATGCGCGTACAGCAGCGGCGGTGCAAAAGCGGTCTTGAGCAAGGCCGCCGGGTACTCGGTATCCGCCCAGGTCAGCAGGTGATGCCCAGGTTGGGCCTGCCAGGCCTGGACGCGTGCAAGCTGGGTGTCGAGCGTGGGATCCGGTGCTTGTCGCAGCCGGAAGGCCAGGTCGGCCCCGACGAGCCCGGTGAGCTGGCTCAGCGACGCAGTGAAGACGGCTTCGGGGCGGTGCAGGGCTTTCAGCAACGTGTGCAGGGCCACGGCGCCCAGGCCGGGCACGGCGTTCAGGCGCAGCCAGGCGAACAGCTCTTCAGGGGGGATGGTGGAAGCGGGCATGGCGGGGTCGTCTGGCGGAACCCACCAGAATTCTTTCGAGTCTAATCAGGAAGACATGCTATATCATGAGAGATTATTCATGATTGATTTTAGTTTGCAATATGGCATTGCTACCCATTCTCCAATACCCTGATTCCCGTCTGCATACCGTGGCGACCCCCGTGCAGGCGGTCGACGCGCGCATTCGCCAACTGGTGCGCGACATGGCCGACACTATGTATGCCGCGCCCGGCGTGGGCTTGGCGGCGACCCAGGTCGACGTCCACGAACGCGTCGTCGTCATCGACGTGTCCGAAGACGGCAACGATCTGCATGTGCTCATCAATCCCGAAATCACCTGGAAAAGCGACGAGCAGCAAACCTACGAGGAAGGCTGTTTGTCGGTGCCCGGGGTGTACGATGAAGTGCAGCGCGCTGCGCGCATCCACGTGAAAGCCCTGAATGAACGCGGCGAGCCGTTCGAGTTCGACGCCGATGGCCTGTTGGCCGTATGCGTGCAGCACGAACTCGATCATCTGCAGGGCAAGGTGTTCGTCGAATACCTGTCCTTGCTCAAACAGAACCGGATCCGCACCCGGCTGCGCAAACAGCAGCGCGAGGCCCAGCGCGAGGCAGCGGGGGTCTGACCCGCATGCGCATTGCCTTCGCCGGAACACCAGACTTCGCCCGGCAGGCGCTGCAGGCGCTGCTGGATGCGGGGCATGTCGTGTCGCTGGTGCTGACCCAGCCCGACCGCGCTTCGGGGCGCGGCCTGAAGCGAACCCCCAGCCCGGTCAAGCAGCTGGCCCTGGCGCACGGGCTGCCGGTCCAGCAACCCCGCAGCCTGCGGCTCGACGGCCGCTATCCAGATGACGCCAGCCAGGCCCGCGAAGCCTTGTTGGCCGCAGCGCCCGCCGTACTGGTCGTGGCGGCCTATGGCTTGATCCTGCCCCCCTGGGTGCTCGAACTGCCGCCTTGGGGCTGCCTGAACATCCATGCCAGCCTCCTGCCCCGCTGGCGCGGGGCCGCCCCCATCCAGCGCGCCATCGAGGCCGGCGACACCCGCTCGGGCATCACCATCATGCAGATGGATGCCGGCCTGGACACGGGCGATATGCTGTATCGCATCGAACGGCCGCTGTTGGGCCACGAAACCGGTGCAAGCCTGCATGACGCCCTGGCGCAGGATGGGGCGGCGGCCATCGTGCACGTCCTGGCCCAGCTCGAGGCCGGTGAGCCCTTGTCGCGTACGCCGCAGCCCGCCGAGGGCGCAACGTACGCAGACAAGCTGCTCAAATCCGAGGCGGCGCTCGATTTCAACCAGCCGGCCGCGGTGCTGGCCCGGCGCATCCGGGCGTTCGATCCGTTTCCCGGCTGCACCATCGAGGCGCCGGGCGTGGGGGTCGTCAAGGTCTGGGCCGCCGAGGCCTTGCCGCAACCGCCCAAAGAGGGGCTCGTGCCCGGCCGTGTCATGCCGGGGCCGCACCTGGACGTGGCCACCGCGGATGGCATCCTGCGCATCGGCGTGGTGCAGAAGCCGGGGGGGCGGCGTCAGCCCGCCGAGGTTTTCTTGCGCGATGTATCGATGCCCAGCTGCTTGAGCTTGCGGTAAAGGTGCGTGCGCTCTAGGCCGGTGCGCTCGGAGACCCGCGTCATGCTGTGATTTTCTTGCTGCAGGTGGTATTCGAAGTACTGGCGCTCGAATTCGTCGCGCGCTTCGCGCAGGGGCTGATCGAAGGGAATGTGGTTTGCGTGGGCCGGATGGGCCCCTGAGGCGGCCTGCGGCGCCTCGGCGTGCTCGGGCGGCAGGGTGGGTGCCGGTTGCGCTTCGGTGGGCGGGGGATACAGCGGGCGTTCGGTTCGCTGGCGCATGGCGGGCGGTATCACGGGCCGCGCGAGGCCCGCCGTGACCGCCTTGAGCAGCTTCTGCAGCGTGATGGGTTTCTCGAGGAAGTCGATGGCCCCGATGCGGGTGGCCTCGACGGCCGTGTCGACAGTTGCATGGCCGCTCATCATGATGACCGGCATATTCAGCAGACCCTGGGCGGACCATTCTTTCAGCAGTGTCACGCCATCGATATCGGGCATCCAGATATCCAGCAGAACCAGATCGGGGCGTTGATGCAGCCGGTACTCGCGGGCCTGGGCCGCGTTTTCGGCCAGTTCGACCGTATGGCCTTCATCGTAGAGAATTTCCGACAGCAATTCCCGAATGCCGATTTCGTCATCCACTGCCAGAATCCTGGCCATATCACCTCTCTTTGCGTTCCCTGTATTATCCTGTTCCTGGTCAGGATCGTCCAGCCGCTGGGTCCTCGGGCAGCGCGAACAGGATGGAAATCCGTGCACCGCCGTCGGCGCGGTTCGAAATATCGATCTCGGCCCCATGTTCCTCGACGATCTTCTTGACGATGGCCAGCCCCAGGCCGGTACCGGTGGGCTTGGTCGTTACGTAGGGTTCGAAGACGCGGTTGAGCAGCTCGGGGGCAAACCCGGGGCCGTTGTCCGATACCGTCAGGCGGATGCGTCGGGGGCCGGTGCCCTCTTCGGGCTCGATCAGCCGGGTTTGTACGCGAACCTCGGCGCGTGTATCGCCGGCCATTTGCGTCGTGGCATCGCGTGCGTTGGCGAGCAGGTTGTGGATGACCTGGCGCCATTGGGCCGGATCCCCCTGGATGGCCGGCAGGTCGTCCGCCAGGCGCGCATCGAAATGCACCGTGTTGCTGCCATTGGCGAGCCCATGCGCGTCGGTTGGGTCCCAGCCGTACAGGGTCAGCACCTCAGTGAGCAGGGCATTCAGGTCGATGGCCTGCATGCGTGCCTTGGGGGTGCGGGCGTAATCGCGAAAATCATCCACCATGCGCTTGAGCGAGGCCACTTGGTTGACGATGGTGCGGGTCGAACGCAGCAGCATCTCGGCCTGATCGGGGGGCAGCTTGTCGCCCAGCTTCATCGCCAGGCGCTCGGCCGAGAGCTGGATGGGCGTGAGCGGATTCTTGATTTCATGGGCCAGCCGGCGGGCCACTTCGCCCCAGGCCACGGTCCGGCTGGCCGAGATGACCTCGCTGATGTCGTCGAAGACCACCACGAAGCCGTCTTCGCGGCCATCGAGCAGCAGGCGGGTGCCGCGCGCGAGCAGCGTGACCACGTGCTTCTTGCGTTCGTTGTCGGGGGCGTCCTGCAGCTCGATCTCGAACTGCTGCTGCCAGTAGGGGCGGGTCGACTCCACGGCCTGGTGGGTCGCGAACGCCTGGCGGATCAGGCGGGCCATGGGCAGGGCGCCTTCGGCCACCTCGAGCGGACGGCCCTGGTGGGTGCGCAGGTCCACGTGCAGGATGTTCTGTGCGCCCTGGTTGAACAGGGTGAGGCAGAACGTGCGGTCGAAGACCAGCACGCCCGACGAGAGATTGCCCAGGATGGATTCGAGATACAGGTTGCTTTGCTCCAGCTGGCGCCGGTGCCGGTCGACCATGCGGCGCGCTTCATCCAGCTGGCGCATCATGGCATTGAACGAACGCGTCAATTGGCCCACCTCGTCGCGCGCCGGCGGTTCGGGCAGGGGCCGAAAATCGCCGACGCTGACCGCCTGGGTGCCGGAGGCGAGCCTGAGCAGGGGACGCACCAGGCGCCTGGATACCGCCAGCGCGGCGACCAGCGCAGCGAAGACGGCCAGGATCAGGGCGAGCGTCAGGGTAATGCCGTACAGCTTGCGCAGCCCCAGGCGCGACAGGGCCAGTTCTTGATAGTCCTGGAAGCCGTGCTGTACCTGGCTTGCATTCTGGGCAATGCGCTCGGGCACGGCCTGGATCACCTGCAGCCAGCGCGAGTCGCTGCCCAGCCCCATGGGCGTGCCCAGCCGGTCAGAATTGGCTTCCAGGGGGATGATGACGCGCAGGTGCAAGCCGTATGGGGTGGGGCCCTCGATGTCCGGGCGGTCTTCTTCGGCGGCGGCATACCCTTGCGTCACGCGCAACTGGTTCAACACGCTGCCGGGCGGCAGATCGGGCAGCAGCTGGCTGAAATTCACCGATGAAAAGGCGATCAGCCGGCCGGTGCCGCTGAACACCATGGCTTCGTCGACTTCGTTGGTGGCCCGCAGCGTGGTGATCAGCAGGGCGATTTCCGTATCGCTGGCGTTGTTCAGGCGCGCCCCGATGTTGCGGGCCCGCGCGTCCAGTTCGGCCAGTTGGGTGTCCAGCGCCGCCCGCCCCAGGTTCAGACCGGCTTCCAGGGCGGTGTCGACCCGTACGTTGAACCAGGATTCGATGGACCTGGACATGAACTGCACCGACAGTACGTAGATGAGCAAGCCGGGCAGGATGCCGATCAGGGTAAAGTACAGCGTGAAGCGGGCCGTCAGGCGCGCCCCGAACTGGTGGCGCCGGATCTGGCGCAGCAGGCGTGATGCGAGGATGACGACCCAGCTCATCAGCGCGATGGCCAGGATCCCGTTGAGCAGCAGCAGGGTGTCGTACTGCTGCGCGTAGCGCGAGGCATTTCCGGTCGACCACACGAGCAGCCCCAGCAGCGCGGCGGCACTGACTGCCGCCACGCCCAGGGCCCCGCGCAGGGCCCAGCGCGTCAATCGGGGCGCGCATCGGCGGAAGTCGAAAATTCGAAATATTTCCATGGTGTCGTCAAGGACCATGCGGTACTGTTCAGGCCGTCGACCTGCAGGGGTCGGGCCAGGCGGGCCGTGTCCAGGCGCAGGCGCAGGCGCCCGCGCCAGTGGGGCGCCTCGCTGAAGCGCGCCACCGGCCCAATCGGCCAGTGGCGGATATGGCGCAGCTGGTCCAGGGCTTCGTTCAGGCTCGGGGTCGGCAATGAGAGATCGCCGGTGCCGGTGCGCCATTGGCGCGTCAGCGGGTTGTACTGGATGCGCCAGGTTCGTTGTTCATCCACCACGGTTTTGTCGAACCACCACCAGCGCGGCTGTTCGATTTGCACATCGATCGTGAAATACAAAGGGACGCCCTTGTGAGCCGCCTCGTCGAGCTCGTCGCCCAGGCGCACGTCGATGTCGGCATCGAGCATCAGCTGGCCGTCGACTTGTTGCAGCGCCACGTTGGTGACCTGGCCCCCGTTGGACCAGGCCAGGCCGAAGGGCAGCAGCGTGACCAGCACGACAAGTACATACAGAAGGCGACGGGACATGGCGAGGGCCGGAGCATGAACAGATCGGGACACCTGAAGTATTGATGAGACACTCTGCGGGCGCAAGTCTCCGGCTGCTTTTGGGGACGATCGCGCCGGCTCCGCTGCCGCCCGCACCCCCGCCCGCGGGCGGGGGTCACGATGGTTTCCGCAGCAAGGCATAGAAGAAGCCGTCGCCGTCTTCGGGGCCCCCGGGCAGTATGTGGCCAGGCGCGGCCAGGCGCTGGGCCTGGGGGCAGCGCCGCAGGAAATCCAGGATTTGTGCTTCGCCTTCCTGGGGAAAGATCGAGCACGTGACGTAGAGCAGATGCCCGCCCGGCGCCAGCAGGGGCCACAAGGCCTGCAGAATCGCGGCTTGCAGCCGTGCCGTGCGCGTCAGGTCGGTGGCGCGGCGCAGCCAGCGGATGTCGGGATGGCGGCGCACGATACCCGATGCCGTGCAGGGGACGTCGGCCAGGATGGCCTCGTAGGGCAGGCCGTCCCACCATTGGGCCGGTTCGCGCGCATCGCCCCGCACCAGGTGGACGTCGGCCGTCAGCAGCCCCAGGCGCTGCAGGTTGTGGGCGACTTTTTCGAGGCGCCGGGCGTCTTGATCGAGTGCCGTAAGCCGCAGATCATGGTGCTCCAGCAGGTGGGCCGTCTTGCCGCCGGGGGCGGCACAGGCATCCAGCACGCGGGCGCCGGGCTGCAGGGGCAGCAGGGCCGCGGCACGCTGCGCCGAGGCATCCTGCACCGACCACAGGCCCTGCGCGTGCCCCGGGATCTGCTGGATGGGCCTGGGCTGGGCCAGGATCAGGCCGTCGTCCAGGACGGGACGGGCCGCAAGGCCCTCTTGCTGCAGCTGTTCGAGCAGGGCGTCGCGGTGGATACGGCGCCGGTTGGCCCGTAATGTCATAGGCGGCATCTGGTTGGCCGCGCGCAGCAGATCCTGCCAGTCGTGGGGCCATGCGGTACGTACCGCATCGATCCACCACGCAGGGTGGTTCCAGCGCGCTTCGGGTTGGCTGGCCACTGCGGCCAGCAGCGCTTCACGTTCGCGCCCATAGCGTCTGAGCACGGCGTTGATCAGGCCTTTTGCAGGACGAGTCCCGCGCTCGTGGGCGGCGGCCGTCACCACTTGATGAACGACGGTGTGGGGCGCATACCGGGGCGTCCCGGGGGGCAGCGGCGCGCCCGCGTCTGCCTGCAGCGCGGTTTCGAGCAGGCACAGGCCCAGCAACAGCAGGGCGTCGGCGCGCACGTTGCCGGGTGGACGCGCCACCATCGAGGCGCGCAGCGCCCGGGCCAGCCCGAGGTGGCGCAGGGCATGGAACGACAGCGCTTGCGCCGCCGGCCGCCACGGCGCCGGGGTCCGTTCAAGGGCATCGGACAGGGACTGTCCGTGCAGCACCGCTTCGAGCGCCACGGCTGCCGCCATCAGTTGCTCGTGCAGCGCGGCGGGGCGGACAGGCGGATCGGAGGCACGAACCATGGGCTATGCGTCCGGCTCCGGCTTGCGCGGTACGACCCTGGGCGGCAGCTTGCCGGGTTCGAGGGGGCGGGCCCGCTTGAAGGTGGCGACCGGCAGGTCGCCGAACACGCCCCGCCGGGCGGCGACCCGCCAGGCGTGGCCGTAGGCCACTTCGAGGCTCAGGTGGATCGTGCCATCGGCCTGCCGGCGCCGTTCCAGCGCCTGCAGCAGGCGATTGCGCCAGCCGCGTCCGCTCAGGCCACGCCGGCGCTCACGGGAGGGGTTGCCCCCCAGGAGGTGTACGTCGTCCAGCAGCTTCTCGGGGCTGCGGTAGGTGAGGGTGATGATTTCCTGGTCCATGACTGGATCGGCAAAGCCGACCTGCAGCATCAGATCGCCAAAATCATGCATGTCCACGAACGCCATCGGCTGTGTATCCAGGTCGGCCTCGGCCACGGCCTCGCGCAGTTCCCGCAGGGATCCGGGGCCCAGGCTGGAGTACATGGCCAGGGCGTCGTTGCGCAGGATGCGGCGCCACTCCTGCAGCACCATGTGAGGCTCGGGGTGCCAGTGCAGTGCGAGATTGGACCAGACCAGATCCAGGCTTTGGTCGGGCAGGCCGGTTTCAGCGAGATCGGCCTGCTGGAAAGCGGGTTTGGGGGTGGGTTTGTTGCGCAGCCTGTGCCAGAAACCAGGCGTGCTGGCATGGCGCTGGCGGGCCACGTCCAGCAGGCGGTCGCAGGCATCCTGGCCGATGTAGTTCAGGTTCGGGTAGCGGGCGCGCAGCGGGTCGAGGGCGTGCGCGGCCCCGCAGCCGGCATCCAGGATGTCTTGTGGCGCGATACGGATGTAGGCCAGGCGGCGCAGCATGCGCTGCGCGATTTCGCCGTACAGGAACTGGGCGGCATCGAGCGGGGCGCGCCGCGCAAATTGCTGGCGCACGGCAACAGGATCGATGGGCAGGCGGGGCAGTTGGGACATAAATGACGCGTCGGGCTGGTATCTGGTGTGGCGGGTTCCTATACTGGGCCCTGATCCCGAAATTCACTATTATGCTGCATCTGGTCCTCACGCGCTGGCGCCACCTGATTCCGGCCGATTGTCCGGGCTGCGGTCTGCGGGTCTCGGGGCAGGGGCTGTGCGCCGCGTGTTGCGCCGCGTTGCGGCGCGCCCCGGCGGTCCCGCGCTGTCCGGCGTGTCAGCATCCGCTGGGGCCGGGCGGGTGTCCCGACTGCACGGCCCAGGGGCCGGCCTGCGACCGTGTCGTGAGCGCGTTCGATTATGCCGGCGTGGGCCAGAAGCTGATTCAGGCCTACAAAATGCAGGGCCAGTTGCCGCTGGCCGCAATGCTGGTGCAGCGGCTCGAAGCCGCCGTCCGCAGCGCGGGCTGGGCGGCTGGCGGCCCGCCAGACTGCATTGTTCCAGTCCCGGCGCGGGCGGCCGCCCTGCGCCAGCGGGGCTTCAGCCCGCCGGCCGAAGTGGCGCGCCAGCTGGCGCGCCGCCTGGGCATCCCCTACCGGCTTGATGTCCTGCGGCGCGTGCGTGAAGGGCCGCGCCAGGCGGCGCTGTCCCGTGCCGCCCGCTTGGCGGCGCCCCTGGGCCGATTGGCCTGTGGCCGCCCCGTGGCCGGCCTGCGCGTGGCGGTGGTCGATGACGTGATGACCACCGGCGCGACCCTGGCAGCGGCTCGTGCGGTGCTGGCAGCCGCTGGAGCCACCCAGGTCGAAGCCTGGATATTGGCGCGCACACTACAATTTGAACCATGTTCCACATCATTCTCGTCGAACCCGAAATCCCCCCCAATACCGGTAACGTGATCCGCCTGGCGGCCAACACGGGCTGCCACCTGCATCTGGTGCGTCCGTTGGGTTTTGTGCTGGATGACGCGCGCTTGCGCCGCGCCGGCCTGGATTATCACGAATGGGCCGACTTGCGGGTGCACGACCACCTTGCCTTGGCGCTGCAGGATACCGGCCGCCCGGCGGACCGCTGCTTTGCGCTCACGACCCATGCGCCCCGCCTGATCGGCACGCAGGCGTTCCAGGCCGGGGACGTATTCATTTTCGGGCGCGAGACGGCCGGCCTGTCGGCCGCGCAATGGGCATTGCTGCCCGAATCGCAGCGCCTGCGTCTGCCGATGCGGCCCGCGCAGCGCAGCCTGAACCTTTCGAACGCGGTGGCGGTGACCGTGTTCGAAGCCTGGCGTCAGGTGGGCTTTGCCGGCGGTGTCTGATGCCGGATCATTCGGGGCGTGGTTCGCGTTCGAGCAGCGCCGCGACTGCCTGCCGGGGCGTCAGGCCCTCGAATAGCACCTGGCTGACGACTTCGGTGATCGGCATGTCCAGGCCCAGCTTCAGGCCCAGCGCTCGGGCCGCCTGGGCGCAGCGGGCCCCTTCGACCGTCATCCCGCGTGCCAGCAGGCTGTGCGGCGCTTCACCCCGCCCGATGGCGATGCCCGCCTGGCGGTTGCGCGACAGCTCGCCGGTGGCCGTGAGCACCAGATCGCCCAGGCCGGTCAGGCCATTGAAGGTGTCGGCCTGGGCACCCAGGGCCACGCCCAGGCGGCGGATTTCCGCCAGGCCGCGCGTGATCAGGGCCGCCCGCGCATTGGTGCCCAATTGCAGGCCATCCGAGATCCCGCAGGCAATGGCCACGATGTTCTTCATCGCGCCGCCCACCTGCACCCCCATGATGTCGCTGGATGTATAGATGCGCGCCTGACTGCCGTGAAACGCCTGTTGCGCCGCCAGGCCGGTATCGGCATGCGCGCTGGCGATGGTCAGGGCAACGGGCAGGCCCTGGGCGACCTCGCGGGCAAAAGAGGGGCCCGACAGCACCCCGGTATGGATCCCGGCGTGGCCGGCGAGCGCCTGCGCCACGATTTCGTGCGGCCACGCGCCGGTGTCGGCCTGCATGCCCTTGCACGTCCAGAGGATATGCAGGGGCGGGGTCCGGGCCGGTAGTTCCCGGGCCAGCCGGGTGCAGGTATCGGCCAGGCCTGCCACAGGCACGCCCAGTACGATGAGCCCCGCGCCGCCCTGGGCGGGCCCGCCCAGGGCGTGTTGCACGGCCAGGGTGAAATCACCCGTGCCCCGCAGGCCCGGGGGCAATGGGATATCGGGCAGGTAGCGCGGGTTTCGGTGTTGTTGCAGCGCCTGGACCGTGGCCGGGTCACGCGCCCAGAGCACGACCGGGGCGCGTGGGCAGGCCAGGGCAGCCAGGGCGGTGCCCCAGCTGCCGGCACCCAGCACCGTCACGCGCGGCGTGGCCATGTCGGGTCGCTCAGTTGCGGGCCCCGGGGGGCAGGATCAGGCCGGAGTCTGCCTGGTCGCCCGTGGCCGCCTGCTGCTTCTGCTGTGCCAGCCGTTGCTCGTAGAGGGCCTGGAAGTTCATTTCGCTGAGGTGCAGCGGTGGCATCGACGTGCGCGTGATGGCGTCGGCCACGTTGGCGCGCAGATAGGGGTACAGCATGGTGGGGCAGACGATGCCGATGAGCGGGTCGAGCTGCTCGGGCGGGATGTTGGCCGCTTCGAAGATGCCGGCCTGGCTGAGCTCGACCAGGTACAGGACCTTGTCGCCGATGCGCGTGGTCACCGTGGCGGTCACCACGGATTCGTACACGCTTTCAGCCAGGCGCTGGCCCGAGACCTGGATGGAGACTTCGACGGCCGGGCCTTCTTTTTCAAGGAAGATTTCGGGCGCATGGGGCATCTCGATCGACATGTCCTTGACGTAAGTGCGCTGCAGGCCGAAGCTGGGGGCCTGGCCGTTCTGTTTCTGGGTTTCTTCAGACATTGGGGGTTCCGGAAAAAGGGGTGGGTGGAATCAGGCCTGCAGCAGGGGCAGCAGGCCCTGGGCGCGATCCAGGGCGGACAGGTCATCGTAACCGCCGATATGCCGGTCGTCGATGTAGATTTGCGGCACGGTGCGCCGGCCCGTGCGTTCCATCATGATGGCACGTTGCTGCGGATCGCGGTCGATGAAGATTTTATGGATGTCGGTCACGCCGCGCTGCTTGAGCAGCATTTCGGCGCGAACGCAATACGGGCACACTTGGGTGCAATACATCGTGACTTGAGCCATGAAGCGTCTCTCAGGATTTTTTCAGGGGCAAACCGCCGTCGATCCAGGCATTCAGCCCGCCTTCGAGGCTGAAGACCTGCTCCAGCCCGTGCTTGCGCAACTGGGCCACCGCCTTGCTGGCGTCCTGGCCGCGGGTGTCGACCACGACGATCGGACGGTCTTTGGGCAGGCTGCCTGCGTGCGCCTCGAGCGTATCGATGGGGATGTTGCGTGCTTGCGGAATGCTGCCGGCCTTGAACTGGGTCTCGGGGCGGATATCGACGAACAGGCCATTTTCCCGGTTGATCCGGCCGATGGCATCGGCCAGGGCAATGCGCGCGTTCGAGCGCCCGGCGCCAGACAGGCTGGGCCAGAGCAGAAGGGCACCGGAGACCAGTGCAATGAGCAGGATCCAGAGATTGTTCTGGCTGAGTAAGAAGTCCACGAAGGTTCCTGTAAGGCGGTCGACAAAGGTATAGCGGCTACGGTGCCGGCGGTTTGCCGGCACCCCGTGCACACCTGCCGGGCAGGTCTGCAGCGGTGATTATAAAATGGACGGCAGTTTTCAACTTTTTCCGGGGTTGCGATGCACAAGCTCGTTCTCATGCGCCATGGTGAAAGCCAGTGGAATCTCGAAAACCGCTTCACTGGCTGGACCGACGTGGACCTCACCGAAACGGGCCGGGCCCAAGCCTGGAAGGCGGGCGAACTCCTGCGCGAGGAAGGCTTCGTGTTCGACCTGGCCTGGACGTCGGTGCTCAAGCGGGCCATTCGCACCTTGTGGATCACGCTGGACGCGCTGGATGCGCTGCATACGCCGATCACACTCGACTGGCGCCTGAACGAGCGCCACTACGGCGCCCTGCAAGGGCTGAACAAGGCTGAAACGGCGGCCCGCTATGGCGATGCGCAAGTCCTCCAGTGGCGCCGTGCCTACGCCATCGCGCCCGAGCCGCTGGATGCGGAAGATCCGCGTCACCCGCGTTTCGATCCGCGCTACCATGGCATCCCGGCCGAGCGCCTGCCCGCCACCGAGTGCCTGCGTGATACCGTGGAACGGGTGGTTCCGTGCTGGGATGAGGCGATTGCCCCGGCCCTGCGCCGTGGCCAGCGCCTGCTGATCTCGGCCCATGGCAATAGCCTGCGGGCCCTGATCAAGCACCTGGATGGGGTCTCGGACGACGACATCGTCCATTTGAACATCCCCACCGGACAGCCGCTGGTGTATGAACTGGATGCCGATCTGCAGCCCCTGAAGCATTACTATCTGGGGGATGCCGAACAGATCCAGGCCGCCATGCAGGCCGTGGCCGACCAGGGCAAGGCCCGCAAGGCGTAAACATGCGCTGGGCGCCGTGCCTGCTGTCCATGCTGATCGGGTTGTCGGCAGCAGGTGCCGCAGCGGCTGCGGCCGCGCCCGAGACCGCGCCCCTGCAGGCCCGCCAGCAGCAGGCGCAGGCCGAGCGACAGGCCTTGCGCAAGCAGATTGCCGCGCTGCGAGAACGCATCGAAGCCAGCGAGGCCGGCCAGGCCGATGCCAGCCGGGTGCTCAAGGCCTCCGAGCAGGCGATCTCCGACATGACCCGCAGCCTGCTGGAACTCGAACAGCGCCAACAGGCCTTACAGGCGGTGCTTGGCAAGCTCTCGCTCGAGCACGAAAAACAGCAGGTCGCGCTGGAGGCCCAGCAAAAGGCGCTGGCGGCACAGCTGCGGGCGCATCATGCAGGCGGGCTGTCCCCCTGGTCGGTACTGCTCTCGGGGCGCGATCCCCAGGAACTGGGCCGCGAACTGGGCTGGCTGGCCTATGTGGTCCGGGCCCGCACGCAGGCACTCCAGGCCCTGCAGACGACGCTGGCGGAACTGGCCCGGCTGCAGGCACAGACCGATGCGGGCCTGGTCGAGCTCTCGGCCTTGCAGGCCGACATGCAGGCACGCCAGCAAGCGCTGCAGGCGCAGGAGCAGGCCCACCGTCGGGCGTACGACCAGGTGGCGGCGCAGCTGAAGGCCGAGCGTTCCAAGGCCCAGGGCCTGGAAGGGCGCGACCGGCAGTTGGGCACGTTGCTGGGCTCGCTCGAAAAGGAAATCGCGCAGGCCGAGGCGCGCCGTCGGGCCGCCGAGAAAGCCGCCCGCGAGCAAGCCGCACGTGAACAAGCCGCGCGAGCGGCCCCTGAAAATGCAGCGCAAGCGGCCCAGGACCGTTCACCATCATCCGGCACGGATGCCGATGCCGGATCGGGCACGCGATCCGTGCCAGAAGGTGGATTCGTCGGCCTGCAGAAGGGTTTGCCGCTGCCGGTGGCCGGCGACATGCAGGGCCGTTTCGGGGCCCAGCGCCCCGATGGCGGGCTGTGGCGCGGCATTGTGCTGCGCGCGCCCGAAGACACGCCGGTGCACGCCGTGGCGGCCGGGCGCGTCGTGTATGCTGGCTGGCTGGCCGGTTTTGGCAATTTGCTCATCGTGGATCACGGCCAGCAGTACCTCAGCGTCTACGCCTACAACCGGACCTTGCTGCGCGAGGTGGGCGATGTGGTGGCGCCGGGTGACGTATTGGCCCGGGTCGGCGCCACCGGCGGGCAAGTCGAGCCCGGCCTGTATTTCGAGCTGCGCCACGAGGGGGCGCCGCTCAACCCGCAATTGTGGCTGCGGCCGTGATTGCGGTACGGTACTATGCAATATTTGTCGGCGACTTGGGCCAGAGACCTTGAAATGAACCTGCACAACAAGCGATCTTGGGGCTGGATACTCGTGGGCTTTCTGGGCGGTGTCCTGGTCAGCCTGGGGATCGCGGCTGCGGCACAGAAAGGCGAACCCCTGCCGCTCAAGGGGCTGCAGCAGTTCGCCAACGTGTATGGCGCCATCAAGTCCAGCTACGTCGAACCGGTAACCGACCAGACCCTGATCGACGAGGCCATCAAGGGGCTGTTCGCCGACCTGGATCCGCATTCAGTGTACCTGGACGCCGAGGCCTACAAGCAGATGCAGGACATCACGCGCGGGGGCTTTGGCGGCCTGGGCATAGAAATCGGCACCCAGGACGGCATGCCCAAGGTCATCGCCCCAATCGAGGACACTCCGGCTGCGCGCGCGGGGATCATCACGGGCGACCTCATCACGCACATCGATGGCGAGCCCACCAAGGGGCTGACGCTCAATGACGCCGTCAAGAAAATGCGCGGCGAACCCGGCACGTCCATCGACCTCACCATCCAGCGCGCCGGCAGCGGCAAGCCCCTCGAATTCCACATCGTGCGCGAGATGATCAAGACGCGCAGCGTGCGCGGCAAGATGCTGAAAGACGACATCGCCTACGTGCGCGTGACGCAGTTCCAGGACCGCACGACGGCCGATCTGATCCGCATGCTGGGCGATCTCTCGCCCGGGAAAGCGCCCAAGGGGTTGGTGCTCGACCTGCGCAATGACCCTGGCGGCCTGCTGGATGGCGCCATCGGCGTGGCGTCGGCATTCCTCGAGCCAGGCACGCTCGTGGTGTCCACCAAGGGTCGTATTCCATCCTCCAACGAAGCCTTCTACGCCCGCCACCTGGACCGCGACGGGGCGGGCAGCACCCTGCCGTCCTGGACGCGCTCGGTGCCCATGGTGGTGCTGGTCAACATCGGGTCCGCCTCGGCCTCCGAGATCGTGGCGGGGGCCCTGCAAGACTACAAGCGCGCCAAGATCGTGGGCACCCGGACGTTCGGTAAGGGTTCGGTGCAGTCCGTCCTGCAGCTCGACGACGACACGGGCATCAAACTGACGACGGCACGCTACTACACGCCCAAGGGGCGCAGCATCCAGAATACCGGGGTGGATCCAGACTACGAGGTCGCAGACAGCGCCGCCGGCAACTTGTTTCGCATGCAGCGCGAGGTCGATCTGCGCCATCATCTGGACACCCAGGGCACATCCGAACCGCCCAAGGCCGAAGACGACGAAGACGATTTCGTTCAGGGTGAAATCCGCATGTTCGAATTCGGGGGCACAGACGACTGGCAGCTTCAGCAGGCGCTCAATGCCTTGCTCGGCCACCCGGTGCTCAAGACGGATCCGGCGCAGGTCAAGCTCGAACGCGATCAGGCAGACAGCGCAGAGGGCGGCAAAAAGTCCAAGACCGAAACGGCCGAGCCGGCGGGTGAAAAAAAAACCCTGAATGATGGCGGGCCGGCCGAGGTATTGCGTTATCGCATCACGCCCGACGGCATGATCCGGGTGCCATGATGCCATCCGATCCCCTGGACGATGCCCGGCTGTTGCGCTATGCACGCCACATTCTGCTCGATGAGCTGGGCATCGAGGGGCAAGAGCGGCTGCTTGCGGCGCGGGTGCTCATCGTCGGCGCCGGGGGCCTGGGCTCGCCGGCGGCCCTGTACCTGGCGGCCGCCGGGGTCGGGCAGCTGATTCTGGCCGACGACGACGTGGTCGAGCTCAGCAATCTGCAGCGCCAGATTCTGCACGGTTCGGCCAGCCTGGGGCGCCCCAAGGCTGAATCCGGGCGGGATGCCTTGCACGCACTGAATCCAGACGTTTTTGTGCAGGCCGTGGTCGAGCGCCTGGATGAAACCCGCCTGCTCGAGCTCGCCGAGCAGGTCGACCTGGTGCTCGATTGCTGTGATAATTTTGCCACTCGGCATGCCATCAACCGGGCCTGCGTCGCCACGGGCACGCCGCTGGTGTCAGGGGCCGCCATCCGTTTTTCGGGGCAGGTCAGCGTGTACGATCTGCGCGACCCCGGCGCGCCGTGCTATCACTGCCTGTTCCCAGAGGCCGATTCCGTCGAAGAGCTGCGTTGCGCCACCACCGGCGTGCTGGGGCCGCTGGTGGGCATGGTGGGCAGCGTGCAGGCCGCAGAAGCGATCAAGCTGCTGGTGGGCATGGGCGAAGCGCTGACGGGCCGCCTGCTGTCCGTGGATGCGCTGCGCATGCAGTGGCAGGTGATCCGGTTTCGGAAAGACCCCGGCTGCCCGGTGTGCGGCCCGGGCGCGCGCCGCCGCGCGAACCGCGCGAACCCGGTGCGCGCGGCGTCAGTGGGCGCTGATCAGGGTGCCCACCCCGCGATCCGTCAGGATCTCGAGCAACAGGCAGTGGGGCACGCGCCCGTCGATGACGTGCACCGAGTTCACCCCGAAACGGGCGGCATCGAGCGCTGAAGAAATCTTCGGCAGCATGCCCCCCGAGAGCGTCCCGTCCTGGAAGAGCTCGTCGATGGTGCGCGCCGACAGCTTGCGCAGCAGCTGGCCGTTTTTATCGAGTACCCCCGGGGTGTTGGTGAGCATGACCAGTTTTTCGGCGCCCAGTACCTCGGCCATCTTGCCCGCCACCACATCGGCATTGATGTTGTAGGCCTGGCCGTCGTCGGTGCTGTAGCCGATGGACGAGATCACCGGGATGAACTGGTCGTCTTGCAGGGCCTTGACCACCGCCGGTTCAATGCGTTCGATGTCGCCCACGAAGCCGATGTCGAGCATGCGGCCCGGATGTTGTTCGTCGGGCATGAGTTTCTTGCGTGCCTGAATCAGGCAGCCATCTTTGCCCGTCAGGCCTACGGCCTTGCCGCCCGCCTGGTTGATCATCATCACGATGTCCTGCTGCACCTGACCGCCCAGCACCCATTCGACGACTTCCATGGTTTCGGCGTCGGTGACGCGCATGCCCTGGACGAACACCCCTTCTTTGCCCAGGCGCTTGAGCGCGCTGTTGATCTGCGGCCCCCCGCCGTGCACGACGACCGGGTTGAGGCCGACCAGCTTGAGCAGCACGACGTCATGCGCGAAGCTTTGCTGCAGGGCCTCGTCGGTCATGGCGTTGCCGCCGTACTTGATGACTACCGTCTTGCCATGAAAGCGCCGGATGTAAGGCAGGGCCTCGGAGAGGACTTCGGCCTTGATGGCGTCTGGCAGGGTCGGCTTCGGGGGTTCGGGATTCGGGGTGTGCATCAGGAGGCCAGGGCCTTCTCGACGGTGGCCATGAAGGCTTGTTCGTCGTAGTTGCCCAGATAACGTTTGATGATATTGCCCTGGCGGTCGATCAGGATCGCGGTGGGTGTCAGGCGGATGTCGCCAAAGGCCTGTGCCAGGGTGCCATCGGCATCGAGCACCACCGGGAAGGGCAGCGCGCGGGTTTCGGTGAAATTCTTGACGTAGCGGGGCGGGTCGTATGCCATGGCCACGGCGATGGTGTCGAAACCGCGCCCCTTGAGAGCCTGGTAGTGGCGGATGGTCTCGGGCATCTGGGCCACGCAGGTGGTGCAGCTGGTGGCCCAGAACTTGATCAGCACCACTTTGCCATGCAGGTCGTGGGTGGTGATCTGCTGGCCATCGAGTGTGGTGAACGTGACTTGGGGCGCCGCCTGGGCCGCGCCCTGGAATTGCCAGATGGCTGCGGCACCCAAGGCCACCACAGCCACCAGGCCGATCAGCAATTTTTTCATTTGACGGGCAGTGTCTGGGTTTCCGGATCGCCGGGATCAGCGGCCGATGAGCTGGCGGCTGTCGGGGGCGTGTCGGCGTATTCTTCGCTCAGGACTTCCGGGGTGACGATATCGAACAATTTTACGACTTTATTGACGCCGCCGACAGCCGAGGCCGCCTTGGCCGCGCGCTCGCCCTCGGGGGCGGTGACTTTCCCCATGAGATAGACGGTGCCGCGCTCGGTCATGACCTTGATGGTGCGAAACGGAACGTCTTTGGTGGCGATCAGCTGGCTTTTGACCTTGGAGGTGATCCAGGCGTCGTTGGAGCGCACGCTGAACGGCGTGATGGCGCCCACCCGCAGGAAGTTGTCGACCGATTTCACACGGAAGATGTCGCGTACGATGTCGATGGCCTTTTGCTTGTCGGCTTCGGTGGGGATGTCGCCCACGAGCAGTACCCGCCCGGCATACGACATGATGCTGATGCGGGCCTGGTCGCCGAACGCCTGTTCGAGTTCGCTGTCGGCCCGCAGTTCGATGGTTTGGTCATCCACCTGCTCGCCCGTGGAGCGGCGGTCGCTGGCCACCACCGCAGTGGTCGTGGCACCGCCTACGACGACGGCGGCACAGCCGGCCAGCAGGCTCAGGGCCAGCAGGGCCGCGGCCGCACGCATGGAATGCAGGACAAAATAGGACATCAGGCTGAGTCTCCGAGTAGCAGGGCGTCGATGCCGTCGCACAAGGCATGCAGGAGCACGATGTGGACTTCCTGGATGCGCATGGTGCGGTCGTGCGCAACGCAGAGATGGACATCGGTTTCCTGCAGCAGCCCGCTGATCATGCCGCCGCCTTTGCCGGTGAGGGCGATGACGGACATTTCACGATCGTGGGCGGCTTCGATGGCGCGCAGCACGTTGGGCGAATTGCCGCTGGTAGAGATGGCCACGAGTACGTCGCCGGGTTGGCCCAGTGCGTTGACCTGGCGCTCGAATACCGTTTCGTAGCCGTAGTCGTTGCCGACCGCCGTGAGGATGGCGGTGTCGGTGTTCAGGGCCAGGCCGGCCAGCGGCAGGCGTTCGCGCTCGAAGCGGCCCACTAGCTCGGCCACGAAGTGCTGGGCGTCAGTGGCCGAGCCGCCGTTGCCGCAGGCCAGGATGCGGGCGTTGCTGGTCAGGGCCGAAAAAAGCAGGTCGACCCCGGAGGCGAGCGCCGGGGCCAGGGCGCTGGCATTGGCCTGCAGGGTCTGGATAGCGGCATCGAAGTGCGCCGCCATGCGGTGCGTCATGTCCATGGGGCGATTATCGCATGAGTGAATCGGCGCCAAGGTAACAGATTTCAAGCGGCGTCAGGCTTCGAAGGCGTGGCGTATCCAGTGTGGGCGGCCGTTTTCGTAGGCGAGCACGTCGAACCGGCAGGGGGGTACCGGCCCCATGCCCCGCGGATCGGTGTCCAACCGCCGAAGCAGCCCGGGCAGGAGGGTTTGCGCCGTACGAATCAGCCGCCATTGCTTGCGGCGGTTTACACTGGCGGCGGCGCCGCCGTGGCTTTGGGTACGGCGTTCGCGCACTTCGATGAACACCAGGACGTGGCCGTCCAGCGCGACCAGGTCGATTTCTCCCCAGCGGCAGCGCAGGTTGGCGGCCAGGATCTGCAGGCCTTGCTGGTGCAGATATTCGATGGCCCGCTGCTCTGCGGCGTGGCCCTGGCGCTGGGTGACCGACCCGCCGGCCAGGGCCAGTTGGCGCCGACGCGGCCGGCCCTGCGGGGTGCGCCGGCGGTGCAGGATCTTTTCCTGGGCTTGTCGGGCGATTTCATGGGGGGTTGTGGGGTGATCGGGCACGGCGCAGGCAGACAGGACGAACAGGGGGCCAGTATGACGAAAAGCGGCGGCGGGCAGGGCGTATCGGCATGGGAATGTCACGCACAACGGGTGGCTGCGCAATCCTGGCCGACGGCCTGTCTGTACGTCGTGGCCACGCCGATCGGCAATCTGGCCGACCTGAGCTTGCGCGCCCTCGAGGCCTTGCGCCAGTGCGATGCCATCGCCGCGGAAGACACCCGCACCACGCGCAGCCTGCTGCAGGCCTGGGGGCTGGACGTACCGTTGTTGGCTGCGCACCGGCACAATGAACAGGCCGCCGCCGTAAAAATCATCGAGCGCCTGCAGGCCGGTGCGCGGATTGCGCTGGTGTCCGATGCCGGCGCGCCCGCCGTCAGCGACCCGGGCGCGCGCATTGTCCGGCGGGTGCAGCAGGCCGGGTTCAGGGTGGTGCCGGTGCCTGGGCCCAGTGCGGTGATCACCGCCCTCATGGCCAGCGGCGCCACGTCCGACGAGGCCCCTGGCTTTGCCTTCGCCGGGTTCATGCCAGCCCGTTCGGGGGCGCGGCGCGCCTGGTTGTCCAGCTGGCTCGCTTTGCCCATGCCGGTGGTATTGTTCGAGGCGCCGCACCGTGTTCGTCCGGCGTTGGCCGACCTGCTGGACCTGGCTGGCGGGTCACGTATTGTCACCATTGCGCGCGAGCTGACCAAGCGCCACGAAGACATCGCCACCCTGCCGCTGGCCCAGGTGATGGCCTGGCTGCAGGCCGATGCGCATCGCGGCCAGGGTGAATTCGTGATCGTCGTGCATGCGCCACCGGCGCAGCCCGCCGCGCCCGCCGGGCTGGCCGAGGCCGACCAGCGGCTCATGCAGGTACTCCTGGATGAGTTGTCGGTGCGCGATGCCGTGCGCATCGGGACGCGCCTGACCGGGCACGCCCGGGACGCCTTGTATACGTGGGCGCTGGCCCAGCGGCGTGGCGCGGATCAGGACCCTTGATCGAGGGCGATGACGGGTTGCAGGCCCAGGGTTTCCAGCAGCAGGCCCGCTTCCTGGGCAGCCTGGTCGCGCGAGGCGTAGGGCCCCGAACGCACCTTGTACAGCGCTGCCTGGTGGCTGACCGCGGCCGGGATGCCCAGACCCTCTAGCCGGGCATTGACCCGCGTGGCCAGCGCCTGTGCATTGTCAGCCGAGGAAAACGCGCCATACTGCAGGTATACGCCCCCCCCGGCCACCGCGGGCCCGGCCACGAGCGCATCGTGGGCAGCGGGTGCCACAGGCGGGTCGAAGGCGTCGGCGCGCGCCGCGGATGCCGGTATCGATGCCGGCTGTGCTGCGGCCATCGCCCCGGGCGCCGGAGAGGCGGCCGCTACCGCGGTGGCGGCCCCCGGCGCCGCGCCCGGATACCGGCCCGCCAGAATGTCCGAGTGCGTGATCGCCCGCACCACGACGGTGCCGCTGCCTGGGCCGATGAGGCCCAGCTTGGCCGCCGCCACCCAAGAGAGATCGATGATGCGGCCGGCGTGGAAAGGGCCGCGATCATTGATGCGCACAATGATGCTGCGCCCGTTGGCGGGCCGTGTCACCACGGCGTAGCTGGGCAGGGGCAGGGTGGGGTGGGCCGCCGTCATGGCGTACATGTCGTAGATTTCACCATTGGCCGTGCGTGAACCGTGGAACTTCCTGCCGTACCAAGACGCGACGCCGGCCTGCTCGTAGGGCTGGTTCTCGCCCAGGGGCTGATAGCGTACGCCGAAGACTTGGTAGGGCCGGAAATTGGCGGGGGCATGGCGTTCGATGCGCGGTACGGCATTCGGGATGGCAGCGATGTCGGGCGGCACCTGGGCGCCGGGCCCGTCGTCTTGGTAGTAGCCGCCGGGGCGCGAGGCGCAGGCCGCCAGCATGGCCACGCAGGCCAGCGCCAACAGCAGCCGTCCGGCCCGTCCAGGCGGGGGGGCCGGCAGAGCGAAAGGCCGGCAGCCGACAGGGTGGATGCGGGCCGGCCGGGTCATGGGTCCGTATCCTGCAACAGCGGGTTGCGGTGGCGCACCAGCAGGGGCGAGTGATCGGCAAAGCGGCGCGCCAGCTGCTCGGTGACGTAGACCGAGCGGTGCTGCCCACCGGTACAGCCAATGGCGATGGTGAGATAGTTGCGCGTATCCTGCATGTAGTGCGGCAGCCATTTGCGCACGAAGCCGGCGATGTCCGCCACCATGGCCGGTACGGCATCGAACGCTTCGAGCCACTGGGCCACGGCGGGATCGCGACCCGTCTGGGGGCGTAGGATGCGATCGTAATAGGGGTTGGGCAGACAGCGCACGTCGAAGACCAGATCGGCATCGTTGGGCACGCCGCGCTTGTAGGCGAACGATTCGAAGGTGAGGATGATCGCCCGGTGGTCTGCGCGCACCAGGTCCCGTACCCAGGCCCGCAACTGCCCCGGGGTCAGGTCGGAGGTGTCGATGACGTGTTCCTGATTGCGCAGGGGCGCCAGCATCTCGCGTTCGCGTGCGATGCAGTCTTTCAGCGACGCGCTCAGCCCTTCGCGCTGCAGGCGGTCGGTCAGCGGATGACGGCGGCGGGATTCGGAGTAGCGCTGAATCAGGGCCTCGTCGCTGGCCTCTAGGAAGACCACGTGCAGTGCCCGGCCCATGGCGCGCAGGCTGGTCAGGATGCCGGGCAGGTCGTCCAGGTCGCCCGGGGTGCGCACGTCGATGGATACGGCCACTTGCTGCAGGCCGGTGTCCTGGGTGCTGGCGATGAAGTCCTGCAGGAAGCGCACCGGCAGGTTGTCGATGCAGGTATAGCCGGTGTCTTCCAGCATGCGCAGGGCCACGGACTTGCCCGAGCCCGAAATACCGGTGATCAGTACGATGTTCAGCATGGCCGGCCCCCTGCGTCAGCGCGCCCCGGGCTTGTCGGCCAGGGCGTCGCGGCTGTTCTGCATGATGGCCAGGGCCTGGCGCTCGATGAAATCGCCCATGGTGTCGATCCCCCGCAGTTGCAGGATGGTGTTGCGCACCGCGGCTTCGACCAGCACGGCGAGGTTGCGCCCTGCGGCCACCTGCAGCATGACTCTGCGGATGGGAATGCCCAGGATGTCCTGGTATTCGTCCTGCGTCGGCAGGCGCTCGAAGTGCTCGGCGTTCAGGCGCACCAGGTGCACGATCAGCTTGATCTTCATTTTGCGGCGCACCGAGGTCTCGCCGAAGATGGTGCGGATGTCGAGCAGGCCCAGGCCACGTACTTCGAGCAGGTTCTGCAGCAGCGGCGGGCACTGCCCCTCGACGAAGTGGGGCGCGGTGCGCGACAGTTCGACGGCGTCGTCGGCCACCAGGCCGTGGCCCCGTGAAATCAGCTCGAGGGCCAGTTCGCTCTTGCCCAGGCCCGATTCACCGGTGATCAGCACCCCCAGCCCAAGCACGTCCATGAACACGCCGTGCACCGTCATCTTGGGCGCCATGCGCTTGCCCAGGTAAATGCGCAGCAGATCGATCAGGAGCGCGGCCTCGAACGGCGTGGCGAGTAGCGGAATCTCGTGTTCGCGGCAGTAGGCCAGCAGGTCGTCCGGGGCCTGGGTGTCGGCGGCGAGGATGATGGCGGGCACTTTGCCGGCCCGCAGATCTTCCAGCAGGTTATGGCGCCGCGGCCGGTTCAGGCGTTCGAAATACGCCAGTTCTTCGGCGCCGAACACCTGGATCCGCGCCGGATGGATCAGGTTGAGGTGGCCGATGAGATCGGCGCCCGATCCGTGGGTGTCGGGGATCAGCCGCTGGTCGGCCGTGTCTTGGCCGGTGACCCACGAGAAGGGGATCTTCTCGTGGTTGTCATGGATCAGCTCTGGAATGCTCAGCATGGTCGGGGTGCGGCTCGCTGCCGCCCGAGAGGATCAGCTGGTGCACTTCGGCTACGTCGTTCGAGCGGGCCAGCGTGTGCCGGATGTCGGCATCCGACATGAGCCGTGCGATGCAGGCCAGCAGGTCGAGGTGCATCTGGGTGGCCGTTTCGGGCATCAGCAGAAAGAACAGCAGGCGGGCGGTCCGCCCGTCGTTCGCGTCGAAGCGCACCGGTTCGGCCAGCCGGATGAATGCGGCGTGGGGTTCGCGCAAATCCTTGAGGCGGCCATGCGGGATGGCCACGTCGTGCCCCAGCGCGGTGGAGCCCAGCCGTTCGCGCGCCAGCAGGCTGTGGAAGACCGACATGCGTGCCACACCCTGGTGGTTCTCGAACAAGAGCCCGGCATGTTCGAAAGCCCGCTTTTTGCTGGTGGCTGCCAGGTCGAGAACGATGTTCTCGGGCGGCAGGATACGGGTGGTGAGATTCATGGCGCACATTATAGTGCGAGTGCCCCGCAGCGGGCCCGGTGCCCGCTGGCCGGAGCGAAGAGGGCTTCAGGTGGTGATTTCCTGTCGCTTGAGGGTTTCATTGCCGTGGTCCTGCGCCTTGGACTTGTGCTTGATGACCAGCCGGTCGGCCTTGTCGACCAGGAGGTCGATCGCTGCATACAGGTTCTGGTCGGATGCCTCGCAGTGCAGGTCTTTGCCGCGCAGGCGCAGGGTGATTTCAGCAGTGTGCTTGAGTGGCTCGATGGTCAGGGTGACCTGACTGTCTATGACCTGATCGAAGTGGCGCAATACGCGCGCGGTCTTGGTGTTGACGTACTCTCGGATAGCGGGGGTGATTTCCAGATTGCGGCCAGTGATGGTCAGGCTCATGGTGCGGACTCCTTGCGCGGTGAAAGTGCCATCCCAGTGTACCCAAAGCAGGGTTTGCATCAAGCCCCCCGCTTCGTTGTATGCTGGAGGGATATGCGGGTGCGCGCGATCGTGCCGGCCGGCCAGCGGGCGCGCCCAAAGGCCGGTGTGCGCGGCCGGCGTGGGGCTGCGGCGTGCAGCTACATCCTGAAGTTCTTGCCCAGGTACACCTGGCGCACGGCTTCGTTGTCCACGATCTCTCCGGGGTGCCCGCTGGTCAGAACCCGGCCCTCGCTGATGATGTAGGCGCGGTCGCAGATCCCCAGGGTTTCGCGCACGTTGTGGTCGGTGATCAGCACGCCGATGTTGCGGCCTTTCAGAAACTGCACGATGCGCTGGATTTCGATCACCGCGATCGGGTCGACCCCCGCGAACGGCTCATCCAGCAAGATGAAGCGCGGATGCGTGGCCAGGGCGCGGGCGATCTCTACGCGGCGCCGTTCGCCGCCCGACAAGGACAGCGCCATGTTGCTGCGGATATGGCCGATCTGCAGTTCGTCGATCAGTGATTCGAGGCGGTCTTCGAGGGCCGCGGGCGACAGGGCCCGGCCGGCTTCGTCGCGCTGCAGTTCGAGCACGGCGCGAATGTTTTGCTCGACCGTCAGGCGGCGGAACACGGATGCATCCTGGGGCAGGTACGACAGGCCCAGGCGCGCCCTGCGATGCATGGGCAGCCCGGAGACCTCGTGGCCGTCGATCAGGATGCGGCCGGTGTCCGCCGGGATCAGGCCCACGATCATGTAGAAGCTGGTGGTTTTCCCGGCGCCGTTGGGGCCCAGCAAACCGACCACTTCGCCACTGTCGACCTCCAGCGAAACGTCCTGGACCACGGGGCGCCGCCCGAAGGTCTTGCCCAGGCCGATGGCCTGCAGGCTGCCGGACACGCGCTGCAGGTTGGCCCGGCTGGCGTGCGCAAGAGGAACGTGCTCAGGCATGAAGCGTGAAGGCTCAGGGTTTTGCCTTGGCCGCCTTGCAGCGGGCCGTGGCCTGGTCGATGCGCGACTGGGGCTGTGCCAGCGAGCGCACCCGCCCGCCCGTCGCGGCCGAGTTCTTGCCACCGAAGGCTTCGTAAGTGCCTGATTTCTGGTGATAGATGATACGGGCCCCGCGCACGTTGTCGAGCGTCTCGCCGCAGATCTGGCGCGTGACGGTCGCCTGGCCCGTGAGGATCACGTCGCCGCTGCGCCCGTCGTAGTCGGCCTGCTGGCCGGTGGCGATGAGAGTTTCGTATTTTTCGGGGTTTTCTTGGCGGATGACGACCTGCTTGCCTGGCGCCGGCGTGGCGGTGCCGAACTGGTTGCCCTGTTCGTCTTCCCGGGTGACCAGCTTTTCGCCGTGCAGGGTCATGTTGCCCCGGGTCAGGATGACGTTGCCGGTGAACGTGCTGACTTTGTTGATGTCGTCGTAGTGCAGTGTGTCGGCGAGAATGACCGTTTCGGGCTCGGGTTCGCTGGTCTGGGCCATTGCGGTCGTTGCACCGCACAGGATCAGACAGGCCGCGGTCGTGCCGGACAACAGGGTCGATAGCAATGATTTCATGGCTGTGAGTCCTTGTGGCCAGAGGTTCGGGCTGCCTGGTCTTCGCCCGAGATCCTGACGTTGCTGGCTGCGGTGACAGTCAGCTGTCGGGTGCGGTTATCGTAGCGCATGCCGGTGCCGCGCAGGGTGGAAGCGCCATGGATGACCACGGCGGGCTGGTCGGTATGTACCAGGTCGTGTTCGGGTTCGATGATGAGCTGTTCGCTGCGCACGTCGAGCAGCTGGCTTTCGGGGGTCGCCAGGCGCTGCAGATGCGCATTGCCGGTGAGCACGATGCGTTCGCCTTTCTGGTCGAGCACGCCGTGGTCGGCGGTACCCACCGTGACGGGCGAGCCAGCCTGGTGGCCCACGGCCCGGGGCTGGTCGATTTCGTAGCTGTCGGTGTCCGGGAAATGCTCCATGGCCTTGCCTTCGAGCCGGTTGATGGCCTGGCCCCGGGCGTCGCTGCGTACCATGACGAAAGGCTCCGACCAGGAATCGCGTTCATGGGTCAGGCGTCGCGGCGGGTCGACCTGGATCGACTGCAGGGCGTAGTCCGAGGCCCACCACGTGCCCAGCACCAGCAGGCCCAGCAGCAGAATGGCCACCAGGCCAGGCATGCGTTCTTTCACTGAATGGCCCCGCCCAATGTAGAGAGGCGGGTGGTGAAGCAGGCACCCAGGCGCCCCTGGGCGGCCAGTATGAGATCGCAGCATTCGCGCACCGCCCCGCGCCCGCCGCCGAGCTCGGTGACCCAATGGGCCGCCTGCCGGATATAGAAGGGGGCATTGGGTACGCTGACTGCAAACCCGCAGGCCCGCAGGGCCGGCAGGTCGATGATGTCGTCGCCCATGTAGCCGGTGTCCTGCAGGTTCAGGCCGGCATCGCGGGCCAGCTGCTCGAGCGTGCCGATTTTGTCGTGCACCCCCTGCAGGGCGGGTGAAATGCCCAGTTCGGCGGCCCGCCGCGTGGTGATCTCGCTTTTGCGCCCGCTGACCCAGGCCACCCGCACGCCTTGTTCGCGCAGCAGCCGCAGGCCATGGCCATCCAGCGCGTTGAAGGCCTTGACCGCCTCGCCCTGATGGCCGTACCAGAGGCAGCCGTCGGTCAGGATGCCGTCCACGTCGAATACCATGAGGCGCACGCCGCGGGCGCGCTGTACCACCTCGGCCGGGATGCGGGCCAGGATCTGGGCTTCGGCGGGATGAGAGAAACCGGGTAGCTCGTTCATCAGATGACCTTGGCAGCGAGCAGGTCGTGCATGTGCAATGCCCCCAATAATAGCCCGTCGGTGTCCACGACCAGAATCTGGCTGAGTTTGTGGGCGTCCATCACCGTGGCCGCTTCGATCGCCAGCGCCTGTGGCGCAATGCTGCGCGGGTGTGGACTCATGCCCGCCGAGACCGGCAGCTGGCGGATATCGCCCAGGCGCGTGAGCAGGCGGCGCAGATCGCCGTCGGTGAAGATCCCCACGGGGGTGCGGCTCTGCAGCACGATCGTCATGCCCATGCCCTTGGCGGACATTTCGGCCAGCGCGTCGGGAATGAGGGTGTCGGGTTGCACGCACGGCAGGGCGGCGCCGTGGCGCATGATATCGCCCACGGTGGTGAGCAGGCGCCGGCCCAGGGCGCCCCCGGGGTGCGAACGGGCAAAGTCCTCGCGGTTGAAACCGCGCGCTTCGAGGCAGGCGACGGCCAGTGCATCGCCCAGGACCAGCGCCGCCGTGGTGCTGGCGGTGGGCGCCAGGTTCAGCGGGCAGGCTTCGTGCTCGACGGCCGCGTCGAGCACGAGATCGGCGCTGCGGGCGAGTTCGGAGCCCGGGTGGCCGGTCAGGGCGATGATCTGCGTGCCCATGCGCTTGGCGATCGAGATGATGGTGATGAGCTCTTGTGCGGAGCCCGAGTAGGACAAGGCCAGCAGGATGTCCTGGCCGGTGAGCATGCCCAGGTCGCCATGGATAGCCTCGGCCGCGTGCATGAAAAATGCCGGTGTGCCGGTGGAGGCCAGGGT
>NZ_JBAYTI010000031.1:0-34056 GCF_041675725.1 Castellaniella sp. | reverse complement strand
GTGCAAGCCACCGTTGATGGAAAAATCGGCCCCCGTGGAGAACCCGGAGTCATCCGAAGCGAGCCAGGCCACGATGGAGCCGATTTCTTCGGGCGCACCCAACCGCTTGACCGGGATAGTGGCCACGATTTTCTCGAGCACGTCGGGCCGGATGGAGCGCACCATGTCGGTACCAATATAACCCGGCGATACCGTATTCACCGTGACCCCCCTGCTGGCGACTTCCTGGGCGAGCGCCATGGTGAAGCCGTGGATACCAGCCTTGGCGGTCGAGTAGTTCGTCTGGCCGAACTGCCCCTTTTGGCCGTTGACCGAACTGATGTTGATGATGCGCCCCCATTGACGGTCGACCATGTCATCGATCACCTGCTTGGTCACGTTGAACAGGCTGTTCAGGTTGGTATCCATGACGGCGCGCCAGTCGTCGAGTGTCATTTTGCGAAACACACCGTCGCGCGTGATACCCGCATTGTTGACAAGCACATCGATCGGGCCATGCTCTTCCCGTACCCTGGCAAAGGCCGCCGCAGTGGAATCCCAATCGGCCACATTGCCCACCGACGCGCTAAAAGTGAAACCCTGCGCCGCCTGCTCGGCCAGCCATTTTTCGTAGTCGCGGCTGGGGCCACAACCCGCCACCACCCTGAAGCCTTCGGTAGCCAGACGCTGGCAAATGGACGTGCCGATGCCGCCCATGCCGCCGGTGACGTAAGCCAGTTTTCCGCTCATGATGTTCTCCTTTCAGACAGCCTTGACTTTGACATAGCGCCCGGGTGCGGGCTCGATGACGGGGAAGCGCTTGTTGCCCAGCGTTTTGCGCGCCGCGCGCAGCGAGCCGGAGTGCCCTTCGAGCCACTGCAGCCAATCTGGCCACCAGCTGCCCCGGGCGTGTGCACTGCCTTCGAGCCAGGCTTGGGGATCGGGCGGCAGATGATCCGAACCGCTCGACCAGTAGCCGCGCCTGCCGCGTTCGGGCGGGTTGACCACCCCGGCAATGTGACCGGATTCGCCCAACACGAACCGCAACGGCCCAGACAGCAGCTGCGTGGAGGCATACGCCGATGCCCATGGCACGATATGATCGTCGCGCGAGGCATAGACGTATGTGGGCAAGTCGAGGGCACGCAGGTCCATTGGCACACCGCAGCTTTCCAGCTGCCCGCTGACCAGGCGATTCTCGAGATACATGTTGCGAAAATACCAGGCAAAGAACGGCCCGGGCAAATTGGTGCCATCCGCGTTCCAGGCCAGTAGATCGAAGGCGCGTGGCGACTCGCCCTTGAGATAATTGGACTCGACGTAGTTCCAGACCAGCTCGGAAGGCCGCAGGAAGGAAAACGTGGTGGAGAGTTCGGCGGCCGTCATCAGCCCGCCCTGCCCCAGCTGGCGCTCGCGCGCGCGGGCATGGAGTTCGTCGACGAACACATCGAGAATGCCTGCATCGCCGAAATCGAGCAGCGTGGTCAACAGGGTGAGGGATTGCGCCGGATCGGCGCCCCGGGCCTTGGCCACGGCCAGCGCGCTGGCCAACATGGTGCCGCCCACACAGAAGCCCAGCACGTTGATCTGCGGCTGGCGGGTGATTCTGGAGACCACCTTCATGGCCTGCAACACGCCGTGTTCGAGGTAGTCATCCCAGGTCTTGGTGTCGGTGCGATCGGGGTCGTCGGGGCGCGGGTTGCGCCAGGACACCATGAAGATGTCGAATCCGGCCTGCAAGGCGTGAAGGACCACCGAATTGGCGGGCTGCAAATCGAGTATGTAGTACTTGTTGATGCAGGGCGGCACCATGAGCAGCGGGATGCGGTACGTTTTTTCTGCCTGCGGGCTGTATTGGATCACCTGCATGAACGGGTTTTCGTACACGACGCCCCCTGGCGTGATGGCCAGGTTCTCGCCAGGTTGAAAAGCGTCTTCGTCGGTCTGGGTGATGCGGCCGCGTTGCAGGTCGTGCATGAGATTCGCCAACCCCAGCTGCAGGGATTCGCCCCGGGTCTCGATCAATTTTTTCTGGGCGTCGGGATTGGTGGCCAGGAAATTGGAGGGCGATGCGGCTTCGACCCACTGCATGACGGCAAACTGCAGGCGTTCGCGGGCGGCATCATCGAGCCGGGCCGCCTGGGCCATTTCCTTGAGGGTATTGGCCGTAATCAGGTAGGCATGGGCGGTGAACAGGGCCTGGGGGCTGGCCGCCCAGGCCTCGGATGAAAAGCGGCGGTCAGCGGGGGGCTTGAGGGCCCCCCGGCGGGCATCGCGCAAAAGGCCCTGCCAAGCTTGCATGAAGTTTTTCTGGATCGCGGCCCCTTGCCCGGATATCAGGCTCATGCCTGCCTGCCAAGGAAAAAAGACGGGATTGACCACGTGCCCCCCTGTACCGAAAACGCCATGCAGCCGGATGGCTGAAGCTGTATTTCATTGTGCCACGAAGCGCAAAGCCGTCAATCGGGGTAATTCGCCAGCCGCTGCGGCTTGACGCCGACACATTACAAGCATACACGATCCACTTGCCGCCACGACGCCGCGCCGGCCTGCTGTCCGACCCGCTGCTTTTGATCGGCACAGGGCGTGGCCGCACGCCGCGCACCGGGTCAAGGCTCGAGCCAGGCCACGGTGGCCTGGCGCCCCGTACGGGCCTGACGGCGATAAGAAAAATACCGCCTGCTCTGGGTATAGGTACAGGCCTCGCTGACCTCGATGCAGTCGATGCCTGCACGCCGCAGCCGATCCTGTGCCAACCCCGGCAAATCGGCCAACCAGCGATCGGACCCCGGGCGAGGCGCGAAGTATCGCGCCGCCTGGCGGTCGCGCGCCAGGAACTGTGCGCGGACCTCGGGCCCGATCTCGAATGCGCCAGGCCCGATCCCGGGGCCGATCCAGGCGCGCCAGGCCTGCGCCAGCGGTTGCCGGGCGCGCAGGGCCGCCAGCGTGTTCTCGAGCACGCCGGCCAGCAAGCCACGCCATCCGGCGTGCGCCACCCCCAGCACCCGCCCCGCCTGATCTGCCAGCACGACCGGCAGGCAATCGGCCGTCAGGATCGCCAGCGGCCGCCCGCGCCGCATCGTGATCGCCGCATCGGCACACGGCGGCGGCGTCGGACCCGGACCCGGACCCGGACCCGGATCCAGGCCCAGACCACACGACACGACCGCGCAGTCGACATCGCAGACCGCCGTGCCGTGCACCTGATCCAGCCACACCGGTTCGCCCGGCAGGCCCAGGCGCAAGCGGCGACGGTTCTCGAGCACCCGGCTGGCGTCATCGGACACGTGCAGGCCCAGGTTGAGGCTCTGAAACGGCGCAACACTGGCCCCTCCGTGGCGCCAGGTCGTGAAATAGCGCACCCCGGGCCACGGCGACCCGGTCTCGGCGCGCAGGCCTGCAGGCAGATCAATCCGTGCCACGCCCCTGCTCCTGCCATTCGATGGCAGCACAGACCTGCTGGTAGTCTTCGGGCGGCAGCCGGCAGAAGATCTGTTCCACCCCGGTGCGCGGATCGATGAAACCCAGGGCCCGGGCATGCAGCATCTGCCGCCGCGCCCCGGCCAGCGGCCGGCCACCATACAGGATGTCGCCCAGCAGCGGGTGCTGCAGGCTGGCCAGATGGACACGGATCTGATGCGTGCGGCCCGTCTCGAGGCGACACTGCACATGGCTGACGGCCTCGCCCCCAATCGTGCCCTGCGCAAGCGCCCGATAGGCTGTGAGGGCCGGCCGCGGCGCGACGGGACGGATCACGCTCATGCGCACGGGAACCCGGGGGTCCCGGCCAATGGCGGCCTGCACACGCCCCGAACCAGCCAGCCTGCCATGCACCAGGGCGCAGTATTCGCGATGCACCGTCCGGGCCTGCAGCTGGCGCACGAGATGGGTCTGCGCGGTCTCGTTGCGGGCCACCACCATCAAGCCGGAGGTGTCTTTGTCGAGCCGATGGACAATCCCGGCCCGGGCCACCTGCGCGAGCGCCGGATAGCGAAACAGCAGGCCGTTGAGCAGCGTGCCCTGCCAATTGCCCGCCCCGGGATGGGTAACCAGGCCGGCCGGCTTGTCGATGACCAGCCAATCGGGCGATTCGGCCACCACCTCGAAGGCAATGTCTTCGGGCACATAGGCCAGGTCTTCGGGGGCGGCCTGCGGCCAGACCTGGATGCAATCGCCGGGCCCGACGCGCGTGCGGATCCGCCCCGGCCGGCCAGCCACCCACACGTGCCCAGCCTCGATCCAGGCCTGCAGCCGACTGCGCGAATGCTCTGGGATCAGCCGCGCCAGGACCTTGTCGAGCCGGTCTGGAACCGCATCGGCAGGCAGCACAAAAGGCAGTGATTCGACCGGGCCCGGATCCTGGAGATCGAGTTTCGTGTGCGACATGGCGACAAATCATATAATCTGCCGACAATGCTAACACCTTGACCAAGGATATCCTGTGGCCTTTCAAGCACTGGTTTCGCACCGACCCCTTCTCCGCCTCACCCGCCTCACCCTGGCCGGTCTGATCACCGTGGTGCTGGCGGCGTGCAGTTCGACCACGAGCAATGTCGATCCCACCGCGGGCTGGAGCGCCGAACGCCTGTACAGCCAGGCCCGTACCGAAATGGCAGGCGCCAACTGGTCCGAAGCGCGCGAAAACCTCGAAGCGCTCGAGGCCCGCTATCCGTTCGGCGTCTACGCGCAACAGGCCCTGATCGATCAGGCCTGGGTCAACTGGAAAGACGAAGAGCCCGAACAGGCCAAGGCGGCCATCGACCGCTTCATGCAGCAATATCCCAACCACCCCGGCACAGACTACATGCTGTATCTCAAGGGTCTGATCACGTTCACGCCGCCCAGTGCGATGCTGTCGGACCTCACCCAGCAGGATCCCAGCGAACGCGACCCCAAGGGTTTGCGAGAGTCCTACGAGGCCTTCAACGAGCTCCTGCGCCGCTATCCCGACAGCCGCTACGCCCCCGATGCCCGCAAGCGGGTGGCCTGGCTGGTCAACACGATCGCAGCCAACGAGGTCCACGTCGCCACGTACTACTACAAGCGCGGGGCATACGTCGCGGCCGCCAACCGCGCCCAAAGCGTGATCACCGACTTCGAGGGCGCACCGATCGTCGAAAAGGCCCTGTATCTGATGATGCTCAGCTACGACCAGCTCGAACTGCCCGACCTGCGCGATGATGCCAAGCGGGTGCTGGACCACAACTTCCCCGACAGCAAATATTACAAGCAGGGGCTGGACGATCCGGTCAGCTACTGGAACCCGATCAACTGGTTCTAAGGACTGGGCCAGGCCGCGGTTCAGCGCTCCGGCGCGGGGGGCGGGCCGGGCGGCGGGCTTTCCAGAAACTCCAAGGCGAGCGCCGCATCCCGGGTTCGGGCAAAGGGCGGCAGCCCCTGCCAAAGCAGGCGGCCGTAGGGCTTGTCCACCAGCCGGCCGTCGCCAACCACCAGAACCCCCCAATCCGCCTCTGACCGTATCAGGCGCCCGGCGCCCTGTTTGAGCAGCATGGCCGCCTGGGGCAGCTGGTGCTCCATGAACGGATTGCCCCCCTCGGCCCGGCAGGCCTGCAGCCGGGCCTCGAGGACAGGATCATCGGGTGGCGCAAACGGCAGCTTGTCGATGGCGACCAGCGTCAGGGCATCGCCGGGCACATCGATGCCCTCCCAGAAACTCACGCTGCCGACCAGCACCGCATGGTGGGCCTGCCTGAACTGCTCGAGCAGCACCGCACGGGAAGATTCGCCCTGGCGCATCACCCGCCTGTCGCCGGCGGCCTGCTGCAGCTGATCGGCGATCTCGGCCACGGCGCGCAGCGTGGTGCACAGAACCAGCGCCCCGCCCGGGCAGGCTTGCAGCAAGGGCCGCAAGGCACGCGCAAAAGCAACGGAAAACCCGGTCGAACCCGGCAACGGCAGCGCCCGCGGAACGTACAACAACCCCCTGGCGGGGTAATCGAAAGGCGATATCCAGCTGGCGACCTGCGCATCGGTCAACCCCAGCAGGCGCTGAAAGTGCTGAAAATCCCCCCGCACCGACAGCGTGGCCGAGGTCAGCACCCACGCCTGATCCGGGCGGCGAAAGCCCGAGAATATTTTGGCGACGGACAGGGGGGCACGCTGCAGGCGCACGGAATGCACGCCGCACTCGACCCAGCGTACCGCCGCCTCTGCGGCGGCGTCGGGCGCCCCGCGAGCAGGTGTGGCCCAGCGCAGGAGCCGCTCGTGCACGCTCGAGAGCAGGCGCAAGGCGGCACCGAGGTCAGGGTGCCGCTCTTCCTGTGCGGCCAACGCCCCCAATACGGGTTCAAGCATCGTGCCGATTTGCTCCAGCGCCTCGTCAAAGGCCTGTGCCTGCGGGATCTGCTGAAAGGTCGCGCGCCCGCCAGGCAATGCCGCCACCGGTGCGCAAGCCAACCGGAACGCCCGTACGGCTGCTTCCAGGGCACCGCACAGATCAGACCAGCGCACCGCCTCGCGCGCATGGGCCAACCCAGCGGCCTCGGCTTGCCGGGCGCCATCGAGCACCTGGTGCACGGAGACGCTTTCACCCAGAAACTGGGTGGCCGTAGCGGGCAACTGATGGGCTTCATCGAACACGACCAGATCGGTCTCGGGCAGCAGGCTGGCCACCCCTTCCTCGCGCAGGACCAGGTCGGCCATGAACAAAGCATGGTTGACGACCACGACGTCGGCGTCCTGGGCCCGCCGACGTGCCTTGTATACGAAGCACTCGCGCACGAACGGGCAGTCCTGGCCAAGGCAGTTCTCGCGGGTGGACGTGACCCGGTTCCAAAGATCCGCTGTCTCCGGGACCGAGGGCAACTCGGCCTTATCGCCGGTCTCGGAGACTTGCACGAACTGCCGAATGGCACGCAACTGCGGGATTTCTTCGCGCGACTTCAGCGCCCTGGGATCCTGCTCGAGGCGGTTGAGATGATAATGACACACATAATTGCTACGCCCCTTGAGCAGCGCGACATCCACCGACAAGGCCAGCGCATCGCGCAAGCGCGGGATGTCGCGGTGGAACAGCTGATCCTGCAGGGTGCGGGTTCCAGTGGAAACCAGGGTCTTGCGCGCTGCAAGAAAGGCCGGGACCAGATAGGCCCAGGTCTTGCCGGTGCCCGTGCCGGCCTCGGCAATCAGTACGTCGCCGTGCAGCAGGGCCTGCCACACGGCCTGGGCGAATTCTTGCTGGGCCTTGCGCGGCCGGTAGGCGGGAAGCGCCTGTGCCAGCGGGCCGTCCGGCCCGAACACCGCCTCCAGTGTGTCGTGGGCCATTTGAAGCAGGATCCATACACCGAAACGTGGAATGCAGGCATCATACGCCATGCCTTTAGGGGATTTCGAGCGACTGTGGCAAAATGCGCCGCTGATACCGATCCTTGATGGACACAACGCCTTGACAGATCCCACCCCCTCGACCGAAACCCTGCAGGCCATCATACGGCAGCTGGCCACCGAGCTCGACGCACGTCCGGCCCAGATCCAGGCCGCCGTGCAGCTGCTCGATTCCGGCGCCACCGTCCCGTTCATTGCCCGCTACCGAAAAGAAGTGACGGGCGGGCTCGATGACACCGTGCTGCGGCAACTCGAGACGCGCCTGGCCTACCTGCGTGAGCTCGAGGAACGCCGGGCCGCCGTCCTGGGCAGCATCGCCGCTCAGGGAAAGCTGGATCACGCCCTGCGGGTTCGCATCGAGGCGGCCGACAGCAAGCAGCGGCTCGAAGATCTATACGCACCCTACAAGCCGAAACGCCGCACCCGGGGCCAGATCGCGATCGAGGCAGGCTTGCTGCCGCTGGCCGAACAGCTGCTGGCCCATCCCGAGGCCAACCCCGACACCCTGGCGGCACACCACCTGAATGCGGACGCGGGGTTCGGCGATGCCAGGCTCGCTCTGAACGGAGCGCGTGACATCCTCGCCGAACGTTTCGCCGACGACGCGGAGCTGGTCCAGGCTCTGCGCAAGACGTTGCGCGACACCGGGATGTTGAACGCGCGCGTCATCGAAGGCAAGGAAATGGAAGGCGCCAAATTTCGCGACTGGTTCAACTACAGCGAAAGCCTGCGCAACATTCCATCTCATCGCATGCTGGCGCTGTTGCGTGGTCGTCACGAAGGCCTGTTGGCGCTGCACATCAGCCTGCCCCCCGACCACGAGGCGCTGCAGCCGCACCCCTGTGTACGCCTGATCGCCGATGCAATGACACCCGGCGTCGGCTTCGACCACCGGGACGATGCCCGCCAGCACTGGCTTGGCGAAGTCTGCCGCTGGACGTGGCGGGTCAAACTGCTGCCGCGTTTCGAAACCGAATTTCTCGGCGCGCTGCGCGAGCAGGCCGAGATCGAGGCCATTCACGTCTTTGCCGCCAACCTGAAGGATTTGCTGCTGTCGGCGCCAGCCGGGCCCCACAACGTGCTGGGCCTGGATCCCGGTATACGCACCGGTGTGAAAGTGGCGGCGATCGACGCCACGGGCAAGCTGCTGGATACCGCCACGATCCATCCGTTCGCGCCCCGCAAAGACGTCGAGGGCAGCCTGCGCACCCTGGCCCAGCTCATCACGCGGCACGCGATTTCGCTGGTGGCTATCGGCAACGGCACCGCCTCGCGCGAGACGATGCAGCTGGTGAGGCAGTTGCAGGCGCAGCATCCGGGGCACGCCTTCCGCCCCGTCGTGGTGTCCGAGGCCGGCGCATCGGTGTATTCCGCCTCGACGCTGGCCGCCGAAGAATTCCCGCAACTGGACGTGAGCCTGCGAGGCGCGGTGTCCATCGCCCGGCGCCTGCAAGACCCGCTGGCCGAGCTCGTGAAGATCGAACCCAAGGCCATCGGCGTAGGCCAGTATCAGCATGACGTGAACCCGCACGAACTGGCGCGCTCGCTGGCGACCGTGGTCGAAGACTGTGTCAATGCCGTCGGCGTGGATGTGAATACGGCCTCGGTGCCGCTCCTGACCCGGGTTTCGGGCCTGAATGCGGGCCTCGCGCGCCAGATCGTGCAACACCGCGAGCGCCATGGCGCCTTCCGCAACCGGCAGGCTCTGCGCGACGTTCCCCGCCTGGGTGACAAGACCTTCGAACAGGCCGCCGGATTCCTGCGTATTCCTGGCTCGGACAACCCCCTGGATGCCTCCGCGGTTCATCCCGAAGCCTACCCCGTGGTCGAGCACATCCTGCGGCGCCTGAAGCAACCGCTGAATGCCGTCATGGGTCGGACGGATGCGCTCAAGGGCCTCTCACCCGCCGACTTTGCAAACGAACGCTTCGGCCTGCCCACAGTGAGCGACATCTTCGAAGAGCTCAGGAAACCCGGGCGCGACCCACGACCCGAATTCCGGACCGCGGCCTTTGCCGAAGGCATCCAGGACATTCGCGACGTCATGCCCGGCATGCTGCTGGAGGGTGTGGTCAGCAACGTGGCCAACTTCGGCGCCTTCGTGGACATCGGCGTGCATCAGGACGGCCTGGTGCACGTCTCGGCGCTGGCCGACCACTACGTGAAAGACCCGCGCGACGTCGTGCGGGTAGGTCAGACCGTGCAGGTTCGTGTCGTGGCCGTGGACATCGCACGCCAGCGCATCAGCCTGAGCATGCGCAAGGATGGGGACGACGTGCGCGAAACCGCCAGCCCTGGCGCGCCAGCCGGCGCCGCTGCGCCCGCCCGCCGCGCGGGCGGCCGCCGCACCATGCCGCCGCGCCCCGCTGCCGCGCAAAGCGCCATGGCCCAGGCGTTTGCGCGCGGTCGGCAGAAGGATCGCCGCCCCTGACCCGTTCCCGGCAAAGACAGGCCGGGCGCACCGGACACCGCGAGGACACCGCACGCGGCCAGGCCAGGCCTGGCCTGGCGTCAGAGTATGCCCTGCTCGCGCAGTGCAGCCGCTTCCTGGGGCGACATGCCGAGCCAGTCGTGCAGGATTTCCTCGGTGTGCGCACCCAGTGCGGGCGGCGGCACGCGGTATTCGACCGGGGTGTCGGAAAGCCGCAGGGGGCTGGCCACCAATGGCACGTGACCCACATCCGGATGCGGCATCTCGACCCGCAGCCCGCGGGCGCGCACCTGGTCATCGGCAAATACGTCGTGCAGGCCGTTGATCGGCCCGCACGGCACCGCGCGGGCCTCGAGCGCCGCGATCCACTGCGCCGTACTGCGGGTCTGGGTGATCTCGCGAAGGCGCGGAATGAGTGCCTGGCGATGAACCACCCGCGCCTGGTTCGTGGCAAAGCGGGGGTCCCGCGCGAGCTCGGGCTGACCGGCTTCGGAACAAAAACGCTCGAACTGGCCGTCGTTGCCAATGGCGAGGATCATATGTCCGTCGGCAGTGGGGAAATCCTGATACGGCACGATACTGGGATGCGCATTGCCCAGGCGCTGCGGGTCACGCCCGGTGGCCAGGTAGTTCATGGCCTGGTTGGCCAGGCAAGCCACCTCGACGTCCAGCAGGGCCATGTCCAGGTGCTGGCCACGGCCGGTCTTTTCGCGCGCCGCGAGTGCCGCCTGGATGGCGTTGGCGGCGTACAGCCCCGTCAGGATGTCCACCAGGGCCACCCCGACCTTCATGGGCCCCCCGCCGGGTTCGCCATCCGGGCGCCCGGTGATGCTCATCAGCCCGCCCAGGCCCTGGATCAGGAAATCGTAGCCAGCGCGCTCGGCGTACGGCCCGGTCTGGCCGAAGCCGGTGATGGAGCAATAGACCAACCGCGGGTTGAGGGCGGCCAGCGTATCGTAGTCGAGCCCATAACGCGCCAGCCCGCCGACCTTGAAGTTTTCGACCAGGACGTCGCTTTCGGCCGCGAGCCGGCGCAACAGCGCCTGCCCGCCGGCACTGGCCATGTCGACCGTCATGGATCGCTTGTTGCGATTGGTGCACAAGTAGTAGGCTGCGACGTCCGAATCCTGCCCGGCCGCATCCGGCATCCACGGGGGCCCCCAATGGCGGGTGTCGTCACCCGCGCCAGGGCGTTCGACCTTGATCACGTCGGCGCCGAGATCGCCTAGGATCTGGGTGGCCCAGGGACCCGCCAGCACGCGCGAAAGATCCAGAACGCGAACGTGCGACAGCGCCCCCCGAGTGCCCGGGCCGGGGCCGGACTGGGTGGCCGTTGGCTGCTGAGCAGACATGCGCGTTCCTTAATTGGCGAACGCGGCAATGCCAGTAATCGCGCGCCCCAGGATCAGGGCGTGGACGTCGTGCGTGCCTTCGTACGTGTTCACGACCTCGAGGTTGACGAGGTGGCGGGCGATGCAGAATTCATCTGAAATGCCGTTGCCGCCCAACATGTCACGCGCCATGCGGGCGATGTCCAGCGCCTTGCCGCATGAATTGCGCTTGATGATGGAGGTGATCTCGACGGGTGCCTGCCCTTCGTCTTTCAGGCGCCCGACGCGCAGCACAGACTGCAGGCCCAGTGTGATTTCGGTGAGCATGTCCGCCAGCTTCTTCTGGATCAGCTGGTTGGCTGCCAGGGGCCGTCCGAACTGGTGGCGGTCCATCACGTACTGGCGGGCGGTCTCGTAGCAGGCCTCGGCTGCGCCAAGGGCCCCCCAGGCAATGCCGAAACGCGCAGAATTCAGGCAGGTGAACGGCCCCTTCAGGCCGCGTACCTCGGGAAAGGCATTTTCTTCAGGGACGAATACCTCGTCCATGACGATTTCACCGGTAATCGAGGCCCGCAGCCCCACCTTGCCGTGAATGGCCGGCGCCGACAGGCCCTTGGCGCCCTTCTCGAGGATGAATCCGCGGATCTTGCCCTCGTCGTCCTTGGCCCAGACCACGAACACATCGGCGATGGGGCTGTTGGTGATCCAGGTTTTGGCCCCGGACAGGCTGTAGCCACCCGGCACCGCCCGGGCACGCGTCACCATGGAGCCCGGATCGGACCCATGGTTGGGCTCGGTCAGCCCGAAGCAGCCGATCCATTCGCCACTCGCCAGGCGCGGCAGATACTTGCGCTTCTGTTCTTCGGTGCCGAACGCATCGATGGGCACCATGACCAGCGAGCTTTGCACGCTCATCATGGACCGGTAGCCGGAATCGACGCGCTCGACCTCGCGCGCGATCAGGCCGTAGCACACGTAGTTCAGGCCCGCCCCACCGTACGCCTCGGGGATCGTGGCGCCCAGCAGGCCCAGTTCGCCCAGTTCACGGAAAATGGCGGGATCCGTTTTCTCGTGGCGAAAAGCCTCTTGGACGCGGGGAAGAAGCTTGTCCTGGCAGTACGCGCGCGCCGCATCGCGCACCATGCGCTCTGTGTCGTTGAGTTGCTGATCGAGCAGCAGCGGATCAAGCCACTGGAATTGGGGGCGGGGCTGGGACATGAAGACTCCTGTGCAAAAAGCGGATGGACGATCGAACAGGCCCATGCTAGCCGCACATGCCCGTTCCGGGCAAACGATATAATTTCCGCTATCTGTGCAAATAACTCACACGACACATGCGCCACCGGTTTCCCAGCACACGGGCTCTGCAGGCCTTCGAGGCGGCATCGCGACATGAAAGCTTCACCCGTGCCGCCCACGAACTGTCACTCACGCAAGGCGCCATCTGCCGCCAGATCGCCAGCCTCGAACAGCACGTCGGCGTCCCGCTGTTCGAGCGCATCCGGCGCGGCGTGCGCCTGACCGATGCCGGCGAACGCTATGCGCGCATGGTGCGCGGCCACCTGCAGGCCATGGAACGCGATACGCTGGCCATCATGGCCCACCAGGCTGGTGGTGTGCTCGACCTGGCGGTGGTCCCGACCTTCGCGACACGCTGGCTGCTGCCGCGGCTCGCCAGCCTGCAGGTTCATGCACCGGGCCTGCAGGTGAACATGGTCACGCGCACGACACCGTTCATGTTCGAAGAAACCGGGTTCGATGCCGCGCTGTACTCGGGCAACCCGCGCTGGGCGGGCACCGAAGCCTATTTCCTGATGCATGAGAACCCGGTACCGGTGTGCAGCCCCACGCTGGCCGCCACCCCCCTGGCGCCAGCCGCCATCGCACGCCTGCCGCTGCTGCAGCAAAGCACCCGCCCCACCGCGTGGCGGGAATGGTTCGGCTCGGCCGGGGTCATGGCCCCCAACGATATGGCCGGCATGCGCCTGGAGCTGTTCTCGATGCTTGCCCAGGCCGCTCGGGACGGCCTGGGCGTGGCCCTGATCCCGGCCTTTTTGATCCGCCCCGAACTGGACAGCGGGCAGCTGATCATCCTGAACCCGCACAGCAGCCCCGACCCGCGCGCCTTTCACCTGATCGTGCCCGAGCGCAAGGTATCCCAGCCATCGGTCGTGAAATTCAGGCAATGGCTGGTCGACGCCGCACAGCACGGCGCCGCCGTGGCTGAACCCGCCTTCAGCCCGCGCGCAGTTTGCTGAGTGTCGTGGTGGGGGTGATTGCCTCGGGGTCGAGCAGGCAATGCACAATGGCCGGCAGGCCGCTGTCGATGGCCCGCTGGAATGCCGGTGCAAATTGCTCGGTGGTCTCGACGCGCTCGCCATGCCCGCCAAACGCCCGCGCATACGCCGCAAAATCCGGATTGTGCAGCGTCGTCGCCGATACCCGACCCGGGTAGGTGCGCTCTTGGTGCATGCGGATGGTGCCGTACATGCCGTTGTCGACCAAAATCACGACGATGGGCAAACCATATTGCACGGCTGTAGAGAACTCCTGGCCGTGCATCATGAAGCAACCGTCTCCGGCAAAACACACCACGCGCCGGTTCGGGAACAGGCGCTGCGCGGCCACCGCCGCCGGCAGGCCATACCCCATGGAACCCGAGGTGGGGGCCAGCTGGGTGCCGAACTCGCGAAAACGATAGAAGCGGTGTACCCAGGTCGCAAAGTTTCCAGCGCCGTTGGCCATGATGGTGTCGGCTGGCAGGACGGCGTTCAAGTGCGCCATGACGGCGCCCATCTGCAGCCGGCCCGGATGATGGATGGCAGAGGGGTCGCTCCAGGCCTGCCGCGCGGCGTGGAGTTCGGCACAGCGGCTCATGCGCGCAGTAGCGGCCGCGGCCGGCGCCAGCCCGGCGATGGCCCGCACCCAGGCGGCGGACGGACAGGCAACGGCCAGATCCGCCTGATAGACCCGGTTCAGCTCGCTGGTATCCGGATGGACGTGCACGAACGTCTGGCCGGGATTGGGTATGCCGAACAAAGTGTAGTTCTGGCTGGGCACTTCGGACAGCCGGCCGCCGATCGCCAGGATCAGGTCCGACTCGCGGATGGCCGCCAACAGGCGCGGGTCGCAACCCAGGCCGAGATCGCCCACGAAGCAGGGATGGTCGACCGGACACAGCATCTGGCGCCGGAACTGCACGGCGATGGGAATGCCGTGGACCTGCGCAAATTCACCAAACGCGGCCACGGAGGCGGCATCCCAAGTGCTGCCGCCGAGCAGCGCGATGGGCCGCTGGGCTTGCGCGAGCAACGCCTCGAAGGCCTGCACTTGTTCGGGCGCCGGCCATGGCTGCGGCAGCTGCCCCGGACGGGCATCGGCCAGCGTGATGTGTTCGACCAGCATGTCTTCGGGCAAGGCCAGCACGACGGGCCCGGGCCGGCCCGAAACGGCCACCTTGAATGCACGCGCCAGGTATTCAGGAATGCGCTCGGCCTGATCGATTTCGGCCACCCATTTCGCCTGGGAGCCAAAGACCGCCTTGTAGTCCATTTCCTGGAAAGCTTCACGGTCGCGCGCGGAACGGTCGATCTGGCCCACCAGCATGATCATGGGCGTGGAGTCCTGCGAAGCCACGTGGATGCCGGGCACCGCGTTGGAGGCGCCGGGTGCCCGGGTGACCATGCACACGCCGGGCCGCCCAGTGAGTTTGCCATATGCCTCGGCCATGTAGGCCACCCCGCCTTCCTGGCGACAGACCGTGACTTCGATGCCGGCGTCGTACAGGCCATCGAGCACGGCCAGGTAGCTTTCACCAGGGACGCAGAACACGTGATCGACACCGTGTACACGCAACTGGTCGACCAGTACATGCCCGGCAAGGCGCTCGGTGGGAGAAGGGATGGCAGTCATGGGAAACCTCAAAAATGGCTAACAGGGAACGGCAGGGAACCTGCGGTCTACCGGGACCGCACGATCCCTTGATTTGAACACTATTGTGCCGCATTCGACTACTCGATTAACCCACTGGCACAAGCGCGTCATTTCGGCGATGATTATGCACCGCAGGATGGCAGCCAAAAGCACCGTCCCGGCAGGGGCATACCCCGATTCATTCAACGACAACCCACAACAGGGGGAGACACATGAAGCGACTGAAATTCGCGGCCTTATCCACCACCTTGTTGCTGGCTGCTGGCACCGTCCAGGCAGGCAGCACCTTCGACGCGGTCAAAGAACGCGGCTACGTGCAATGCGGTGTGAACTCCGGCCTGCCCGGGTTTGCCCTGGCAGACAGCAAGGGGGTCTGGAAAGGCATCGACATCGACATGTGCCGCAGCATCGCGGCCATGATGTTCGGCGATGCCGAAAAATTCAAGGCGACCCCGCTCACGTCGCAGCAACGCTTCACCGCCCTGCAGTCGGGCGAAGTCGACGTGCTGACCCGAAACTCCACGGCCACCATGATCCGCGACACCACACTCGGCCTGATGAGCACCGGCATCAACTACTATGACAGCCAGGGCGTGCTGGTCAAGAAGAGCCTGGGCGTCAAGAGCGCCGCCGAGCTCGACGGCGCCGCCGTCTGCGTGCTGCAGGGCACCACCACCGAGCTCAACCTGGCCGACTGGTTCCGCGCTCACAAGCTCGAGTTCAAGCCCGTGGTGATCGAAACCTCCGAAGGCGGGTTCCGCACCTTCGAGGCCGGCCGCTGCGACGTGGTCACCAGCGATAAATCCCAGCTGGCCAGCCTCCGGGCCTCATCGGCCACGCCGGACGACTACATCATCCTGCCAGAGAACTTCTCCAAAGAACCCCTGGGCCCCATGGTGCGCCAGGGTGATGACGAATGGTTCATGGTGGCGCGCTGGGCCCTGAACGCCTGGATCGAGGCCGAAGAATACGGCATCACGTCGGAAAACGTGGATGAAATGCTGAAAAGCAACAACCCCAATGTGCAGCGCATCCTCGGGGTGTCGGGCGACATGGCAAAAGGCTTGGGCCTGGATGCCAAGTGGGCCTACAATATCGTCAAGCAAATCGGCAACTATGGCCAGTCTTTCGAGCGCAACATCGGGCAAGGTTCACCGCTCAAGCTCGAGCGCGGCCTCAATGCGCTCTGGACGGATGGCGGCCTGATGTACGGCTGGCCGCTGCGCTGATCCGCACAGCCTGAAGCAAACCGCCCCGGCAACGGGGCGTCCGGGGGTTCGCCCCCGGTTTCATCGTTCAAACGGTTTTTCATACCCACCATCGACCCGCAGGTTCATTCATGTCCGATTCGCATCTGATGTCCACCTATGCGCGCCAGCCGCTGTCGTTCAGCCACGGAAACGGCGTCTGGCTGACGGCCGAAGACGGCCGACGCTATCTGGATCTCACGGCGGGCATCGGGGTCAATGCCATGGGCCATTGCCACCCGCACCTGGTCGAAGCCCTGAACCGGCAGGCGGGCAAGCTGTGGCACCTGTCCAACCTGTACGAAATCCCCCAACAGGAACGGCTGGCCGACCGGCTGTGCGCCGCCAGCTTCGCCGATCGTGTGTTCTTCACCAACAGCGGGGCCGAGGCCAACGAAACGGCGCTCAAGCTCGCCCGCCGCCATTTCGATCTCACCGGGCAACCCGAACGCTGGCGCACCATCGTGTTCGACGGGGCCTTCCATGGCCGTACGCTGGCCACCATCGTCGCGGGCGACGGCGAAAAATACCGCGAGGGCTATGCACCCCACGCCCCCGGCTTCGACCGCGCCCAATTCAACGACATCGATTCGGTGCGCGCGCTCATCGGCCCCGAAACCGCCGCGATTCTCATCGAGCCGGTCCAGGGCGAAGGCGGCGTGCGTTGTGCCGATCCGGCTTTCATGCGCGCGCTGCGCGCCCTGGCCGATGAACACGGCCTGCTGCTCATGGTCGATGAAGTCCAGTGCGGCAATGGCCGCACCGGCAAGCTCTATGCCCACGAATGGTCGGGCATCACGCCCGACGTACTCACCACGGCCAAGGGCCTGGGCGGCGGTTTCCCACTGTCGGCCTGCATGGCCACCGAACGCGTGGCCAACGCCTTCGGCCCCGGCAACCACGGCACCACGTTCGGCGGCAATCCGCTGGCGATGGCCGTCGGCAACGCCGTGCTCGACATTCTCACGGCACCAGGCTTCATGGACCACGTCTGCACCGTGGCCGAACACTTAAGGGCTGGCCTGTCCAACCTGGCCACCCGCTACCCCCAACACATCTCCGAGCCTCTGCGCGGTCTGGGCCTGATGATCGGCCTGCCCGCCCATACGCCCAACACACGGATCGTCCAAGCCTGCCAGGACCACGGCCTGATGGTGCTGACCGCCCGTGACAACATCATCCGGCTGCTGCCCGCATTGGTCATCACCCCTGCCGAGGTCGATCAGGCCTTGCAGAAGATGGCGGCGGCCCTGGATTCCCTGGCAGCATAAAAAAACCCACACTCCGGAGGCAATCATGAAAACATCACGCACCTTGCTCACAGCCCTCGCGCTGGCGATGCCCGTGGCCCTGCTTGGCTTATCGCCAGCCCAGGCCCGCGACCTGACCATCGTCAACTTCGGCGGCGCCAACGGCGATGCCCAGGAAGCGGCATTCATCAAGCCGCTCGAGCAAGAAACCGGCCGCAAGATCATCCCGGTCGCCTATAACGGCGAACAAGCCAAAATCAAGGCGATGGTCGATTCCGGCAACGTCGTCTGGGACGTCGTCGAGGTCGAAACCGGCGACTTGGGCCGGGGCTGTGATGAAGGCCTCTTCGAAGACATCGACTGGGCCGCCATCATCGACGCAGACGACATGGTCGAGGGGGCCATGAAATACTGCGGCGTGGGGACCTTCGTGTGGTCCACCGTACTGGCCTACAACACAGACATCCTAAAGACGGCGCCCACGGGCTGGGCCGATTTCTGGGACGTCGAGAAATTCCCCGGCAAGCGCGGCCTGCGCAAGGGGGCGCACTACAACCTGGAATTCGCGCTCGTTGCCGACGGCGTGCCGGTCGACAAGGTCTACGAAACGCTGTCCACCCCCGAAGGGGTGGATCGCGCCTTCGCCAAGCTGGACGAGCTCAAGCCCCACATCCAATGGTGGGAAGCCGGCGCACAACCGCCGCAGCTGCTGACGGCCGGCGACGTAGTCATGTCGGCCGTCTACAACGGGCGCATCGACGCCGCACAGCGCGAGGGGCGGCCCCTGGCCATCGTCTGGGACGGCAGCGTCTATGACTTCGACTACTGGGTCATCCCCACGGGCTCGCCCAACAAGGAAGAGGCCATCGAATTCGTCAAATACGCCAGCACGCCCAAGGCCCAGGCCGCCTACAGCGAACACATCGCCTACGGCCCGGTCAGCAAGAAGGCCATCCAGATGCTGGACGCCGACGTACTGGCCAGCGTACCCAATTCACCTGAAAACGCAAAGAACGCCTTGTTCAACGACCTCGAATTCTGGACCGACCACGGCGAAGAGCTCGAACAGCGTTTCTCCGCCTGGGCGGCGCGCTAGCCACCCGCCACCCCGGGGCGGCGCGGCAGCCACTCTGGCTGCCCCGCTCCGGCTACCCGCAGTCATCATCCCATGAAATCAGGCACACCCTCCCATCCCCACCGGGAAACCGACACCGGCGCGATGTCGGCGCCCCGCTACACGGGGATCGCGACCTTCATGCGCACTCCCCTGGCCAGCGACCCGGCCGACGTGGACATCGGCCTGGTCGGTGTTCCCTATGACGGTGGCGTCACCAACCGCGCAGGGGCCCGCCACGGGCCGCGCGAAATCCGCAACGCCTCCAGCATGATGCGCACCATTCATCACGTCACCCGCCTCAACCCCTACGAACTATGCCGGGTGGCCGATCTGGGCGACGTCCCCCTGCCGCACGTCTATGATCACCCGGCCGTCTATGAAGCCATCAGCGGTTTCTATCATCAGCTGGGGCGCGCCGGGGTACGCCCCCTGAGCGCGGGGGGCGACCACTCGATCACCTTTCCCATTCTCGCCGGCCTGTACGCGGGCTCGCCACCCGGCACCCGTGCGCCGGGCATCATTCACATCGACGCCCATACCGATACCTGGGGGCCGTTCATGGGCTCGAAGTTCCACCACGGCGGGCCATTCCACCAGGCAACCGAGGCGGGCGTCATGGATCCGCAGCGCACCATACAGATCGGTATCCGCGGGGCACAGAACACGCCGGCGGGCTGGGACTATTCCCGCGAGCACGGCATGCGCGTGATGTTCATCGAAGAATTCACCGAGCTCGGCGTCCCAGCCGTGATCGCCGAGGTCCGCCGGGTCGTGGGCGATGGCCCAGTCTACCTGTCGTTCGACATCGACGGGCTCGATCCGGTTTATGCGCCCGGTACGGGTACCCCCGAAGTCGGCGGGATCAGCACCCTCCAGGCCCAGGCCCTGTTGCGCGGGCTGCGCGGGCTGGATTTCATCGGTGGCGACCTGGTCGAAGTCGCGCCGCCATTCGACCCCAGCGGCAACACGGCGCTGGTGGGGGCGACCCTCATGTACGAAATACTGTGCCTTCTGGCCGAGCGCTGCGCCGCAGACCCCCGGGCCGATTCAGAGCTGGGCCAGGGCCGCTGAAATATCGGCCACGTCATCCTTGTGGGCCCGGGCCAGGCACCGCCCATCGACCACCAGGCTGACCATGCCATCGGCATCGGCCAGCAGGCTGGTCGGATCCAGGTGCGCTGCGGCGCGAACCAGCGCATGCAGCGCCTTGGGATCGTCGAAGGCCTCGGTCAGCAGCAATGCGCGGCCATCGGCAGCAAACAGGCGTTGGCGAAATCGGCCATCCGTCTCGCGAAATGACACCCACCGGGCCTGCTTTTCTTTACCACTGGCCGCACCGGTGGCATCAACAGCCTGTGCCCCCGTATCGGCCGGCACCGAAACGGCGGCCGAGCGCAAACCGACCGCCATCCGCAGGCGCCCCATGAACGGCAGGATTTCCTGACGGGCCTTGCGGGCGCCCGCCTGCAGGATGTCCTCGATTTGCTGGGGATGGGCCATGAGCTCGGCATAGCGCGCCCGCATCGGGCCGATCTGCGCCTCGATCCGGTCGGCCAGCATTTTTTTTGCATCCCCCCAGGCCAGGCCGGCCTCGAGCTGCGCCTTGAAGCGGGCCACTTCGGCCGACGTGGCAAAGGCCTGATACAAGGTGAACAAATGCGAACCCTCGGCCTGTTTCGGCTCGCCAGGCTGGCGTGAATCCGTCACGATTTGCGCCACCGCGCGCTCGAGCGCGGCCCGCCCGCCTTCAAACAAGGGAATGGTGTTGTCGTAGCTCTTGGACATCTTGCGCCCATCCAGGCCAGGCAGCGTGGCGACGGACTCATCGACCTGCACCTCGGGCAGTACGAACAGATCTCCAGAACCGCCATACAGGTAATTGAAGCGCTGTGCAATGTCGCGCGCCATCTCCAGATGCTGGATCTGGTCGCGCCCCACCGGGACCTTGTGAGCATTGAAGATCAGGATATCGGCCGCCATCAGGATCGGATATGAAAACAGCCCCATATTGATGCCGTCATCGGGCTCCTGGCCGCGGGCGGCATTGGCATCCACCGAGGCCTTGTACGCATGGGCGCGGTTCATCAGCCCCTTGGCCGTGACGCAGGTCAGCATCCAGCAGAGTTCCGGAATCTCGGGGATATCGGACTGTCGATAGAAGGTCACCCGATCCGTGTCCAGACCGGCTGCAATCCAGGTGGCGGCGATCTCCACCCGCGAACGCGCCACCCGGGCTGGGTCGTCGCACTTCACCAGCGCGTGATAGTCCGCCAGAAAAAAGAACGCGTCGACCTCGGCATGCGTGCTGGCCTCGATGGCCGGCCGAATCGCCCCAGCATAATTGCCCAGATGCGGTGTCCCGCTGGTGGTGATGCCGGTCAGGACCCGGACTTTGTTCGTATTCATGCCTGTGTTCCACTAAAAAAAGGGGGAGGTAGCACGGCGTCCCTGCCCCCGCCTGCTACAAAGTAACCAGCGCCCGGCGCGTTTCCTCGAGGTACTCGCGCGACTGCATCTCGAGCAGGCGCGACACCGTGCGCGGGAATTCGTTGGATTGGGGGCCATCGACGTAGAGCGCGTCGGGCGGGCATCGGGCCGATAGAATCAGCTTGACCTTGTGATCGTACAGAACATCGACCAGCCAGGTGAAGCGCCGGGCTTCGGATGCCTGGCGCGGGCTCATGCACGGCACATCCGACACAATCACCGTCTGGAAGCGGCTGGCCAGCTCGAGGTAGTCATTCTGTGAGCGGGGCGTACCGCACAGGCTGGCAAAATCGAACCAGACCACGGTCCCGGCCAAGGCCACGGCCTGGATCTCGCGCCCGGCGATCTGCAGGACCGGCTTTTGCTCCGCCGTATCCGCAAGCCGCTCGAAGGTGGCGCGCAATTCGTCGTGGGTGGCGGCCATGATCGGCGTGATGTAGGTCCGCACCTCGGCCAGCGCCAGGCGCCGGTAATCCACCCCCGCATCGACGTTGAGGATGTCCATTTTCTTCTGAATCAGTTCGATGGCGGGCAGGATGCGGTCCCGGTGCAAGCCGTTGGGATACAGCGTGGAGGGTTCGTAGTTCGACGTCATGACGAAAGACGTCCCGTGCTCGAACAGACCCGACAGCAATCCGTAGAGAATCATCGCATCGGCCACATCCGATACGTGGAATTCATCGAAGCAGATCAGGCGGTAGCGCTCGGCGATTTTTCGCGCCACGTGGTCGAGAGGATCCGTCTGGCCGCTGAGTTCACGAATCTGCTGGTGGGCGCTGCGCATGAATTCGTGAAAATGCAGGCGCACCTTGCGCTTGACCGGCACCGTGAGATAGAACGCATCCATGAGAAAGCTTTTCCCGCGCCCCACCCCGCCCCACAGGTAGACCCCGCGTGGGACCTCGGGGTGCAGAAAAAGCTTCTTGAGGCGATTCGAGCGCTGCTGCTTGAAGACGATCCAGTCATCATAGTAGCCCAGCAGGCGGCGCACGGCCGCCTGCTGGGCTTTGTCGGCGACAAAGCCCCGCTCGCGCAGCGCCTGCGCGTAGTACGCACTGACATCCATGCAACGGCTACAGGTTGAGCGTACGCTTGTCCACAGCCAGGGCGGCTTCCTTGACGGCCTCGGACAAGGTCGGGTGCGCATGACAAATGCGCGCAATGTCCTCGGCCGCACCACGGAATTCCATGATGGCCACCGCCTCGGCAATCAGCTCGGAGGCCATGGGCCCCACGATGTGCACGCCGAGCACCTCGTCGGTGCGGGCGTCGGCCAAAATCTTGACGAAGCCGGTCACGTCGCCCAGCGCCCGTGCACGGCCATTGGCCATGAACGGGAAGCTGCCCACCTTGTAATCGCGCCCCTCGGACTTGAGCGCCTGCTCGGTCTTGCCGACCCAGGCGATTTCGGGCGCGGTGTAGATGACCCAGGGGATGGTGTCGAAATTGACATGGCCATGCTGCCCAGCGATGGTTTCCGCGACCGCGACGCCTTCTTCTTCGGCCTTGTGGGCCAGCATGGGGCCGCGCACGACGTCACCCACGGCCCAGATATTGGGCAGATTGCTGCGGCAGTCGTCATCGACCACGACGAAGCCCCGTTCATCGAGCTTCAGGCCGACCGTATCGGCGCCCAGCCCTTGGGTGTTGGGCACCCGGCCGATGGACACGATCAGGCGATCGACCGACAGGGCCTGTTCCTTGCCGGCGGCATCGACATAGGGGATGGCCACCTTCTTGCCGGTGGCCTGGATCTCGCCGATGCGCACCCCGGTATGGATCACCAGGCCCTGCTTGGTGAGGGCCTTCTGTGCCTCTTTGGCGACGTCGCGGTCCACTGCCGCAAGGAAATCCGGCATGGCTTCTAGGAGCGTGACTTCGGCCCCCAGGCGGCGCCACACGCTGCCGAGCTCGAGCCCGATCACGCCGGCGCCGATAATACCGAGCGTCTTGGGAACGGCCTTCAGGCGCAAGGCGCCATCGTTGGAGAGGATTTTTTCCTCGTCGAAGGGCAGGCCGGGCAGGGCCCGCGCACTGGAGCCCGTGGCCACGATGACGTGACGGCCTTCGAGGTCTTCTTCGTTTGGGCCCGCCACCTTGACGGCCCAACCGAAGTCCGTCTTGGCGACGAGCGACCCCTGGCCATGGAAAAAGGACACTTTGTTTTTCTTGAACAGGAACAGAATGCCCTCGTTGTTCTGCTTGACCACCGTATCCTTGCGGCCGACGAGCTTTTCGAGATCGAGCCCCACTTTCTGGATGACGACGCCATGGTCGCCCAGATGCAGGCGCGCCTGCTCGTAGTGCTCGGAAGACTGCAGCAGCGCCTTGGACGGAATGCAGCCGACATTGGTGCACGTGCCCCCCGGCGCCGGCTTGCCGGCCGCATTGGACCAGGCATCGACGCAGGCCACCGACAGGCCCAGCTGAGCGGCCCGAATGGCCGCGATATAGCCACCGGGACCCGCCCCGATGACGACGACATCAAATTGTTTTGCCATGGTGGTTTCTCGTTAGACGTTCAGCAGCAAGCGTTGGGGGTCTTCCAGGGCCTCTTTCATGGCCACCAGCGCCAGCACGGCCTCGCGCCCGTCGATGATGCGATGATCGTAGGACAGGGCCAGGTAGTTCATGGGCCGGATCACGATCTGGCCGTTCTCGACCACGGGCCGCTCCTTCGTTGCATGAATGCCCAGTATGGCGGACTGGGGCGGATTGATGATGGGCGTGGACAGCATGGAGCCGAACACCCCGCCGTTGGAGATGGAAAAGGTACCGCCCGTGAGTTCGTCGAGCGTGAGCTTGCCATCTTGCGCCCGCTGGCCGAAATCGGCGATCTGCTTTTCGATCTCGGCAATGCCAAGCTGGTCTGCGTTGCGCAGAATCGGCACCACCAGGCCGCGCGGGCTGCCCACGGCAATGCCGATGTCGAAATAGCCGTGGTAGATGATGTCCTTGCCATCGACCGAGGCGTTGACGACCGGATAGCGCTTGAGGGCGGCGACCGCCGCCTTGACGAAGAATGACGTGAAGCCCAGCTTGACGCCGTGTTCCTTTTCGAAGGCCTCTTTGTATTTTTTACGCAGATCTACGATGGCCTGCATGTTGACCTCGTTGAAGGTCGTCAGGATGGCGTTTTCGGTTTGCGACTGGATCAGGCGCTCGGCCACGCGCGCCCGCAGACGGCTCATGGGCACGCGCTGCTCGGGGCGCCCGTCGAGGCTGACTGGCATGCCGGCCGCGGGCGTCTGGCTGGCCGCGGAGGCCTGGGCCTGGCTGGCTGCTGGCGCCGACGCGGCCAGAGCATCGCCCTTGGTCACGCGGCCGCCCCGCCCGGTGCCCGCCACGCTGGCGGCATCGAGCCCTTTTTCGGACAGGATCTTGCTGGCCGCCGGCGAGGCCACCGCCGCAGCCGTGGCCGCCGCCTTGGGCGCTTCAGCGGGCGGCGCAACCGCTGGCGCGGCGGGCGCTTCGGCCTCTGGCTTGGGCGCCGGCGCGGCCGCCTTGGCATCGGTATCGATCCGCGCCAGGACTTCCTCGGAGACGACCGTGCTGCCGTCGCCCTTGACAATTTCAGTGATGACCCCCGACACCGGTGCCGGCACTTCGAGAACGATCTTGTCGGTTTCGATTTCGATCAGGATCTCGTCTTCCTGCACGGCTTCGCCTGGCTGCTTTTTCCATTGAAGCAGCGTGGCTTCGGAGATGGACTCGGACAGCTGCGGGACGTGAACTTCTGTAATGGCCATGATGGGATTTCCGTATGAGTCTGAAAGGGGGTTGCTTATTTGATCAGCGAGAAGCTCTTGAGCCGCGCAGCGAATGCCTGCTCGAGAAGTGCCTTCTGCTGCTCTTGGTGCTTGGCCAGATAGCCCACGGCCGGCGAAGCCGAAGCGGGGCGACCTGCATACCCCAATCTTTGACCTTCGGTCATGTTCTCGTACAAATGGTGCTGTATGTAAAACCACGGCCCCTGGTTCTGGGGCTCATCCTGCACCCAGACCAGCTCCCGGGCATTTGGGTATTTTTGCAGTTCGGTCTGGAAAGCCTTGTGCGCAAAGGGGTATAGCTGCTCGATGCGCAGGATGGCCATATCGGACCGCCCCTGCTCTTCGCGCGCGTGGAGCAGGTCGTAGTAGACCTTGCCCGAACAGATCAGAACCCGCTTGATGCCTTCGGGGGCCAGGCTGGCATCGGTTTCGCCGATGACCGTCTGGAAGGACCCCGTCGCCAGATCGGACAGCGACGACGTTGCGCTCTTGTTGCGCAACAACGACTTGGGCGTCATGATGATCAGCGGCTTGCGAAACGGACGAATCATCTGGCGGCGCAGCACGTGGAAGATTTGCGCACCGTTGGTGGGCTGCACGACCTGGATGTTGTTGTCGGCGCACAACTGCAGGAAGCGTTCGATGCGGGCCGACGAGTGCTCGGGCCCCTGCCCTTCGTAGCCATGCGGCAGCATCAGCACCAACCCGCAGTGACGGCCCCACTTGGCCTCGCCCGAGGTAATGAACTGATCGATGACCACTTGGGCGCCATTGGCGAAATCGCCAAACTGGGCTTCCCAGATGGTCAGCACATTGGGTTCCGCGGTGGCATAGCCGTATTCGAAGCCCAGGACGGCCAGCTCGGACAGGACGGAGTCGATGACGTCGAACGGCGCCTGGCCCTCGCAGACGTTCTGCAGCGGCACATAGGCACCCGCGTCCCAGCGTTCGCGGTTCTGATCGTGCAATACGGAATGACGGTGCGTGAAGGTGCCACGGCCGGAATCCTGGCCGGCAAGGCGGATGGCATAGCCGTTGCTGACCAGGGTCGCATAGGCCAGGTGCTCGCTCATGCCCCAGTCGATGGGATGTTCGCCCCGGGCCATGGCCAGCCGATCGGCCAACAGCTTCTTGACCAGTGGATGTACCGTGAAGCCGTCAGGGACCTGGGTCAGGCGCTCGCCGATGCGGGTGAGTTCGGCCTGCGGCACCCCGGTATCGGCGTGGTCCGTCCATTTGGCCCCAAGAAAAGGCGACCAGTCTGTCGCGTATTTGTTCTTGTAGTCGGTGAGCACCGGTTCGACCGTACGCTGGCCGTCTTCCATGAGCTGGCGGTAGTTCTTGACCATCTGATCGGGTTCGTCTTCGGTGAGCACGCCCTGCGCCACCAGACGATCGGCGTACACCTTGCGCGTGCCTGGATGCTTGCCGATGCTTTTGTACATCAGCGGCTGGGTGAGCGATGGGGTGTCCTGCTCGTTGTGGCCCAGCTTGCGGAAGCACACGATGTCGACCACGACGTCGTGCCTGAACTGCTGGCGGAAATCCAGCGCCAGCCGGGTGACGAAGACCACCGCTTCCGGGTCGTCGCCATTGACGTGAAAGATGGGCGCCTCGATCATCTTGGCGACGTCGGTGCAGTACAGCGTGGATCGGGCATCGCGCGGGTCGGACGTCGTGAAGCCGATCTGGTTGTTGATGACGATGTGCAGCGTACCCCCGGTACCATAGCCACGGGTTTGCGCCATATTGAGGGTTTCCATGACTACCCCCTGGCCGGCAAAGGCGGCATCGCCATGGACCAGTACCGGCAGCACCTGGTCGCCCGCCGCATCCTTGCGGCGATCCTGGCGCGCCCGCACGCTGCCCTCGACCACGGGGTTGACGATTTCGAGATGCGACGGATTGAAGGCCAGCGACAGGTGTACCGGCCCCCCCCGCGTGGCGAGGTCGCTGGAAAACCCATTGTGGTACTTGACGTCGCCATCGGTGAGCGTGTCGTTGTGCTTGCCTTCGAACTCGGCGAAGAGATCGCCGGGCATCTTGCCCATAATGTTGACCAGCAGGTTCAGGCGCCCGCGGTGAGCCATGCCGACGATGATTTCCTGTACGCCGCTGGCGCCGGCATGGTTGACGACTTCGTCCATGGCGGCGATGAAGCTTTCACCCCCTTCGAGGGAGAAACGCTTTTGGCCGACGTACTTGGTATGCAGAAAGCGTTCGAGGCCTTCGGCTTCGGTGACCTGCTGCAGAATATTGCGCTTTTGCTCGGCCGTGAATTCGGGCAGGCTGCGCGTGGACTCGAGGCGTTCTTGTATCCAGCGCTTGACGGCCGGGTCGCCGATGTACATGAATTCGGCACCCACGTCATGGCAATAGGTGTCGCGCAAGGCCTTGACGATGTCACGCAGCGTCATCGTGTCGGCCTTGGTGAAATACGTGTTGGTTGCGGAATAGACCTGGTCCAGGTCGGCTTCCGTCAGGCCATAGAAGGCCGGGTCGAGTTCGGGGATGTCCGGGCGGTCGCGGCGCTTGAGTGGATCGAGCTGGGCGATGCGCACCCCCAGCGACCGGTAGGCCGCGATGATGGACTGCACATACACTTGCTTGCCGGCCATGGCCAGGGAGTGATCCGTCGATACGGCCGGGCGGATCTGGAAAGCGTTGTCGCGCGCCCGCTGCACGAATGACGCCACAATGGGCGCATGCGCCTGGTCGTGCGTGGATTCGCGCCCGTCGACCGCCGGCTGATGCTGGAGCTGGTCGAAATATGAACGCCACTGGTCGGCCACCGACCCGGGGTCATTCAAGTAGGCTTCGTAGAGGTCTTCGACGTAGGGTGCATTGGCACCGAATAAATAGGAATTGGAAAGAAGTTCTTGCTGAGAGGACATTGTATGCTTCACCTGGACGGGTGCTTCACCCGAAACGATGCAGATTGATCAACCTTCCGCGGCACGGCCAGACCGTAAAGCGGATAGCAGGGGGCAGAAGGCCTGGGTACGACGCCTTGCATATGCCGTATTAAGGTTAAAGTATACCTGTCTTGCCCTGCAGATTTAAACTGAAGGCCAGAAAACACGCCACTTTCCGCCCATCGGCGTTGGCCGGCAAGCACACCCGCACGCCTCGAAGGAGATTTCACCATGGATCACGAAAACGAACGCGCCAAAATCGCATTGGATTATCATGCCTACCCCACGCCGGGGAAAATCTCCGTGGTGCCCACCAAGCCGCTGGCCAATCAGGATGACCTCAGCCTGGCCTATTCGCCGGGGGTGGCAACGGCGTGCATGGCGATCCATGCAGAGGGCGACGCCGCTGCGGCGCGCTATACGTCGCGGGCGAATCTGGTGGGCGTCATCTCCAACGGCACGGCCGTGCTGGGCCTGGGCAATATCGGTCCGCTTGCGTCCAAACCGGTCATGGAGGGCAAGGGCTGCCTGTTCAAGAAGTTCGCCGGTATCGATGTCTTCGACATCGAACTGGACGAAACCGATCCCGACAAGCTGGTCGACATCATTGCCGCGCTCGAACCCACGCTGGGCGGCATCAACCTCGAGGACATCAAGGCACCCGAATGCTTCTACATCGAAAAGAAGCTGCGCGAGCGCATGAAGATCCCGGTCTTCCACGACGATCAGCACGGTACGGCCATCATCTCCTCGGCAGCCCTGCTCAACGCGCTCAAGATCGTCGGCAAGGACATCGGCCAGGTGAAGATCGTCAGTTCCGGGGCCGGGGCTGCGGCCATCGCCTGCCTGGACCTGATGGTGAAGCTGGGCGTGGCCCACGAGCACATCACCGTGGTCGATTCGCGCGGCGTCATCTACCCCGGGCGCGACGCCCAGATGGAGCCCAACAAGGCGCGTTACGCCCGGGCCACCGACGCCCGCTCACTGGCAGACGCCTGCCGAGGCGCCGACGTGTTCCTGGGATGCTCCGCCCCGGGGGTGCTCACGCAAGACATGGTGCGCAGCATGGCCGACCGGCCGCTGATTCTGGCCCTGGCCAATCCCGAACCTGAAATCCGACCCGAACTCGCAAAGGCCGCGCGGCCGGACTGCATCATTGCCACCGGCCGGTCGGATTATCCCAACCAGGTCAACAACGTCGTCTGCTTCCCGTTCATTTTCCGCGGCGCCCTCGATTGCGGCGCCACCGTCATCAACGAAGACATGAAGCTGGCCTGCGTCAAGGCGATCGCCGAGCTCGCCGAATCCGAAACGGATGCCGAAGTCGCCGGCGCCTATGCCGACCAGGACCTGAGCTTCGGGCCAGACTACATCATCCCCAAGCCCTTCGATCCGCGCCTGATCATCAAGGTGGCGCCGGCCATCGCCCAGGCGGCGGCCGACTCGGGCGTGGCGCGCCGGCCGATCGAGGACATGGATGCCTACCGCCAGTCGCTCATGAGCATCGTGTACCACTCGGGCCAACTCATGCGACCCCTGTTCCATCAGGCCAAGTCGGCGCCCAAGCGGGTGATTTTCGCCGACGGCGAAGACGAACGCGTCCTGCGCGCGGCACAAACCGTGCTCGACGAACAATTCGCACTGCCCATTCTGATCGGCCGGCCCGCGGTCATCGAAATGCGCATCCACAAATTCGGCCTGCGCCTGGTTCCAGGGCAGAACATCGAGATCGTGGACCCAGAAGACGACGCCCGTTTCAACGAAACCTGGATGGCCTACTACAAGATGCGCGGGCGCCTGGGTGTCACCCCCGACATCGCGAAAGCCATGGTGCGCAAGCATAATTCCCTGATCGGCGTCATGCTGCTGCAACGCGGCGACGCGGACGCCATGCTCTGCGGCGTGGCCAGCCGCTTCGACAACCAGCTGCGCTACGTCGAGGAAGTCATCGGCCTGCGCCCCGGCGCGCGCACGTACGCCGCCATGAATGTGCTCATGCTGCCCACCCAGACGCTGTTCGTCTGCGATACCCACGTCAACGAAGACCCGAGCGCCGAACAAATCGCCGACATGACCATACTCGCGGCCGAAGAAGTCCGCCGCTTCGGCATCGTGCCCAAAGTGGCCCTGCTCTCGCATTCGAATTTCGGCAGCCGGCCCACGGCGTCGTCATTGAAGATGGCCGAAGCGCGCCGGCTGGTGGCCGAACGCGCCCCCGAGCTGGAAGTGGACGGCGAGATGCACGCCGATTCGGCGCTGTCTGAAACCATCCGCCTGAAAGCCTACCCAGACAGCACCCTGTCGGGCCCGGCCAACCTGCTGATCACCCCCAACCTGGACGCCGGCAACATCACCTACAACATGCTCAAGATGACCGGCAGCCACGGGGTGGCCATGGGGCCGGTTCTGCTGGGGGCGGCCCGCCCGGTGCACATTCTTACCACCAGCGCCACTGTGCGCCGGATCGTCAACATGGCGGCCCTGGCGGTCGTGGATGCCCAACAGGAAGCCGCCCAGCCCATCTGACAGCCCACACACCTGAAAGCGGACACGACATTCTCCCATGCCCCAGACGGACCATTCAGCGCACACCAGCGCCTTCGCCCTGCCCTCGTGCGGCATCGTCATCGAAGACATGGCGGCCACGCGCGACTGGCTGAAACAGGCTATGGAACGGGCGTTTCCAGGCATCAACGTGCACAGTGCCGCCACCCTGGCGCAGGCGCGCCACTGCATGGAGCAGAAGCGCCGGCAATATCCCGGCCTCCATGGGCTTGCCCTGATCGATCTGCGCCTGCCGGATGGCTCGGGCCTGGAGCTCATCCCAGACTGCCATGCCCTGGACATCACGCCCATCGTGACCACAATTTACGATGACGATGACTCGGTCTTCGAGGCCCTGCGTGTCGGCGCCCAGGGCTACCTGCTCAAGGACCACGACATGGCGCACATGGTCCGGTATCTGCGCCGCATCGGCCAGGGCGAACCGCCGCTGTCGCCGCCCATCGCCCGGCGTATCCTCAAGGCCATGCACCAGGCGCCCCCCGCACGGCCTCAAGATCCACCGACCCGATCCGTGCTCAGCCCCCGGGAAACCGAGATCCTCGGGCTCATCGGCCGCGGCATGCGCGTCAACGACGTCGCCGAACACCTGCAGCTGACCCCGCAGACCGTGGCCAGCTACATCAAGAACCTGTATCGCAAGCTGAACATCTCCTCGCGCGCCCAAGCCGCCTTGCAGGCCCAACGTCTGGGGCTGATCAAGCCGCCGCGGTAATGCGGCAATGTTCGCCGGCGGCGGCCCAACCCGTGGGCATCGCCGATTCAGGGCTGCAGCGGGATTTGCAACACCACCGTCGTACCGCCGGGGCCACTGGCGTAGCGGATCCTGCCCTCGAGGTTTTCGATGCGCCGGCGCACGCTCGGCAAGCCCAGCCCCTGGCCACGGGCGGCATCGACGTCAAAGCCACGGCCATTGTCCGATATCTCGATGCCCAGATATCCGCCCATCAGATCGAGCTGGACTTCGACCTGGGTCGCGTGTGCATGGCGAATGATGTTGCTGACGATCTCGCGCAAGGCCGACACGATGTTCCGGTAGACGATGTAGTCTAACTGCAGGCCGGACGCCGCGGCCCCGTCCAGACCGCGCCAGGCCATCTGGATGCCCGCGGCGTCCAGGCGCTCGCCCAGCTTGTGGCGCAGGTCGCTCTCGACCATTTCCAGCGGATGATGCTGGCCGCTGAGGCCACGCAGTATGATGCGCATCTCGTCGATCGCCTGCCCCATGCTTTCGCGCGCCGCAGCCAGGCTGGTCTGGTGCATGCCGGTCAACAGCACGGCCCCCACGTCGTCGTGCAAATCGCAGGCAATCCGGTTGCGCTCCTCGCGGCTGCCCTGTTCGTAGGCATGGCGGCTTTCCTCCGCATGGCGCAGCATGTCCACCAACTGCCCGGCCAGTTCGATGTCGGTCGAATCGAACAGGCGCCGTCCCCCCCCGGGATAGCGGACCACAAGTGCCGGAGAGTGCGCCACGGCGGGCAGCCGCAGGCAGATGCCGTCGTCTTCGATGCCGACCGCCGTGCATGACGGCCCCGGCCGGATCTCCAGCGGATCGAAGAGCGAGCGCAGCAGAGCCCCCCAGCGCTCGGCCCGTTGGCCGTCGGTAGGCGCGAGCGCCACGTGCATCACCCGGCTGAAGAGCTGTCTGGTGGGTGGCGTCGGATGCATGACACGCCCCCAGAGCCAGTTGCGAAACGGCAGCCACAGCAAGGCGCACAATAGCAGCGATACGCTCAGGGACCATTCCGCAGTCCATCGCATCTGATACAGGAACAGCAGGTCCAGGAACACCAGAATGAGCGCACCCACGATCCAGGCGAGCGTGCGAAACCACCACAGGCCCAGGTCGAACAGCCGGAAGCGCAGAATGCCCAGCACCATCCCGCCGTAAATCACCAGGAACAGCAGGAAGCTGTAGCCCTGCAGCGCGCCGGTATCCACTTCGAGCACCTGGGGCACCATGACGAGCAGCACGAACAGGCCGATGCCCACCAGCCACGACAACAGAAACCAGCGCAGCGCCGCCCGCGCCACCGGATCGCGATCCGAGCGCACCCACTGGACCGCCGCCAGCCACGTCACCGCCAGCAAAGCTACGAAGACGGGGACGCGGCGCCCCAGAATCATCGAATCGAATGCGCCCTGGGCCTGCAGCACGAACCACGCCGCGTATGCGGCCATGACCAGAAGCCCCAGCCCCCGCCACCCGATGCGGCGCGGATACACCAGCAGCAAGGCGACCATGCTGCCGCAAAACAGCAGGCCGCCGCCGAAGTTCATGGTCTTGAGCACCAGCAACTCGGGCAGTGGAATCGCCAGCTCGCGGGTGGTATAGACGGCGGCCCCCGGCGCAAACAGGAGCACCGTCGCCCCGTTGATCAGCATGTAGCGCGCGGCCACATTGTGCGGCCGGAATGCCCAGACGCCGGCGGCAATCGTCCAGGCCAGCAAGCCTACGACCCACTGCACCCAGAAGTCGGCCGGCAGATCCCAGGCTGGACGGTGCGTAGCCGGGGCGATCGGCAGGCGCTGCCCATCGGGCGTCACCAGTTCGAGCTGCGGCGCCGCCTGAATCCGGGCCAGCAGACCTTGATTCTGCAGAAACCGGCGATATCCAGCGTAATTGACCAGGTTGCCGTCGGGCTCGACGACGAAGTCCAGTGCCTCGAAGCGGTGTGAACGCCCGTCACCCTGGATGGCGGCCACTTGCGTACCGGCCGCCACCCCGGCACCAGGCCCGTGGCTGGCCCGCACCCGGCCGGCCTGCGCCGCCGGATCCCAGTACAGATTGACCCCCAGCCAGGGCTGCCAGAGTGCGAGCCACAGGACGGCGCCCAGCACGAGCAGCCCCAACCCCATGGCCGCGGCAAAGCGCGTACCCGGTGCCAGCTCGAGCCGCTTGTTGACCAAGGAGACCGGGAGACGCTATTTCACGTCCCGCTTGGCCGCGCCTGAATACAGCTGGCGCGGGCGGCCGATCTTGTAGTCTGGATCCGACAGCATCTCGTTCCACTGTGCAATCCAGCCGACCGTGCGCGCCAGGGCGAAAATGGCCGTGAACAACGACGTTGGAATGCCAATGGCCCGCTGCACGATCCCCGAATAGAAATCGACGTTTGGATACAGCTTGCGGTCGACGAAATAGGAATCCTCGAGCGCGATGCGTTCGAGCTCCATGGCCAGCTTGAAGAGCGGGTCATCCTGCAAGCCCAGGGCATCGAGCACCTCGCGGCAGGTTTCCTGCATGAGCTTGGCCCGCGGATCATAGTTCTTGTAGACTCGATGGCCAAAGCCCATGAGTCGCACGCCCGAGGTTTTATCCTTGACCTGCTCCATGAACTGGCCGACCTTTTCGACCCCGCCATTGGCCAGCAGGTGCTCGAGCATGTTCAGGCAGGCTTCGTTGGCCCCCCCGTGCGCCGGCCCCCACAGGCAGGCGACCCCCGCGGCGATCGCGGCAAACGGGTTGGTGCCCGACGAACCGCACAGACGCACCGTGGACGTGGAGGCATTCTGCTCGTGGTCGGCATGCAGGATGAAGATGCGGTCCAGGGCCCGCTCGACCACGTTATTGACGGCGTATTCGTCGCAGGGCGTGGCGAACATCATGCGCAGGAAATTGCCGGTGTAAGACAGATTATTTTGCGGATAGATGAAGGGCTGGCCCACCGAATGCTTGTAGGCCATGGC
>NZ_JBAYTI010000030.1:0-38290 GCF_041675725.1 Castellaniella sp. | reverse complement strand
GAGCGAACTTTCGAGGTAGTAGTGGTCGAATTGCAGGCCGAAGGCCTGCAGGTCGAGGTCTTGCTCGTGGCGCAGGCTGGCCACGGCAAACTGCCGGATGGCTTCGAGGTCGTCCACATCGCCGGCGGCCTGCACGGGTTCGCCATCGCTGGCCTGCACCGTGGCCTGCGCCAGGTAGGCCCGGGCGATGTCGGCGATGTACTCGCCCCGATAGCCATCGGCCGGGTAGCCCGGATCATCGGGCCGCATGCCGCGCGCCCGCGCCTGTACGCTGATGGCCAGGTTGTGGATCTGGTTGCCGGCATCGTTGTAGTAGAACTCGCGCGTGACCTGCATCCCCTGGGTGGCGAACAGGCGGCAGATCGAATCGCCCAGGGCGGCCTGGCGCGCATGACCCACGTGCAGGGGGCCGGTGGGGTTGGCCGAGACGAACTCGACCAGCACCCGGACGGGCTGGGGCGGGCGGTGGCCGAAATGGGCCCCGTGTTGCTCGATGTCTGCGAGTACGGCCTGGTGTGCCGCCGGGCTGAGGCGCAGATTGATGAAACCAGGCCCAGCGACCTCGGCCTGGGCCACCAGCGACCGGGCGCCGTCGAGCGCGAGCAGCGCGTCTACGATCGCCTGGGCGAGCTCGCGCGGATTGCGCCGGGCCGAGCGCGCCAGCTGCATGGCGACGTTGCAGGCGACATCGCCGTGGGACGCCACCTTGGGGCGTTCCAGGAGGATGTCTGCCTGGGCGTCGGGCAATACGGCGGCCAGGGCTTGCTGAAACAGGGTCGTGAGTAGGGCGTGTTGCTGAGGCAGCATGGTATCCGTGCATGAAAGACTCCCGAAATGATAGCCCGATTTCAGAGCGGCCGTGGCTGGGCCAGCGGCCCGCCAGGCCCTTGCTGGGTCTGTAGCCATTGATCGTAGGCCTGCATGTCGACCCGCCCCACGACGTGGGCGGCCTGGCCTGCTTCGGGGCTGCGGTCGATGAAGGCTTCGAAAAGCTGGCGTTGGGCCTGCCCCAATTCGGGGTCGGCGCCCTGCAAGCCCTTGTTGCGCGCCGCCGAATCTTGAATCAGCCGGTCGCCCGGCGCCAGGCCACGCAGCAGGGGGGGCCGTTCGTCGTGCAGGAGCGGTTGGCTGACGTCGCGATCCGCCGCCGGCAGGGCGGCCAGTGGCACCTGGGCGGCCCATGCCTGCCAGGCCATCCAGTTCAGCGCGACATCCGACAGGTCGCCGGCGGGGAGGCCGCCGGCCCCATCGCCCAGCAGGCCGCCGCCGATATCCCCATGGGCCCCGATGAAAGGCGCCTCTACCGTATACCCTGCGGCGCTGTCGCGTACGGATACCAATGGAAACAGGACGCGGTATTCGTGCACGGCCACGGCGTGGGCCACCCATTGCCAGGCGCTTGCGATGGTCAGGTCGTAGCCGGCATTGGCCGAACCCAGCAGGCCGAATTGCGCGACGGTGTCGAACAGGCCCATGAAGCGCAGATCCACACAGGCACCGATGGCCCCCCGCAGGGGATCATCGTAGGAAAACCAGCCGTTTTGCGTGTTGCGGGCGATTTGATTGGCAAATTCGCGCGCCAGGGCGGCACCCCGGGAGAACCCGAGGATATCGATGGGCAGGGGGGTCGGCAGCCCGCGGGCGCGCTCTAGCGAATTGAGCAGGGATTGCCACTGGTTCTTGAGGATCTGCTGGCTGCTGGCCGCCGTGACGGCATCCCAGGTGAGATGGCTCGAGCTGCCGGGCCCGCTGTGATAGTACGCCGCCCCATCGGTATAGATCTGCGCCAGCTTCCAGACGTTGCTGCCCGTTCCGGCATCCTGGCGGGTGCCGTCAAAGGCCAGCAGTATCAGGCCCAGCGGGTCGGCGTGACGCAGGAATCGCTGGGCGGCGTGCCCCAGCGCCTGCTGTCCGGGGAGCGGTCCCAGCGGGTCGGGTTCGAGATAATGGCCGCGTTCGGGCAGATAGGTGCGAAACACGTTGTCGTACCAGCCGGTGGCGGGATCTTCGACCTGGCCCGGGCGGCGCAGCGGAAACTGCAGATCCCCGGTGGCCCGCAGCACGCGGCCGAACCCGTCGTACACGGCCTGCCAGCGCGGCTTGCCAGCGTCGTCGGTGATACGGACGGGCGTGCCCTGCAGGTCGGCGTGGACATAGTACAAGCGGGTGCGGCCACTTGCGTCCGTTTCGAGCAGGCCGACCGGCACCTGTTGAGCATAGAGGTAGCGTTGACGGATGCGGAAGCCCGTGGGCTCTGGCGATGCGGTTGCGTGCTGCCACACGCCGACCAGGCGATTGTCCAGATAATAGCGCTCGATCCGCATGTGGGCGTATTCGCTGCGGATCTGGTGGCCGCGCGCGTTGTAGGTGTGGCGCACCAGGGGCTGCCCGTCCTGGCGCACTTCGCCCAGGCGGCCCTGCGCGTTGAATATCAGGGTGCGCGGGCCGATCGCCACAGGCAGGCCGGCAGGATTGCGCTGGATCGGTGGCAGGTGGGTGGTGTCACCGTTCTCTGCCTGGGCCCCGAGGCTGCCGTCGGGGTGCCAGGCCCACCATTGTGATCGTGCCGCGTCCAGCTGCACGACTTGCCGGTCTTGCGCGTCGTAGCCCAGGTGGCGGTCAAACAGCAGGCCGCCATCGGCCTGCCACTGCCGATGCCCAACGATGCGCCCGTCGGCGTCGTAAGACAGGTGCTGGCGCCACAGCGGCGTGGAACCGCGCGACAGGACCAGCTCGCCCGCGTGGCCGCGGGCCTGAGTGCGGGCCTGCAAGTGCAGGCCGTTGCCATAGCGGTAGCCGGCCTGGCCGGGGCGGGTCGTCACCACCGGATGGTGTTGGCCGTGGGGGTCTTCCCAGATCAGACTGCGCAGGGTTGCGGGATCGGACCAGCGATAGTGCAGGACCCCCCCTTCGGGCAGTGCATGGCGAATCAGCCGGTTGCGCGCATCGTATGCAAAGTGTTCCTGGTAGGACAGGCGGCCGCCGCCCTTCAGGGGGCGCTGCACATGGTGGACGACGACCCGGCCATGGGGATCCCGTGTCAGGGTCTCGACTTCCTTGGGGTGCGTCAGCCGTTCGGGCCATGGCCCGCGCCATTGCACGCGGATGTCCACAGCGGTGGCCTGGGGCCCCGTGTAGTACAGCCGGACGGGGCGGCCGGCGCCATCGTGGCGTAGGGCCATGCGCCGTGCATCGGCCCATTCGACCTGCTGCAGGCCGCCATCGGTGCCATAGTGCAGGCGGGTCGGCCCTGTGAGGGCGCTGGACCACGCCGTGCGCCGGCCTTGCGCGTCATGCTGCAGCGCCAGGCCTGGCCAGCCGCCGCGCGCCTGGCGCACGGTGCGCAGGCGGCCGTGGGTGTCGCGGCCCAGCGTCAGATCGCCCACGCGCGCCAGGTGCCCTTGGGCATCGTACTCGAAGCGGGTCTCGTGAACTGGGCAAGTGGGACAGGCTTGCCCCTGGGCCTGTTCCAGGACGCTGCGCCCCGCTTTTGTGTCGTGCTGCAAGACAGCCCAGGCCTGGCCGGCCTGCAGGCGGGTGCGCGCCCGGTGCGCAGGGCTGGTGGCGGGGGAGGACGGCTGTTGCGGCGGGTCGTAGTCGACCGTGAGCGGGCGGGTGGCGCTGCGGGGTTGGCCGGTGCTGGCCTGGACGACGCGGCCCGCGGCGTCGTAGCGCCAGGTTCGCAGCCGCACCCCCCTGCCCTCGGTGTCTTGCAGTGTGACGCCCGTGAGGACGTGGCGCCGCCCCGCCTGCCGCTCGGGTTCGTAGTGGTGGATGCGCCGCATGCCATCGGGCCGCTGGATCGTATGCAGCCGGGCGGGCTGCCCCAGATAGGTATAGGCAAACCGGCCCAGCGGGGTGTCCAGGCGCACCAGCCGCGGTGCGCCGTGGCGGATTTCATAGTGCAGCTGCAGGGTATCCGCGGGATTGCTGACCCGCCACAGCAGGCCCTTCCAGGGCACGGCGTCGGATGCGGCGGTGGCTGGCATGCCGTAGTAATCGAGCGTCAGGCGTTGGCCATCGGGCTCGACGATGGCCAGCAGGCGCCCCATGGAGTCGAACCGCAGATTGCGCCCCGGGCGTTCAGCGTTTGGCGCTTGCGCATCGTGCCACTGTGGGTGATTCGGATCGGACAGGTCCAGCCGGCCGGCCCCGGCCGCCCCGAGCGCGCGGCCGCGCGCGTCGAAGCGCAGGCTGCGTCCATCTGGAAATTCGAGGCGCCAGCCATCGGTGAGCGCCTGCAGCCGGATGTCGTATCCGTGCTGCCAGCCGCGCCCCAGTGGCCCGTCGTTCAGACGCCCGGAACGATACAGCCGTATCCAGGCGGGGTGCCCAAGGTGGGCAGGCGGCGGCACATCGATTTCCTGCAGGTATTTCTCGCCGCTGGGCAGCTGGATGGGGTTGCCGATGCCCGAATCCGGACCGGGCTCCAGCGCTGGCCCATGCGGGCTGCGAACGCCGCAGGGCGCCTGCAGCGCGGGTGCCTGGCACGTGAGGGCCGCGTGCGCTGCCGCCGGCAGCAGGCTGAAAGCCAGCAGCGCCGCGAGGCGGCACAGTGGGTTTGGATGCGGCCGCCTGGCCCCGGTGGCGGACAGGGTGCGGGGCGGCGCTAGGGCGGGATCTGGCATGGGGGGCAGGGCCATGGGGCCGGATGGTGGATCGAGTGCGTTCAGGGGCCACTTGATTGTCCATCTTGGCAGCGTGCATGCGATGGGGTAGTGTATGGATATGTCCATTGCAGGAAACCGTCATGCTCGTTGTGTTTCAGTCAAAGTCCGCGGCCGAGGTCCTCATGTTCGCCCGGCACGCCCGGCCGATTCTGCAGGCGGCAGGCAAGGTGTTCGACACGCCGGATCTGCCCGAGCGCGGGGTGATCACCCGGGCGCAGCTAGACGCCGCGATTGCGGGGATCGAGCGCTTGATGGCGGCGGATCTGGGCCATGACGATCCGGATGATGATCACGACGATTCTGCCGAACATCCGATCTCGCAACCGGTCGGCATGCGCCGCCGGGCCTGGCCGCTGCTGGCGATGCTGCGCCAGGCAAGAGAACAGGGCGAGGACGTCACCTGGGAACCGGCCCCGATCTGGTAAAAGCACCGATCCGGTAAAAAAACGGGGTGCCGTGTGGCGGCAGGGGCCTGCGAATGCGGCGCCTGATCACGCCGCCGCCTGCAGGGTCGCCTGCAATGCATCGGCCAGCGCGGCGATCACGGCGTCGCGCCGCTCGTCTGGTTCGGCCGGGCCTTCGATCGCGCACCAGGCGGGTTGGCTGCGGGCTTCTTTCAGCAGGTCCTGAACGGGCGGCGGCAGCGCCTGGGCAGGGGGCACTGAATCGGCCCGGCCGTCGGGGGTTGCCGGCCCCGCCGCAGCGCCTGTAGCAGACACCGTGTCTGGTGCGATGGTCTGGCTGGCGGCATGGCCACGCTGTTCCAGTGCGCGCAGCAAAGCCAGTTGCCGGATGCCCAGCAGTTGCAGCACGGGGTCGTCCAGCGTCATTTCGCGTCGCCCCGAGAGCCTGGACATCAACCGCCGGCCCCATTGTCCGGCGCCTTGCCAGGTTCCACCCAGGGCCGCGCCCAACAGGGTGGCGGCCCCGAGACTCAGGCCGCCCGTCAGGACGTCGACCGTGGCCCCGGCCACGGCTCCGGTGGCCATGCCTTTGCCGACGTGTATGCCAAACTGGCGCAGGGCCTGTGGATGGAACAGGTCCATCCCCCAACGCTCGCCTTCGAGCGGCAGGGTGTGCTGCGGAAAGACCGCGGCGCTGAAACGGTAGCGCTTGAGCATGGCCTCGACGCAGCGCTGTTCCCGCGCCCGGATGCGTGCGCGCAGTGCGCGGGCGGTGGCGGCCACGGCCGTGGGTTCGTCCACACAGGACAGGCGCAGGGCCGCGGCGTCCACCAGCAGCTCCGCAATCAGGCGCACGGCATCCCGCCTGCGTTCGACGCGTTCTGCCTGCAGGTGGTCCTGCAGGCGCTGCAGGGCGGGGGCATGGCGCTCGAGCAGCAGCGCCAGGCGCTGCAGCAGGCGCATTTCACCGTCCACGGGCGGCACCACGGTATCGAAATCCACGCTGACATGCAGGCCCTGGCGCGCCAGCGCGGTGCGCCAGGCAGCCGGGTCTGCCTGGGCCGCGTGCGTGAAATTGAGTACGGGCAGAATGGGGCGGCCGCACATGGCCAGCAGGGCCAGTTCATCGCGGTGCTTGGGCAGCACGGGGTCCCGGGCATCGATGACGTACAGTGCGGCATCGGCCTGCAGAACGGCCTTCAGGACACGGCATTCCTGTTCGAACCGGTTTTGGGCTGCGGGGCTGTCGAGCAGGGTGCGAATGCGCTCGGGGCCGTCTGGCCGCGAGCCGGATGCGGGCAGCGTGTCCAGATGGTCCAGTGTGCCCATGGCGTCTTCCAGGCCGGGGGTATCCCGCAGAATCAGCAGGGCGCGCCCGTGCGCGTCCAGCAACCGGGCGCTTTCGACCTGGCGCGTAGTGCCTGGCTGGTCGGCCACCGCGCCGAAGTGCTCGTCGCGCAACAAGGTGCGCAGCAGCGACGTCTTGCCCGTATTGGTGTGGCCGACCACGGCCAAGTCCACGGCTTTGGCGTGCTCAGCCATGGCGTGAACCCTCCGGCGTCCTGAACCCGCCCGATGCGTCCGCCACGACCGGGATGCCGCGCTCGGCCAGCGCATGCTGCCAGATCGCGAGGCGTGCGCCGGCATCACCGCCCAGGCAGGCGACCCGCATGCCTGGGCACAGCGTGTGAAGTTCCTCGAACCAGCGCAACGTGCCGCGGTCGGGTGTCAGGCGGGCATCGCAGGCGAGCAGCAGTCGGGCCGGCGGCGGATCCAGCTGCGCCCGCAGACGTTGTCGATCGCTCCGGCCATCACTGCGGCCGAGGTCTTGTACGTGGGCTGGCAGGTCGGGTGGCGGCCAGTCGAGATCGGGCCCGAGCTCGTGCGCCAGAATGGCCGTACGCCCGCTGAGAGGCCCGGGCTGCGGTTCGGCCGACGCCATGCGCTGGATCTGCGCCGGTGCGGGCTGGTCGGTGCCCAGGGAATCATGGCGGGGGGCCAGACGTTCGCGCAGGTCGATCCACCCGGGCAGGGCCGGATCGATGCGCAGACGCGCCAGACGGTGGCGCCATTCGATGGCGCAGGCTGCAAGCGCCAGTACGCGGGGCAGCAGGCCCCACGCCAGGATGCAGCCGATCAGCCAGAGCGACCAGTCGGCCTGTACGGCCGGAGACAGGGCGGGTTCGTTGAGGCTGGCGGCGATGCCGGCATCGGGCGGTAACGGAAATCCGAAGCGGCCCGGCAGCCAGCCGAGCCAGTGGGTCAGGTGGGTGAAGGCCTGGGGAGGCAGCAGCGTGGTTTCCCAGTGGAACCGGTACTGGCGCGTGCTCAGCAGCAGCACCAGCGTAGGCAGCATGCCCAGAAATCCGGCCGACCAGAGCGCATGGCTGACCAGGCCCATCGCCGCCTGGGTCGCGCGCGCCCGGCTCAACAGCGAGAGCAGCGCCTGGCCGGCCAGCGTTGCATCCGGGCCGCGGGCCAGCCGGCGGGTCAGCCAGAGCCACAGCGAGGCGAGCCCGCGCCCGCCCGAGAGGCCGGGCAGCCGGCTGAGCAGCCACAGGGTGAAGGTCAGCAGGTGCAGGCCCAGCAGACCGGTCAGGGCCAGGGCCAGGTTGATGCGGCCGTCTTGCTGGGCCAGCACGGTGCCGGCCGTGCCCGCCCCGGCGAGACAGGCGGCGGCCAGCAGCAGGATGGCCGCCCAGCGGGCGCTGTGCGCCCAGTGTTGCACGTGCTGTTGCAGGCCGCTGTCGGCCGCCAGCCGGCCGGCTCGCCACAGGATGCGGCCTGGCAGGTCATCGGCCCGCTCGCAGGCCATCCGATTGGCCTGTGCGTCATCGAGCGGACCCTGATAGGCCTCGCGCAGGCGGATCGCCTCTGCCAGCCAGTAGGCGAATACGGGGTGAGTGGCCGGACCGGGGTCTGGCGTGCCGGTGGCAGTGTGCCTCATGCAGACGCTACGCAGGACGAATCAAACGCGACAAATGAATGATGATACCGAGTTTCAGCGCGGTGCTTCACAGGGGGGGCGGCAGGGTCACGGTCACGCCCCCGTCCGTCGGCAGGGCCGCGCAGCGGGTCATCACCCTGAGCTATACTTTCTCATGCCCCGCATCGATCTTCTCGAGCCAGCTGTCATGTTGGCCACGGTGGTGCAATGGCTGATACTGGCCTCGCTCACCGGTCTGGTGGTCGGGGTCGGGGCCAGCATTTTTCTGCATGCCCTGTTCTTCATGACAGACCGGACGCAGTCCATGCCCCTGTGGGCCTATTGGCTGCTGCTGCCGGTAGCGGGCCTGGCCAATGGCCTGCTCATGGGTCGCAGCTTGCGTTACCAGCAGGCGTGCGGCCTGCGCGACTCGCTCTTCGCCGCCGTCAACGAGCAAGGCGGCCGCATGCCCTGGCGCATCCTCTGGATCAAGCCGGTGGCGGCGATCATCACGCTGGCCAGCGGCGGGTCGGCCGGCAAGGAAGGGCCATGCTCGCATCTGGGGGCCACCCTGGGATCCTGGCTGGGGCAGGTTTTCCGGCTGAACACCGAGCTGCGCCACCGCATCGTGGCGTGTGGCGTCAGCGCCGGGTTCGCCAGCGTGTTCGGTACGCCCATCGGCGGGGCCATTTATGGGGTCGAGATGCTGGTGATCGGACGGGTGCGCCACGATTTCCTGTTCCCTGCACTGATCGCCGGCGTGACGTCCTACCAGGTGAGCAAGGCGCTGGGCATCCCCTACGAAGATTACACGCTGGCCGTCTGGTCCCCTTTTTCCGAAACGTTGTTCTTGCGCATCTTGTTGATCGGCATCCTGTGCGGGCTGGTGTCCTGGCTTTTCGTCGACATGGTGCAGGCGGTGCGCCGGCTCTGCCTGCGCGTGCAAGTGCGCTGGTCGATCTGGCCGCCGCTCATGCCGCTCGCCGGCGGGCTGGTGTTGGCCCTGCTGGTGACGTTGCAGGTGCCGACGGACTACCTGGGGCTGAGCCTGCCCCTCATGGACCAGGCGCTGGCCGGGGATGCCGTCCCGGGCAGCGGATTTTTCTGGAAGACGCTGTTGGTGGCCATCACGCTCGGTTCGGGCTTCTACGGTGGCATCGTCACGCCGCAATTCGTCATCGGCGCGCTGGCCGGCAACAGCCTGGCGCTGCTGCTGGGCATCGATCCCGCCCTGGGCGCCGCCGTGGGGCTGGTGTCGGTGGTCGCGGCGTGTTCCAATACGCCTCTGGCCGCCATTCTCATGGGGGTCGAGCTCTTTGGCGCCGAGGTTGGCACCCTGTATGCAGCGGGTGCCGCCATCGCGGCCTACCTGATCATCGGCCACCGCAGCGTCTATCCAGACCAGCGGGTGGGCCACGCCAAGTCGTCCTGGCTGCGCGTGCGCAGCGACATTCCAGTCGGGCAGGAAAAGATCCACCTGTCCTCGGGGCTCGTGCGGGCCTGGCGGCAGTGGCAGGTGCACGGCTGGCGATCCGTATGGCGTGCGCGCCCGTCCAGCCCCCACCCGGAAAAACTCACCGAACCCAACCAGCAATCCGATGATCGACCATCCTGAATTCATGCTTGCCGGCATTGGTGTGCTGGCGATGGCGGCCCAGTGGCTGGCCTGGCGTGCGCGGGTGCCCGCCATTCTGCTTTTGTTGCTTGCGGGTATTGCGGTGGGGCCGGTGGCGGGTTGGCTCGACCCCGATGCGCTGTTTGGCGACTTGTTGTTTCCCCTGGTGTCTCTGTCGGTGGCGGTCATCCTCTTCGAGGGCAGCCTGACACTGCAGTTCCATCAGCTGCGCGGCCTGCGCCGCGTCGTGCGGCGCCTGGTCGGGGCGGGCACGTTGATCAGCTGGGCCGTAGCGGCCTGGGCCGTTCATTTTTTTCTGGATTTTCCGGTCGATCTGGCGATTCTGTTCGGAGCGATCACGGTCGTGACCGGGCCGACGGTGATCGCCCCGCTTCTGCGCACGGTTCGACCCGTGGCACCCGTGGCGCATGCGTTGCGCTGGGAAGGCATCCTGATCGACCCGATCGGCGCCCTGCTCGCCGTGCTGGCCTATGACCTGGTGGTGGCCTTGCGCATGACCCAGGATTGGGGCTTCGCCTTGTGGGATTTCGGCACCACCCTGGCGGTGGGCCTGGTGCTGGGGGTCCTGGCAGGGTGGTTGCTGGGTATATTGTTGCGCAAGGGCTGGGTGCCGGACGCACTTTTGAACCTGACGGTTCTGGCCTGCGTCTTTGCGGCTTTCTCCGTATCCAACCTGCTGCAGCACGAGTCGGGCCTGCTGACGGTCACCATCATGGGGATCTGGCTGGCCAATCGGCCTGGGATTCCGCTCGATGACATCCTCGAATTCAAGGAAACGCTCAGCCAGATTCTGTTGTCGGCCGTGTTCATCCTGCTGGCCGCTCGCGTGGCGCCAGAACGGCTGATCGAACTGGGCTGGCCGGCGCTGGGGGTGCTGGCGGTCATGCTCTGGGTGGGCCGGCCCCTGAAGGTGGCGTTCTCGACCTGGGGCTCGCCGCTCAACTGGCGCGAGCGGGCCCTGCTGGCCTGGATTGCGCCGCGCGGGATCGTGGCCGCGGCGGTGTCGGCCCTGTTCGCCCTGCGTCTCGAGGTCATTTCGGTGCCCTATGGCGACCGGCTGCTGCCCATGACGTTCCTGTTGATCATCGTCACCGTCATCTGGCAAAGTCTGACGGCCCGGCCGATGGCCCGGCTGCTCAAGGTGGCCGAGCCCGATCGGGTCGGTTTCCTGATAGCCGGCGCCAATCCCGTGGCGCGCGCGATCGGTCTTGCGTTGCACGAGCACGGGGTGCCGGTGCGCCTGTGCGACAGCGACTGGTACAGCTTGTCCAAGGCCCGCATGCTGGGCTTGCCCACCTACTACGGCACGCCGGTGTCGGAGCACGCCCGATACAACCTGGATACCACCGGGCTGGGCCGGTTGTTGGCGCTGGGCGCGAGCAACCACGGCAATCAGCTGATCGCCGCGCGGGGGCGCGACGAGTACGGCAAGAAGCGGGTCTTCAGCCTGCCGGACAGCCGCGGCCCGGACCTCGCCGACAAGCACGTACTGACGCCGGAATATCGCGGCCGTACCCTGTTCGCCCCGGACCTGGGCTACTGGACGTTGATGGCTCACCTGGCGGCCGGGGCGCAGATCAAGGCCACCCGGCTGTCCGAGGCGTTCGATTTCGAACAATATTGCAAGGGCAGCGAGACAGGCGCCATCCGGCCATTGTTTGCCATCGATCCCAAGGGGTACGTGCGCCCCTTCACGCTGGATCAGGCCTTGCAGCCAGGGGCTGGCTGGGTGATCATCGGCTTGTCCATCCCTGCTGGCGAAACCCCCGTCCCTGCGGCCGATCAGGCGGCCTGAGGCGACGTTCCGCGGGGTGTTCAGGGTTATCCCTGAAGTATCTTTGCGACTGTGACGAGGCCAATGGGCTGGCTATTCTGGGGGCCCGACACAAGGAGACCCCATCATGCGCGAGCGACTCGACTGTGCCCTGCTGGCTCTTGGGCAGGATCCCTGGATCCACGCCTGCAGCGGCATCCATACCGGCGGCCGTCTGGTGCTGCACCCGCTGCCTGTCCAAGATACCCCCGGCCAGCCTGGCCATGTGCGGGCCGAAGCCCGCCTGGCGCACCCGGCCCTGGCCCATGGCCGCTATGATGCGGCCCTGGTTCACGTGGATGAAAGCAGCCTGGGGGTGTGGCGCACCGCGTTTGCCAGCTGTGCCGGGCGCCTGCCGGCCGTCGTCCTGGTCTATGCGGCCGATCTGCGCGCCCAGGCAGTGCGCGACCTGCTCACCCTCGGGGTAAGCGATTTTACCCGCCCGCCATTCTGCCCCGAAGAGCTGCGCGCCCGGGTCGAACAGGCCTTGCGCCGGCTCAGCCCCCTGGGCATCGCCGAAAAAGACCCGGTCTACGGCGTACCGGGGCTGGCCCTGCGTACGCCGGCGGGTGGCGCCCCGCGTCCCACCACAGAAGCCGACCTGTGCGCATCCATCCTAGAGCGCTCAGGCAGCGAACTCGAAGCCTATGCGGTGGCGCTCGCCATGCAGCGCGCCACCTCGCACGAATCGTTCAGGGCGGCCAAGGGGCGCATCATCGCCCGCTTCGAACGGGCCTACATCTGTGCGGCGCTGGGCCGGCACAGCGGCAACGTCACCATGGCGGCCCGCATGGCGCAAAAGCACCGGCGGGCCTTCTGGGCGCTGATGCGCAAGCACGACATCGATCCCGCACCCTATCGCAATGACGCCTGACGGCTCTGCGGGCCCGTCGGGGCGGGGCTGCCCGCACGGGCTGGTAAAATCGGGGCGGCCACCGTATCGGTGGCCCTCGCCCCACTACAGGATTGCAACGTGTCTCCGCTCAAGAATGATCTTTTCCTGCGCGCCTTGCTGCGCCAGCCGACCCCCCGGACGCCCTTGTGGATGATGCGGCAGGCCGGCCGCTATCTGGAAGAGTACCGCCGCACACGGGCGCAGGCCGGGTCATTCATGGCTCTGGCGCAAAACCCCGAACTCGCCTGCGAAGTCACCCTGCAGCCACTGCGGCGTTTTGCGCTGGATGCCGCCATCCTGTTTTCGGACATCCTGACCATTCCGGATGCCATGGGGCTGGGCTTGCGCTTCGTGGCCGGCGAGGGCCCGCAGTTCGATCGTCCCCTGCAGTCAGAAGCCGCCATACAGAGCTTGCAGGTGCCCGACATGGCGCGCCTGCGCTACGTCTTCGATGCCGTCAGCCTGGTGCGCCGCGAGCTCGATGGCGCCGTGCCCCTGATCGGCTTTGCAGGCAGCCCGTTCACCCTGGCGTGCTACATGATCGAGGGCTGCGGCGGCACCGACTACCGTCGCGTCAAGACGCTCATGTACCAGCGCCCAGACCTGTTCCATCGGGTCCTCGACCTGAACGCACAGGCCGTACAGGCTTACCTGCGCGAGCAGATCCGGGCGGGCGCCCAGGCCGTCATGATCTTCGACAGCTGGGGCGGGGTGCTGGCCGATGGCCTTTTCCAGACATTCTCATTGCAATACATACAACAGATCCTGGCAGGCTTGCCGCGCGAGCACGAAGGCCAGCGCATCCCCTCGATCGTGTTCACCAAGGGGGGCGGGCTGTGGCTCGAAGATCTCGCCCGCTGCGGGGCCGATGCGCTGGGTGTAGACTGGACCGTCAACCTCGCGCAGGCCCGCCGGCGTACGGCAGACGCCGTGGCCCTGCAGGGCAATCTAGACCCCATGGCGCTGTTCGGCGGCGAAGCCGCCATTCGGGCCGAAGTGAACCGGATACTGGCAGATTTCGGGGCCGTGGGGGCGGGCGGGCATGTGTTCAACCTGGGGCACGGCATTTCGCAGCACACCCCGCCCGAAGCGGTCTCGGTACTCGTCGATGCCGTGCGCACGGCCAGTCCGGCCTATCACTGAGCCTGTCCTGGGGCCTGCCGCGCGCCGGGGTCGGGCTACCGGTCAACTGGCTCGCCGCGCTCTGTTGCGGCGCAAGAGGCCGGCTCTGTTTGCTTCGTGCATAGGCGGGAAAATGCACGCCAGACGGCCGGCTGCATCCAGCCCCATTGTTGTGCTTATGCACAATCCAGGCGGTATCAGGGTTTGCATGGATTGAACGATATGGATTCTTGATTGATTCGTTAGCTTATTGTTTTATAACGATATTTATCGTTATTTAGTTCGTTTGGCCCAAATGACCCGGTTCTTGACTTTAATTCGGCAGGCTTTGTACCTCAGTTTTTCACAAAGTTATCCACAGGCGGGTTTCTCTTGATTGATACCGTGGGGGCGAGCACGCCCGTATACCTGGCCGTGGCCCTCGACGTGCCCCTGCCGGGCCTGTTCGATTACTCGCACTGTGAAGCCGTGGCACCTGGGGTGCGGGTACGGGTGCGCTTTGCCCATCGCGATCTGGTGGGCATGGTCTGCGAGGTCCGCGCCCGGCCAGCGATCGACCCGGCACGGGTGCACGCAATCGAAGCGGTGCTGGACGACTTGCCGCCCATGCCGGCCGACTGGATGCGGCTGACGCGGTTTGCCGCGGCCTATTATCATCGCGCGCCTGGCGAGGTCCTGTTGCCGGCATTGCCTGCGAGCCTGCGTACGCCGGCCGCCTACACAGGGCCTCGGGCTGCGGGGGGGCCCGTTGCCCGCGCCGACCGCCGGCCCCGCAGCCGCAGCGCGCACAAAGACGGCATGTCCGGGCAGGAAGGCGCGCCGTCCGTGGCGCGCAGCGGCGACCTGGCGCTCACCGACGCACAGGCGCAGGCCCTGGACATGCTGCAGGCCATGTTGGCCACCCATCCCGGCCGGGCGGGCGCGCAGGCTGCGCCCGCCCGGCCGGACGGGTGTGGGCCGGTCCGCCCGGGGGCCGATCGCGATGGCCGGGTGGCCCTCCTGCACGGGATCACAGGCAGCGGCAAGACCGAACTGTATTTGCGTCTGGCCGCTCAGTGCCTGGCGCGCGGCCAGCAGGTTCTGATCCTCGTCCCAGAAATCAACCTGACGCCGCAGCTTGAACAATGGGTGCGTGCCCGCCTGGCGCCCGACCAGACGCTGGCCGTTCTGCACAGCCGGCTGTCCGAGGGCGATCGCCTGCGCGCCTGGCTGCGGGCGCTGCGCGGCCAGGCAGACATCGTGCTGGGTACGCGCCTGGCCCTGTTCACCCCGCTGCCGCGTCTTGGTCTGATCGTGGTCGACGAAGAACATGACGCGTCCTACAAGCAGCAAGAAGGCCTGCGTTATTCAGCGCGTGATTTGGCCGTCTGGCGCAGCCACGACCTGGACATCCCGGTCGTGCTGGGCTCGGCCACGCCCTCGCTGGAAAGCTGGCTGCATGCGCGCCAAGGCCGCTACCGGCTGCTGTCGCTGCCCAAGCGGGCGCGCAGCGGCGGGCTCCCGGCGATAGAACTGCTCGATACGCGCCGAGCGCCCCTGCAGCAGGGGTTTTCGGAACCGGCCCTGCAGGCCCTTGAAGACACGCTGCAGGCCGGTCTGCAAAGCCTGGTCTTCATCAATCGGCGGGGGTACGCGCCGGTGCTGCGCTGCCCTTCGTGTGCCTGGATCAGCGGTTGTCGCCGATGTTCCGCGCACATGGTCCTGCACCGGCGACCCGCAGGGCGGGGCGCGGTGCTGCAGTGCCACCACTGCGGCGCCAGTGGTCCGGTACCCCGCGCCTGCCCCGAGTGTGGCGACCAGGATCTGCACCCCCTGGGCAGTGGCACGCAACGGGTCGAGCACTTTCTCACCGAGCGGTTTCCAGGGGCCCGCATCCTGCGCATCGACGCCGATGCAACCCGGCGCAAGGGCAGCGCCGAGGCCCTGTTTGCCCAGGTCCATGCCGGCGCAGCCGACATTCTGGTGGGCACCCAGATGGTGTCCAAGGGGCACGACTTCGCCCGCCTGGCGCTGGTGACCGTACTGAATGCGGACGCCATGCTGTTTGCCCAGGATTTCCGGGCGCCCGAACGCCTGTTTGCCCAGCTGATGCAGGTCGCGGGGCGGGCCGGTCGCCACGGCCTGGGCGGGCGTGTACTGGTCCAGACGGATTACCCCGAGCAGTCGGTCTATCAGTCCCTGGTGCGCCACGATTATGCCGGGTTCGCGGCCGATACCCTGCAAGAGCGCCGCGATCTGGCCTTGCCGCCCTGGTCGCACCAGGCGCTGCTCACGGCGCGCGCGCGCCGGCTGCAGGATGCGCTCGATTTCCTGCTGGTGTTGCGCGCCGACGCGTTGGGCCTGCCCGAGGCGGCGGGTGTCCGGGTATTGGATGCCGTGCCCCTGCGCATCATGCGGGTCGATCGCGTCGAGCGCGCCCAGATGCTGCTCGAGGCCGATCATCGGCCGCTGTTGCATCGTTTGCTGCAGGCACTGTTGCCGCGTGCCGAGGCGCTGTCGCGCGCACGCTCGGCCGTGCGCTGGGGGGTGGAAGTCGACCCCCTGGAGATCTGAACACATGCGCGCGCCGCCTTTGGCATCCGTCTCCCATGATGGCCTCAATGACCGGCAGCGCGAGGCCGTGCGCTATCTGGATGGCCCGTGCCTGGTGCTCGCGGGCGCGGGCAGCGGGAAGACCCGGGTGATTACGCGGAAGATGGCCTACCTGCTGGGCGAGTGCGGCTATCTGGCGCGCCATGTGGTGGCGCTGACCTTTACCAACAAGGCGGCGCGCGAAATGAACGAACGGGTGCGAGCGCAGGTCGGGGCGCGCCTGCTGCGCGGCCTGACCTGCGGGACGTTTCATTCGCTGGGGCTGCGTCTGTTGCGCGAGGAACACGCGTGTGCCGGGCTCAAGCCGGGGTTTTCAGTCCTGGATGCGGCCGATGGCCTGGCCATGGTCCAAAGCCTGCTCGAGACGACTGACCGGGCCAGGCTGCGCGCGGTGCAGCAGCAGATCTCATTGTGGAAAAACGCCCTGCTGGCGCCCGAGGACGCGGGTGCGCACGCGGCAGGGCCCGAGCAGCTCGAGGCCTTGCGCATCTATCATAGCTACCAGGCGACCCTGCAAGCTTGGCAGGCGGTCGATTTCGACGATCTGATTTACCGGCCAGCCCGGCTGCTGGCCCAGGATGCAGACGTCAGGGCCCGATGGCAGGCGCGCATTCATTACCTGCTGGTCGATGAATATCAGGATACCAGTGCCTGCCAGTACGCGTTGCTCAAGTACCTGATCGGCGACCGGGCCCGGTTCACTGCCGTGGGGGACGACGATCAGGCCATTTATGCCTGGCGCGGGGCCACGAGCGAAAACCTGACGCAATTGGCGCATGACTATCCGGCGCTGCGGGTCATCAAGCTCGAGCAGAATTATCGCTCGGTACAGCGCATTCTCCAGGCGGCCAATCGGGTCATCGCGCACAATCCCAGGCACTTCGGCAAAACCTTGTGGTCCGACCTGGGTTCGGGTGAACCCATCGGCGTCATCGCGATGGACAATGAGCAGCTCGAGGCCGAGTCCGTGGCCATGCGGCTTTCGGCCGACCGGTTCGGCCGCGCCGCATGCTGGAAGGATTTTGCCGTGCTGTACCGCAGCAACCATCAGGCCCGCCTGCTGGAGCAGGCGCTGCGCGCGTTGCATATTCCCTATACGGTATCGGGCGGGCAGAGCTTCTTCGACAAGCCCGAGATCCGCGACATCATGGCCTGGCTGCGCCTGATCGCCAATGTCGACGAAGATCCGGCGTTCATTCGTGCCGTGACGACGCCTCGTCGCGGTATTGGCCAGGGCACGCTGCAGTGCCTGGCGGCCGAGGCGGCCCGCTCGGGGGGGTCGTTGTTCGCTGCCGCCCGCCAGTTGCCGGCCGACGCGTTCCCGACGGCGCGCCAGGCCGTGGCCGTGGCTCAGTTCGTCCAGTGGATGCTGGCCTTCCAGGGGCGCCTGGGCGAGCGGGCGGCGGGGCTTTTGGATGATGTTTTGCAGGCCACCGGCTATGAGGCCCATCTGTATGACACACTCGAAGAACGGCAGGCACGGACGCGTTGGGGCCACGTGCTGGAGTTGCGCGAGTGGCTGGTTCGCAAGGCGCAAGAAGAGGGCTTGACGCTGGTCGAGTTGGTGCAGCGGGTCGCACTGGTCACCCTGCTCGAGCGATCGGACGAGGAAGCGCCCGATGCCGTGAAACTATCCACGCTGCATGCGGCCAAGGGCCTGGAATTTCCGCACGTGTATCTGGTGGGCGTCGAAGAGGGTCTGTTGCCGCATCGCGGCCATGAAGAAGACCCCGGGCAGGATGCATCCGCTGATGCCGCGCGCGGGTCGCGCCTCGAAGAAGAGCGGCGTCTGATGTATGTCGGCATGACGCGGGCCCAGCGGACCCTGCAGATCAGCTGGTGCCGCCGGCGTCGCAGAGGGCGTGAGGACGTCGCGTGCGAGCCGTCGCGCTTCATTGCCGAAATGGGCCTGGAGGCGGGGCCCGCCGCGGCCACCGCCGATCCGCAGGCGACGCTGGCCCGCCTGAGGCAGCTGCTCAAAAACTGACGCAGAAAAAACAACGCTGCAAGACCTGTTTCAAGTGACTTGCAGCGTGGGGCCTCCTGCCATGGGCCGGAGGCCAGGCCATGGACGGCTTACCAGGGCGTACGGCTATAGCGCATATCGCGTGCGCGTGCTTCGGCTTGCGCGTTGATGGCTTCACCCAGGAAACGTCCGGCGGCCTTGCCGGCGTGCCACAGGGAGGCACCAAGCTTCTTTAGGCCGCTTTTCAGGCACAGGGGCTGAGGAGCATCAAAGGCGAAGTTGCTATAGGCACGCTCGAGGGCGTCGGATAGATGGGGGTGGGGGATACTAAGGTACATCATGGACTCCTGTTTCAGAAGTTTTAACTTTGAATGACCCATTATAGGGAAAACCCTAGGTCATGTCTAGGGGAAAACCCTAAATGTGTCTTTTCGCGGTCTTTCGTGGCTCAAGGCCGGCGTGGTGTGGCTGAAATGCACATGCGGGGACCAAAATGCCCACCGCCCGGCTGTCGGGCCGGGCGGTGGGGGGGCTATAGGCCCCGCAAGTTGGCGATTGGTCGCAGGTTCAGTGCCTGCGCAGGGGCGGGGCCCCCTGCCTGCCGCTGCCTGGGTTACTGGGCTGCGGCAATGATGTATTCGATCGCGGCCTTGAGTTCGTCGTCGGTGGCTTGGGAGCCGCCTCGCGGAGGCATGGCGCCGACCCCGGAAATGGCATTCTTGAGCATGGTGTCCAGGCCGGTTTCGATATAGGGGGCCCAGGCTTGCCGGTCGCCGAATTTGGGGGCGCCTGCAAGGCCCGTATCGTGGCAGGTGATGCAGATCTGTTGGTAAAGTTTTTCGCCGACGGACATTTCCGAGGCGGGCTTGGCGGCCGTATCGGCGGCTGCGACGGTTTCGGCGGCCCCGGCGTCTGCGGGGGCCGCGGCTTCGGCGGCCGGCGCTTCGGCTGCCGGGGTGTCGCTGGCGGGCGCCGGGGCCGTGTCGGCCGCTGCGCTTTCAGGGGCCGCGCCGGCCTCGCCCGGTTCGGCGGGTTCCGGGAAATCGGCCCCGGATGCGTTGGCCATATAGACCACGGCACGCGCGACCTCGAAATCAGACAGTGCGGCATTGCCCCCGCGCGGCGGCATGGCGCCAATGCCATCGATGGCGTTCTTGAGCAGGCTGTCGAAGCCTTGCTGTATGTAGCTGCCCCAGTCGCCTGCGTCGCCAAACTTGGGTGCCCCGGCCACCCCGCTGCCGTGGCACGCTGAGCAGGTGGATTCGAAGACCTGTTGACCGGTCTTGTAGCTGACGGGCGCGTCGGCGTCGACCAGCTTGAAGCCAGCGACCGGCTGGATCCGGCTGGCGATCTGCTCGACGGCGTAGGGATCGGGCTCGGCCCCGGAACGAATCACCGGGCTGAGCACGTTGGTCATGACGATGATGATGGCAATGGGGATGAGAAATGCCAGGATGACGGTAATCAGCAGCCGCAGTGGCGACTTGGTGGCAGACGGGTTTTCTGGGTGACTCATGTCGGGTTCCTGGGTGATCGGCAGCCGCCCTGCGGCGGAACAACTGATTTCATGCCTGAAGCGTCGATTATAACGACAGGGCCCTGCCTGTGCAGAGGCTGCGGCGCCCGCCGAACAATCAGGCTACAATAACGCTCCTGCCGGCCAGCCAGGCCGGCCTGCCCTTGGGCAGTCACGCGCGCCCGTAGTTCAATGGATAGAATAGGAGTCTCCGAAGCTTCTGATCCAGGTTCGATTCCTGGCGGGCGCGCCATCTCGGCTTCCGGGCTCTAGGCTCTACGCCAGCTCTAAGCCATCGTTCAGCCCACCGTTCAGCTCAGGGCCGCCTCGAACTCGGCCACGTATTCTTCGAAACTCACGACATCCGATGCCTCGAGCTCGGCCTGCTTGGCCAGCGAGACCGCGGCAAGCCGATCCAGCCGTTGCAGCGTGTCGGCTGCCAGCGGTTGCGCCCGCAGCGTATCCCAGTGCGCCGTACTCTGCGCCAAGGTGTAGTGGTGGAATTCCTGGCCGCGCTCTTTGAGTTCGGCCAGCAGGCGCCCTGACGGGGTGGCGTTCGGATCGAGGATTTTGGCGCTCTGCCGCTTCAGGCTGGCCAGGTGCTGGCCATCGCCGCTGTAGGTGTCCAGCAGCTCGGCAGTGGGCGCCATCTGTTCGAGCGTTTCCTGGGCCCAGTCGCGCAGGCTGCTGATGCAGTTGTCGCGTTGCAGCAGCAAGCCGGGGCGCCTGCCCTCGCGGGCCACCAGGCTGAAATTGGCCTGGCTTTCCTGGCAGTGGCCCGGTGCCGGGAACAGCGGGCTGTCTTCCAGGGCGCAGTGCAGCAGAAATACGTCCAGGAAACGGGCGGTATCCAGGCTGATGCCGGCCGGCGCCCATGGGTCGATGTCCATGCAGCGCACTTCCACGTACTGGATTCCGCGTTGCCTGAGCGTCGTGTTGGGCCGCTCGCAGCGTGCGGTGGCCTGCTTCGGCCGTATGGGCGAGTAGTACTCGTTTTCGATCTGCAGGATGTTGGTGTTCAGCTGTATGCGTTGGCCGTCGCGATGGGTGCCAATGGCTTCGTAGGGGGGCCATGGGGTTGTCACGGCCGTATGGATGCGTGCCGTGAAGGTGTCGAGGTCGTTGTAGCACAGCTGGAGTTCAGACTGTACCGGGCTTTTGTAGCCCAGATCGCTCATGCGCAAGCTGGTCGCCCAGGGCAGGCAGTAGGTGTCGGGACTGAGACGCTGCAGCCCGGCTTCTTGCCCCACACCCCTGAGAAAGCTGTGGGATAGCGCGGGCGAGGCGCCGAACAGGTACATGAGCAACCAGGCATGGCGCATGAAGTTGCGGATCAGTGCCATATACCCGGCGTCGCGCCGATCGCGCGCGGTGGGGCCGTCTTGCAGCAAGTCCCAGGTGGCATCGGGCAGCGAGAAGTTGTAATGCACGCCCGCGATGCACTGCATGATCTTGCCGTAGCGCCAGGCCAGCCCGAGGCGATACACGTGCTTGAGCATGCCGCTGTTCGATGACCCGTACCAGGCAACCGGGATCTGATCTTCGGCCGGCAGCTGCGCCGGCATGGACTGGTTCCAGATGACCTCGGCCGGGTTGCGCAGCGCCACGAACCGATGGATGTCGGTGAGTTCGTCGAGCATGGCCTGGGCGCTGCCGTGGGGTACGGTGATCAGTTCGAGCAGGGCTTCGGAGTAATCGGTGGTGATCCCCGGGTGGGTCAGGGCGGCGCCCAGGCTCGCCGGATGGGGGGTCAGCGCCAGCTTGCCCTGGGCGTCAACGCGAAGTCCCTCCTTTTCGACGCCGCGGCGGATGCTGCGAAGTAGCTCTGGGTGCGCTGCCAGCCGCGCGCGCCGGTGTGAGGCCAGGCTCATGATCGTTGGGTCCCGGGAGGGTCTGAAGGGATTCCATTTTATCGAAATGTTCGCCGGGCAAATTCGGGTCTGGCAACAGCCCCAGTTTGATGGCTGCGGTGATGGCGGCCATGCGGTTGCAGACGGCGAGCTTGGCGCAGGTGTTGGACAGGTGGAAATTGGCGGTGCGTTCTGCGATACCCAGGATGCGGCCGATTTCCCAACTGGTCTTGCCATAGGACGCCCAGTGCAGGCAGTCGAGTTCACGCGGGGTCAGTTTCATGGGGGGCTCCGTGATAGACATTTTTTGATATTCTGCCGTGTAAGGTTAGTAAATGTATCATTAGTCGCATATTGTGAATGTTCGAATCAGGCCTTATTTGTCCCGGGTTTTCGAGGATTTTCCAGGATGAGAGCCCCTGGGATCCAAAGTGCTAGAATCGAAAAGCAGTGGCGCCGATTTGCCTGATCCGCTTGCGGGCGCTCCATAAATCCAGCTAAAGAGGTCCCATGACCCATTCCGTCCCCGTTTCCAAACCGCCCCTTCAGCCATCGCCAGCCGGCCCCGAGATCCCTGAAGGCAGCGTGGGTTTGGTGTCGCCTGAATACATCGCGTTCTCCGAGCCGCTGGTCTTGTCCAGCGGGCAGGTGCTGCCCGAATTCACGCTGGCCGTCGAAACCTATGGCGAACTCAACGCCGAACGCAACAATGCGGTACTGATCTGCCATGCCCTGAACGCATCCCATCACGTGGCTGGCATGGATGCCGACCATCCGAGCCAGATCGGTTGGTGGGACAACATGGTCGGCCCTGGCAAGGCAGTGGACACGGATCGCTTTTACGTCATGGGCATCAACAACCTCGGTTCCTGCTTCGGGTCCACCGGGCCGACCACCCTGAATCCGCGCACCGGCAAGCCATGGGGGGCCGATTTCCCGCTGCTCACCGTCGAAGACTGGGTGCATGCCCAGGCCCGTGTCGCGGATTACTTCGGCATCCGTCGCTTTGCCGCCGTCATGGGCGGGTCGCTGGGGGGCATGCAGGCGCTCAGTTGGGCGATCTCCCAGCCCGAGCGGGTGGGCGACTGCGTGGTGATTGCCAGCACGCCCCGCCTTTCGGCACAGAACATCGCCTTCAACGAGGTCGCACGCCGGGCGATCACGACCGATCCGGATTTCCATGGCGGCCGTTATCACGAACACGGCGTGGTGCCTGCGCATGGCCTGTCGGTGGCGCGCATGGTGGGGCATATCACCTATCAGTCCGATGCCGTCATGGCCAGCCGCTTCGGGCGCACCCAAAGGGCGCCGGGCCCCAATGGCGACTATCGCTACCATTACGACATCGAATTCGAGATCGAATCCTACTTGCGCCATCAGGGCGAAAAATTCTCGCGCTACTTCGACGCCAACACATATCTGTTGCTGACGCGGGCCCTCGATTACTTCGATCCGGCCCGCGCCCACGGGGGGGATCTGGCGCAGGCCCTGGCGGCCACGCGCGCGCGTTTTCTGCTGGTCTCCTTCACGACAGACTGGCGCTTCGCACCCAAGCATTCGCGCGAGATCGTGCGCGCCCTGCTCAAGAACCAGCGCCAGGTGTCCTACGCCGAAATCGATGCGCCGCACGGACACGACGCCTTCCTGCTGGGCGACACGCGCTACCACGCGGTCGTGCAGGGCTATTTCGATGATATGGCCAGGCGGTTGGGCCTGCCCATGCGTTCGCGCACCACCGGGGTGCTGGCATGACACAGGCTGCTCGTCCCCCCGCCCTGGCGCCTGTGAGCCCGCCCCGATATGAAGGGCCAACGCCCGGCCAGCTGCGCATCGACCTGCAGCGCATTGCGCAGTGGATCCGGCCCGGCAGCCGGGTACTGGACCTGGGGTGCGGCGACGGCAGCCTGCTGCTGCATCTGCAGGAGACCCGGCACGTCCAGGGCGCCGGGGTCGAGATCGACGATGACCACGTGATCAGCGCCATCCGTCGCGGGGTCTGCGTGATCCAGCAAAACCTCGAAGAGGGGCTTGCGCTGTTTGGCGACCAGCAGTTCGATACGGTGGTGTTGTCGCAAACCCTGCAATCGATGCACCATACCGAGCACATCCTGCGCGAAATGGCCCGGGTGGCACGCCACGGGGTGGTGTCCTTCCCCAATTTCGGCTATTGGCCGCATGGCTGGTCGATCTTGCGCGGCCGCATGCCGGTGAGCGAGCAAATGCCCTATCAGTGGTACGACACGCCCAATATTCACTTGTGCACTTTGCGTGATTTCGAGGCACTGGCCCGGCAGCTGGGCTTGCGCATCATCGACCTGGCCACCTTTCGCGGCACGCGCGAGATCCGCCATCTGCGGGGCTGGCGCAGCACGCTGGCGGTCTACCACTTCGAATCGCCCGTCCCAGGGGGGCCCGCCACGTGACTGGCCGTTTTCCATGAAAGGCAACTGGGCCATCTATGGCCGTCACCGGGTGCTGCCGCTGCTCGTGCTGGGGTTTGCCAGCGGGCTGCCCCTGGCCCTGACATCCGGCACGCTGCAGGCCTGGGCCACGGTCGAGCAGGTGTCGCTGCAGAACATCGGCTTCCTGACCTTGGTGGGTACCGCCTATACGCTGAAATTTCTTTGGGCGCCGCTCATCGATCGCTGGGCCCCGCCATGGCTGGGGCGGCGGCGCAGCTGGGTCTTCCTGACCCAGTGGCTGTTGGCCGCCTCGATCGCGGCCATGGGGCTGTTCTCACCGTCGGCCGAACTGCACGTGCTTGCCTTGTTGGCCGTCTGGGTGGCCTTTCTTTCGGCCACGCAGGACATTGCCTTCGATGCCTACAGCACCGACGTGCTGCGCCACGACGAGCGCGCGGCCGGGGCCGCGCTCAAGGTGATGGGGTATCGCCTGGCCATGGTGGTGTCCGGCGGGCTTGCCCTGATCATCGCCGACCAATGGCTCGGATGGGGCGCCATGTACATGCTCATGGGCGCGCTCATGGCGCTGGCTTCGCTGGCCACTTTGTGGGCGCCCGAACCCGAGCAGGCGGTGGCGGCGCCACGCAGGCTGCGCGAAGCGGTGGTCGAGCCGTTGCGCGAGTTCTTCGGCCGGCCGGGCGCTTGGGCGATCCTGCTGCTGATCATTTTCTACAAGCTGGGCGATGCCTTTGCGGGTGCTTTGTCGACCACGTTCCTGCTGCGTGGCGCGGGTTTCGACGTCACCGAAGTCGGCATGGTGAACAAGGTGTTCGGCCTGGCGGCCACCATTATCGGCGCATTGGCGGGGGGGGCGTTCATGGCGCGCATGGGCTTGTATCGCGCCCTGATGTGGTTCGGCATTCTGCAGGCCGTGTCCAACCTGGGCTACTGGGCCCTGGCCATCACGCCCCCGTACCTGCTGTCCATGGCCAGCGTGGTGGCCGTGGAGAACCTGTGCGGCGGCCTGGGTACGGCGGCGTTCGTCGCCCTGCTGATGGGCCTGTGTCAGGCGCAGTTTTCGGCCACGCAGTTCGCCTTGCTGTCGGCCTTGTCGGCCGTGGGGCGCACCTATCTGGCGGGCCCGCTCACGCCGGTGCTGGTGGGCTGGCTGGGTTGGCCGGAATTCTTTCTGGGCACCGTGCTGATCGCCCTGCCGGGCCTCTGGCTGCTGTGGCTCATGCGCAACCTGATCCAGCGACTGGATGCACCCGTCTGAGCCCATGGTATCGAAGCTGCGTTTACTCCTCGATCGGTTCACGCTGACCCTCGTCGCCGTCGTCGTGGCCGCAACCGTGTTGCCGGCCCAGGGCCAGGGTGCGGTATTTTTCGAAGGGCTCACCGCAGCCGCGATCACGCTGCTGTTTTTCCTGCATGGGGCCAAGCTTTCGCGCCAGGCCATCATTGCGGGGGCTACGCACTGGCGCCTGCACGGGCTGGTCTTTCTCTGGACGTTCGTGTTTTTCCCCCTCCTGGGGTGGATGTTCCGGCCCGTCCTGCTGCCCCTGCTGGGCGAGCCCCTGACCGTGGGGGTCATCTACCTGTGCGTGCTGCCGGGTACGGTGCAGTCGGCCATCGCCTTCACATCCATTGCCCGGGGCAACGTGCCGGCCGCCGTGTGCGCGGCCTCGGCCTCGAGCATCGTGGGCATCGTACTCACCCCCATCCTGCTGCGTTTCTTCCTGGATGCCGACACGGCCGCGCTCGGCGGCAGCTCGATGCTGCAAGCCATCGGCCGCATCAGCGTGCAGATCCTGTTGCCGTTCGTGGCCGGCCATTTGATGCGCCCGCTGATCGGTGCCTGGATGGACCGGCATCGCCGCCTGATCGGTCGTGTCGATCAGAGCTCGATTCTGCTGGTGGTCTATACGGCGTTCAGCGAATCGGTCATCGGTGGGCTGTGGCTGACGGTCGACATCGCGTCCCTGTCGTGGCTGTTGGTCGTCTGCTGCGTACTGCTGGCGGGGGTGCTGGTGCTCAACACCTGGTCCACGCGCAAGCTCGGGTTCAATCGGGCCGATGAAATCACCATCGTCTTCTGCGGCTCCAAGAAAAGCATGGCCACCGGGGTGCCCATGGCGGGTGTGCTGTTCAGCGCCACCGCCATTGGGCCCGCGCTCTTGCCGCTCATGATCTTCCATCAGGTCCAGCTGATGGTCTGTGCCATGTTGGCGCAGAATTATCAGCGCACCGATCCGGGCCTGCGGGCGTTTGCAGGCTGACGTTCAGGGCCAGGGGCGTTCGTAGTCGATGCTCAGCGGGGCGTGGTCGCTGAAGCGCTCATCTTTGTAGATTTCGGCCTGGCGGGCCTGGGCGGCCAGGCCCGGCGTCGCCACCTGGTAGTCGATGCGCCAGCCCACGTTCTTGGCCCAGGCCTGGCCGCGGTTGCTCCACCAGGTGTAGGCCTCGCCCGTGGTGTCCGGATGCAGGCTGCGGTAGACATCCACCCAGCCCAGTGTCTCGAACACCTTGCTCATCCAGGCGCGTTCTTCGGGCAGGAAACCGCTGTTCTTTTGGTTGCCGCGCCAGTTCTTCAGGTCGATTTCCCGGTGGGCGATGTTCCAGTCGCCGCAGATCACGAATTCGCGGCCATCGCGTTCATGCTCGGCCATCAGGTCGCCCAGCCACCGTTCGAAGTGGTCCAGGAAGCGGTATTTGGCGTCTTGGCGGATGTCGCCGCTGGTGCCCGACGGCAGGTAGGCGCTGATGACGGTCAGGCCGGGCCAGTCGGCCCGCAGGATGCGGCCTTCGGCATCGAATTCGGGGGCGTCCATGCCCGCAGCCACGCGCTCTGGCGGCCGGCGGGTATAGAGGCCGGTGCCGCTGTAGCCTTTTTTTTCTGCGTGAAAGAAGTGGCCGGTGTAGGCGCCCGGATGGCGCATGGCGTCTTTCAGGTCTGCCTCCTGGATCTTGATTTCCTGCAGGCAGACGATATCCGGCTGGACTCGGTCGAGCCAATCGGCCAGGCCCTTGCGAAAGGCGGCACGAATGCCGTTGACGTTGAGGGTGGTGATACGCAACACATTGGGCTCCGGTTCTGGCGACTGACCCTTTGAATTATCCGATAATGTCGGTTTTCTTTCATCGAGGTCCGCCATGTCCGATTCGCCGGCCCGCGAGTTTGTCCGTTTCGCCCTCGCCCACGATGTTCTGCGCTTTGGCCGCTTCCAGACCAAATCCGGGCGCCTGAGTCCCTATTTTTTCAACGCGGGGCTGTTCAATCGGGGGGACAGCGTGGGGCAGCTGGGGCGTTTTTATGCCCGCGCCCTGGTGGACGCCGCCGTGGGTTTCGATATGCTGTTCGGCCCGGCTTACAAGGGCATCCCGCTGGTGACCACGACGGCGATCGCGCTGTCCGCGCCCGACCTGGGCGGGCGGGCGGTTCCCTTCGCCTTCAACCGCAAAGAGGCCAAGGATCACGGAGAGGGGGGCGTGCTGGTGGGGGCGCCGCTGCGCGGGCGCGTGGTGATCGTGGACGATGTCATCACGGCCGGCACCTCGGTGCGCGAATCGGTGGCCCTGATCCATGCGGCGGGCGCTCAGCCCGTGGCGGTGCTGATCGCGCTGGACCGCATGGAAAAGGCGGGCGCCGACGACCGGCTCGATGCGTGCTCGGCCGTGGCCGAGGTGACGCGGGCGCACGGCATCCCGGTCGTCAGTATCGCGACGCTGGACGACATCATGGCCTTGCTCGAGCACGAGCCGGCCTGGGCGGGTCACCGCGAGGCGGTGGCGGCCTACCGGGCCCGCTACGGCGTGGCCTGAGGCCCCGCCGTAGCGGGCGGGCCACGGCCAGCCGGCGGCGGCAGGTGGCGTCGTCAGCCGCCCAGTTTTTGGCGCAGCAGGGTGTTCACCTGCTGCGGGTTGGCTTTGCCGCGGGCCGCCTTCATGACCTGGCCGACCAGCGAGTTGAAGGCCTTGTCCTTGCCGGCGCGGTATTCTTCGATGATCTGCGGATGGGCTGCGAGCACTTCGTCGACCAGCGCTTCGATGGCCCCGCTGTCGGTGATCTGCTTCAGGCCCCGGGCGGCGATGATGTCGTCGGCCGCGCCGCCGCATTCGCCGGCCCACATGGCGGTAAAGACTTCGCGCGCGAGCTTGTTCGAGATGGTGCCATCGATGATGCGCACGATGAGGCCGGCCAGCGCCGTAGGCGAAACGGGCGATGCGGTGATGTCGGTATCGCCGCGGTTGAGGGCCGCGCTGAGCTCGCCCAGGATCCAGTTGGCGGCCAGTTTGGCCTGCCCGGCCGGCAGGCCGGCGACACAGGCCTCGAAATAATCGGCCAGTGCACGGTGCATCGTCAGCTGTGCGGCGTCGTAGGCGCCCAGGCCCAGTTCGGTCTGGAACCGCGCCTGCCGGGCGGCAGGCAGCTCGGGCATGGCCGCGCGCACGGCCTCGATCCAGTCGGCGGACAGCACCAGCGGCGGCAGGTCGGGATCGGGGAAATAACGGTAGTCTTGTGCGTCTTCCTTGCTGCGCATGCTGCGTGTTTCATCCAGGTCGGCATCGTACAGGCGGGTTTCCTGGACGACCTGGCCGCCGTCTTCGATGAGTTCGATCTGGCGCCGGGCTTCATGCAGGATGGCGCGTTCGAGGAAGCGAAAGGAGTTCAGGTTCTTGATCTCGCAGCGGGTGCCGAACGCGGCCTGTCCGTGGGGCCGTACCGACACGTTGGCATCGACCCGGAACGAGCCTTCCTGCATATTGCCGTCGCAGATGCCCAGCCAGACCACCAGGGCGTGCAGGGTGCGGGCATAGGCCACCGCTTGCGCGGCCGAGCGCATTTCGGGTTCGGACACGATTTCGAGCAGCGGCGTGCCGGCGCGGTTGAGGTCGATGCCGGAGGAGGATTCGCCGTGCGGACCCGTGAAATGCTCGTGCAGCGACTTGCCGGCGTCTTCCTCGAGGTGGGCGCGGGTCAGGTGCACCACGTGTTCGTGGTCATCGAGCAGGAATTTGAGCTGACCGCCGATCACGATGGGGTGTTCGAACTGGCTGATTTGATAGTTCTTGGGCAGGTCGGGGTAAAAATAATTCTTGCGGGCGAAGATCGAGCGCTCGGCCACCTGGGCGCCCACCGCGAGGCCGAAGCGGATGGCCCGCTCGACCGCCCCGCGGTTCATGACGGGCAGGGTGCCCGGCAGGGCCATGTCCACCGCGCTGGCCTGGGTGTTGGGCGCTGCGCCGAAGCGGGTGCTGCTGCGTGAGAAGATCTTGGACTGGGTGGATAGCTGGGCATGGACTTCGAGCCCGATGACGGTTTCCCAACTCATGCGACGTGCCTCGGGGTGTGTTGATGCCAGTCGGTGTGCTGCTGGAAGCAGTCGGCCAGGGCCAGCAAGCGCCCTTCGTCGAAGTGGCGCCCGATGATCTGCAAGCCGATGGGCAGGTGTTTGGCCGGGCCGCCCAGGCCGCAGGGGATGGACAGGGCGGGCAGGCCCGCCAGGTTCGCGCCCAGCGTGTAGATGTCGCCCAGCCAGTCAGCGATCGGGTCGTGGTCGTGGTCGCCCCGGCGGCGCGCAACGTTGGGCGTGACCGGGCCCATGATGACGTCGCAGGCCTGGTCGAGTGCCTGCCGGTAATCGTTGGCCACCATGCGGCGCACGCGCTGGGCCTGCAGGTAATAGGCGTCGTAGTAGCCGTGCGACAGCACGTAGGTGCCCACCAGGATGCGCTTGCGCACCTCGGGGCCGAGGGCTTCGCTGCGCGAACGGCGGATCATGTCGGGCAGATCCTGATACTGCGGCGTACGGTAACCAAAATGTACGCCATCGAAGCGAGCCAGGTTGCTGGATGCTTCGGCCGGTGCGATCACGTAGTAGGCTGGAATCGCCAGGCGCGTCAGTGGCAGAGAGATGTCGACCCGCCGGGCGCCGAGGGATTCGAATACCCGCAGGGCGGCCTCGATGGCATCGGCCACCGCGGTGGCCAGCCCGGCGCCGAAGAATTCGCGCGGCACGCCGATGCGCAGGCCGGCCAGCGGCTGCCCGCCCCCCGACCCGAACAGCCCGCGGCAATGGTCATAGGCGGCCGTGATGCGCCCAGGCGCATTGGCCACGCCGTTGCAGGTCTCGAGGCTGGTGGAATCTTGTATGTCGAAGCCGCTCATCGTATCGAGCAGCGGCACCAGGTCGGCGGCGCTGCGCGCCAGCGGACCGGCCTGATCGAGGCTGGATGCATAGGCAATGACGCCGTAGCGCGAGACCGTGCCGTACGTTGGCTTGATGCCGCTGACGCCACAGTAGGCGGCGGGCTGGCGCACCGAGCCGCCGCTGTCGGTGCCCGTGGTGCCCAGCACGAGCCCGGCGGCCACTGCGGCGGCGGAGCCGCCCGAGGACCCGCCGGGCACGCGGTCGGGATCATGGGGATTTTGCAGTGCGCCGAAGGCGCTGTTTTCGTTGCCCGAACCCATGGCGAATTCATCGCAGGACAGCTTGCCCAGCGAGACGGTACCCGCCTGTTCGAGACGTTCGACCACCGTCGCGTCGAATGGGCTGACGTAGTCGGCGAGCATGCGGCTGGCTGCGGTCGTGCGCCAGCCGCGCGTGACGAACAGGTCTTTGTGGGCGATGGGGATGCCGGCGAGCGGGCCCGCCTTGCCCTGCGCGAGCAAGGCATCTGCCGCGCGCGCCTGGGCCAGGGTGAGGGCGTCGTCGACGTGCAGGAACAGATGGGGATCCGGCCCGTTGTGCACGGCCTGCAGCGCGTCGGTGGCCAGTTCGAGCGCGCTGACGCGCCGATCGCGCAGGGCCTTGCCCAGGGCGGCGATGGAGGGATAGTCCGTTGGCTGGGTCATGGTGTCATTCAATGACGGTGGGAACGAGAAACAGACCGTCGTGGGCGGCGGGGGCATTGCGCAGGCACGCGTCGAGTTCGGCCTGGGTGTGCGGCGGATCGGCGCGGTCTTCCTGCAGGCGCAAGGTGATGGCCTGCCGGGCTTCGAGGGGGTGCGCCATGGGCTCGACGCCCTGGGTGTCGACCGATTGCAGCGTTTCGATCAGGCTGAGAATGGCGGCGAAGTCGGAGCGGGCCTGGGCCAGGTCGGCGGAATCCATTTGCAGACTGGCGAGTTGGGCCAGCCGCGCGATATCCTGTTCAGTCAGTGCCATGAGCGTTCATCTACGGAAGTGTCAGTGCGATTATAAGTTATCATTGCAGATTCAATTTCCACTCGTGCGCTCTCATGTTCGGATTCCTACGCAGCTACTTCTCGAGTGACATGGCCATCGACCTCGGCACGGCGAACACGCTCATCTATGTTCGCAGCAAAGGGATCGTGCTCGACGAGCCCTCCGTCGTGGCGATCCGCCACGATGGCGGGCCCAATGGCAAGAAAATCATCCAGGCCGTGGGGCACGAGGCCAAGCAGATGCTGGGGCGCGTACCCGGCAACATCGAAGCCATCCGGCCCATGAAAGACGGGGTCATTGCAGACTTCACCGTCACCGAGCAGATGCTCAAGCAGTTCATCCGCATGGTGCATCCGCGCAGCATGCTGGCGCCCAGCCCGCGCATCATCGTGTGCGTCCCTTGCGGGTCCACCCAAGTCGAGCGCCGCGCCATCCGCGAGTCGGCGCTCGGCGCCGGGGCAAGCCAGGTCTATCTCATCGAAGAACCCATGGCGGCGGCCATCGGGGCGGGTCTGGCCGTATCCGATGCCAGCGGCTCCATGGTGGTCGACATCGGCGGGGGCACCACCGAGGTCGCCATCATCTCCCTGGGGGGGGTGGTCTACAAGGGGTCCGTCCGCGTGGGCGGAGACAAATTCGATGAGGCGATCATCAACTACATCCGGCGCAACTACGGCATGCTGATCGGCGAACCCACTGCCGAGCTCATCAAGAAAGAAATCGGTTCGGCCTTCCCCGGGTCTGAAATCCGCGAAATCGAAGTCAAAGGGCGCAACCTGTCCGAAGGGGTGCCGCGCAGCTTCACCGTTTCATCCAACGAAATCCTCGAATCGCTCACTGATCCGCTCAATCAAATCATTTCAGCCGTCAAGACGGCGCTCGAACAAACCCCACCCGAACTGGGGGCCGACATCACCGACAAGGGCATCGCCCTGACCGGTGGCGGGGCCCTGCTGCACGACCTGGACCGCCTGCTTCAGGAAGAAACCGGTCTGCCCGTGGTGGTGGCCGAAGATCCACTCACCTGCGTGGTGCGCGGCTGCGGCGAAGCGCTCGAGCATCTCGAGCGCCTGGGGGGGGTGTTCATCTATGATTGATCCGCGGGCCGCCGTGTACACGTCATGCCACAGCCCGGAAATCTTCGTCTGTTCAGGCAGGGCCCCAGTGTAGAAGTCCGTCTGGTGCTGTTGCTCGCCCTGAGCCTGGCCCTGGTCATCGTCGATGCCCACTGGTCTGTCCTGGCACCGCTGCGCAATGCAGTCTCCGTGGCCATTTATCCGTTCCAGCGCACGGTCATGGCGCCGCGCGAGGCCATGGATTTCTTCGACAGCTGGTCCCAGGCGGCGCGCGTCGCCCGGGCCGAACAAGATGCGCTGCGCCGGCAGCGCATCGAAATGGCCCAGCTGTCCACGCACGCGGCCCAGTTGGTGGCCGAAAACGAGCAGCTGCGCCGGCTGCTGGGGGTGTCCGAAGCCACGGCGCGGCAATCCATCGCCGTCGAAGTCTTCTACGTCCCGCCCAACGTCTTCAGCCATCGGCTGATTTTCAACAAGGGGTCCGATGACGGCATCGAGGCCGGTATGCCGGTCATCGACGAAGGCGGCGTGGTCGGCCAGATCGTGCGCGTGACGCCATTCACGTCCGAAGCGGCCCTATTGATCGACGACAGCATCTCCATCCCGGTCCAGGTGCTGCGCAATGGGCTGCGCCTGATTGCTTTCGGCAGTGACGAGGCCGGCCGGATCGAAGTACGCTATCTGGCAGATCATGCCGATGTGGCAGCCGGCGACATGCTCATCACCAGCGGCATCGGCGGGCTGTTTCCCGCCGGCCTGTCGGTCGGGCGTATCCTGAAAGTCGAGCGCGACCCCGGCACGGGGTTTGGCCGCGCGATCGCCGAGCCGCTGTCCCATCCGGAACGTTATCGTCATTTCCTGGTCTTGAGCATAGAGAAAGACAGCCACCTGAAAACCCAGCCGCCGGAACATGCCGCAGAATAAGCCCGCCCACCTCGCCCACAGTTCATCGCTGGCTCGCTTGCAGCCCGTGGATGATGCTGCGTTCGGGCGCAGCATGCCCGGCTGGGTGGTATGGGGATCGCTGCTGCTGGTCTGGATGGCCTCCCTGCTGCCCTGGCGCCTGTGGCAGCCGGTACCCGACCTGCTGCTGTTGTTCCTCGTCTACTGGTGCCTGCACGAACCTTCCAGGGTCGGCCTGACCACCGCCTTCGTGTTCGGCCTGCTCATGGACGTACACGATGCGGGGCTGCTCGGGCTGCAGTCCGTGGGCTACGTGCTGGCAGCCTACGGGGTCGAGCTGCTGCGCAGGCGCCTGCTGCGCTTCCCGGCGATCGTGCAGATGCTGCACATCCTGCCGGTGCTGGTCCTGGCTACGCTGGTTCCGCACCTGCTGGGCGCCTGGCTGCAGGGGGCCTGGGCGGGCTGGGCCTGGCTGTGGTCCGTGCTGATGACGGTCGCCTTGTGGCCCCTGCTCGACATCCTCATGTCGCTGCCGGTGCGCTCATCGGGAGCCGGCGACACGGGCTCGGTCTGAGACGCCCATGTTCGAGTTCCGCAAGATCGGTCTTCAGCAACGCCAGACAGTCGTCCTGCGCGCCTGGGTCGCGGGGGTCTTCGCCCTGCTGTGCCTGCTGCTGCTGGTCGGGCGCCTGTGGCATCTGCAGGTGCAGCGCCACGACAACCTGGCCGCGCGCGCCGAGCAGAACCGCATCACCATCGTACCCGTCCCGCCCCGTCGGGGGCTGGTATTCGATCGCGAGGGCACGGTGCTGGCCGACAACCTGCGCGACTACACCTTGCAGATCACGCGCGCGCAGGTCAACGGCCCGATCGGGCCATTGCTCGATGATCTGCGCGAGCTGGTGTATTTCAGCGAGCCGGCGCGGCAGAAATTCCTGCGCCAATACGAGCAGAGCGGGCGCTATGTACCGGTCATGCTGCGCAACAACCTGAACGAGCTCGAAGCGTCCTGGTTTGCGGCACAGGCCTGGCGCTTTCCCGGGGTCACGCTGCAGGCCCGCTGGGTGCGGCAATATCCCCAGAACGAAACCGCCGCGCACGTCATCGGCTACGTAGGGCGTATTTCCGAGGCCGATGAACAGGCCCTCGAAGAATCCGGCCAGTTGGGCAATTATCGCGGCACGCCGGTCATGGGCAAGAAAGGCATCGAAAAGACCTGGGAGCATGCGCTGCATGGCCAGACCGGGGTCGAGGAGCTCGAGGTCACGGCCAGCGGCCGGCCGGTCCGCGAACTGAGCCGCAACGATCCGGTGCCGGGCGCCAACCTCGAACTGTCGCTGGACGTCGGCCTGCAAAAAATGGCCGAAGCCCAGTTCGAAGGGCGCCGGGGGGCTCTGGTGGCCATCGAGCCGCAGACCGGCGAGATTCTTGCCTTCGTATCGTCGCCCTCGTTCGATCCGAATCTGTTCGTCGACGGCATCGACGTCGAAAACTGGCGCAAGCTCAATGAATCGCCCGATCATCCGCTCATCAACCGGCCGCTGTATGGCACGTATCCGATCGGCTCCACGTACAAGCCTTTCGTCGGTCTGGCGGCGCTCGAGATGGGTGTGCGCGGGGCACGCGAAAAGGTGTCCGATCCCGGTTACTTCGAGCTGGCTGGCCAGCGGTTTCGCAATGCGGGCGGAGCGGCCTACGGGCCCACCGACATGCACCGCGCCATCGTGGTGTCGTCGGATACCTATTTCTTTTCACTGGGGGCGCTCATGGACGTGGACGCCCTGCATGATTTCAACAAGCAGTTCGGCTTCGGCCAGATCACAGGCCTGGACCTCGATGGCGAACGCAAGGGGGTGCTGCCCTCGCGCGACTGGAAGCGCAGGGCCTACAAGACGGCCGAGCAGCAGCACTGGTACCAGGGCGAGACGGTGTCGGTGGCGGTCGGCCAGGGTGCCAACGCCTTTACGCTCCTGCAGCTCGCCCAGGCCACGGCGGTGCTGGCCAACAACGGCGTGTACATGAAACCTCACCTGGTGCGCCGTGTGATCGATCCGGAAACCAACGACTCGACCTACCCGGTGGTCGGGCCGCAATACAAGATCGACCTGAATCCGGAGAACCTGCAGGTCGTGCGCGACGCCATGGTGGACGTGGTGCGCAAGGGGACCGCCCAGCGCGCCTTCGAAGGCGCGCCCTACCAGGCGGCGGGCAAGACGGGCACTGCCCAGGTGTTCAGCCTGCGCGGTGCGCGCTACAAGGCGCAGATCGTGGATGAGCGTCTGCGCGATCATGCCTTGTTCATGGCCTACGCGCCCGTGGAAGACCCGCAGATCGCCGTCGCCCTGATCGTCGAAAATGGGGGCTGGGGGGCCTCGGTCGCGGCGCCCATCGCCCGCTCGGTCTTCGATTGGTGGCTGGATCCCCAGCGGGTCGAGCAGCGGCGCCTGCGGCACCAGGGCGAGCCCACCGCCGGGCCGATCCAGGCCCGCGCACCGGGCCATCCGACGGCTCCTGCGGCTCCTGCGGCCCCGGGGCCCACGTTGCCCGGGCCGCAGGCGGCTCTGTCGCCGCACGCCGATTCCCGGAGGCTGCTATGAGCCTGATCATCCGGGCCCTGCAGCGCCTGTTCTCGGTGCTCGACTGGCCCCTGCTGTTGCTGCTGGTCGTACTGGCGCTGGTGGGCATGGCCACCATGCACTCCGCCGTGGGCGGTACAGACTGGCGCTTTGCGGATCAGATGCGCAATTTCCTGCTTGCGTTCGTGGCGATGTGGGCGGTGGCCCTGTTGCCACCCGGGTGGGTCAAGCGTTGGGCGCCCGCCATTTACGCGGTGGGGTTGGCCCTGCTGGTGGCGGTATTCTTCTTCGGGGTGACCAGCAAGGGGGCGACGCGCTGGCTCGACCTGGGCGTCACGCGCATTCAGCCGTCCGAAATGATGAAGATCGGTGTGCCGCTGATGCTGGCCTGGTATCTGCAGCGCCAGGGCAGCGGCACCTTCCGCGTGCGCGACTTTTTCGTGGCCGGCATCCTGTTGCTCGTGCCGGCTGCCTTCATCATCGACCAGCCCGATCTGGGCACCGCCCTGCTGGTGCTGGCGTCGGGCTTTTGCGTGATTTATTTTGCGGGCTTTTCATTTCGGCTGCTGGCGCCGGTCGTGCTGGTCATCGTGGTGGCGATCGGGGTGCTGGTATCCCTGGAAGACCGGATCTGCCAGCCCGACGTCGACTGGGTCCTCCTGCACGACTACCAGAAATACCGCGTCTGCGTACTGCTCAACCCGGGCACCGATCCCCTGGGCAAGGGGTTTCATACGATTCAATCGATGATCGCCGTGGGCTCGGGCGGTCTGTATGGCAAGGGGTATATGCAGGGGACCCAGTCGCACCTGGATTTCATCCCTGAACGCACGACGGACTTCATCTTCGCCGTGTTCGCCGAGGAATTCGGCCTGTACGGGGCCGTGGCCCTGTTGATCCTGTACAGCCTGGTGGTCCTGCGGGGCCTGACCATCGCAGTGCGCGCGCCCACCCAGTTCGGACGCTTGCTCGGTGGTGCCATGTCCATGATGTTCTTCGTCTACGTGTTCGTGAACATCGGCATGGTGTCCGGCATTCTGCCCGTGGTGGGCGTGCCCTTGCCGTTCATGAGCTATGGCGGCACGGCGCTCATGACCCTGGGGGTGGTGTTCGGCCTGCTGATGGGCATTGGGGCCCAACAGGCCGAACCGGACTGAGCCGGCGCCCGCCTGCCTTCGGTCGGCGCATGCCACCGTGCCGTGGGTCGCCTCTGGCCCGGCCGGCGGCTCAGGTCTGCTGCGTGAGCCAGCCGGTGAGCAGGCGCGATACGGGTGCTGGCAGGCCGTGGCGTGTCAACGCGCCCAGGGTGACCCAGGCCTGACCCGGCGCAGCCGCGGGCCGTCGGCCGGCCATGGCCAGGTGCCAGGGATGCATCTGCAGCCGAAAATGCGTGAAATCGTGTTCGAATGCGGCGAGCGCGCGCGGCGGCTGGGCGGCCTGCACCTGGTGCCGGCAGTACGCTTCCAGCTCGGCGGCGTCGGCGAATTCGGGCAGGCTCCAGAGCCCGCCCCAGATGCCCTGCGCGGGGCGGCGAATGAGCAGCACGTGGTCGCCATGCTGCAGGATCAGCAAGGTGCGGTGGCGCAGCGGGCGCGCGCGGCGCCTGTGCGCACGCGGCAGCACATCCTGCAGGCCCTGGCGCCGGGCCAGGCAGTCATCGGCCAGTGGACAGCGGGCGCAGTCGGGGCGGCTGCGGGTGCAGACCGTGGCGCCGAGGTCCATCAGACCCTGGGTATAGGCTGTCATGTCCAGCGAGGCGGGGGCGGCATCCAGGATGCGGTGGGCCAGGGCCCAGAGCTCGCGCAGGGTGCTGGCCGCGCCCGGGTCGGCATCCAGCGCCTGCAGGCGCATGAAGACCCGGCGCACGTTGCCGTCCAGGATCGGCGCCCGCTCGCCGAAGGCAAACGCCGCGATCGCCGCGGCCGTGGATGGACCGATGCCGGGCAGGCTGGCCAGCTCGTGGGCCGTGCGCGGAAACCGCCCACCGTACTGCGTGTGCACGATATGGGCGCAGGCGTGCAGGTGACGGGCGCGAGCGTAATACCCCAGCCCGGCCCAAAGCGCCAGAACCTCGTCGAGCGATGCCTGCGCCAGCGCGGCGAGGTCGGGGAAACGCTGCAGAAAGCGCTCATACCAGGGCACGACCGTGGCGGCCTGGGTCTGTTGCAGCATGATTTCCGAGAGCCAGATGCGGTAGGGGTCCCGGGTGTCCTGCCAGGGCAGGTGGTGGCGCCCGTGGTTCGATTGCCAGCGGCTGATGCGCTCGGCCAGGCCGGCTGGATTCAGGGACGGCGCAGAGGAAGGCCCCGGCCTGGTCATCAGAAGCGGGTGTGCGGGGTGACCGACAGGCGCGCAGCCACGGCCCCCAGCAGCACGATCAGGGCACCGGCCGCCAGCAGGTCCGGCAGCGCCGGCAGGTGCAGCGCCCATTCGAGGCCGTAGGTGTGCGTGAAGCGTTCGAGCATGCGGTTGAGCGGTATCAGGGCGAGGCCGGCCAGCAGCCAGGCCAGCAGGCCGGCGGCGAGCCCAGTCAGGGCGCCGACGTACAGAAATGGGCGGCGCACGAAGGGTTCGGTCGCACCCACCAGGCGGGCGGCGGCAATTTCCTCGCGCTGCGTGAGTGCCTGCAGCCGTACCGTGTTGAAGACCGTGGCCAGGACGACGACGAGCACGGCGCCGGACAGCAGGGTCAGGCCCGTGCGCAGCAAGGCCAGCAAGGATTCGAGCCGGCGCACCCAGTCGCTGTCCAGCTG
>NZ_JBAYTI010000029.1:0-38802 GCF_041675725.1 Castellaniella sp. | reverse complement strand
TGCCCTCTCGGGGGTCGCCGCCGGCAACACGGCCCTGTGCACCGTGGGCCGCAGCGGCAATGACCTGCATTACCGGGGCTACGACATCCTCGACATCGCGGAAACCTGCGAATTCGAAGAAATCGCCCACTTGCTCATCCATGGCAAGCTGCCCAACAAAGCAGAACTCGCCGCGTACAAGGAAAAGCTGCGCCGCCTGCGCGGCCTGCCCCTGCAGGTGCAGGCCGTGCTCGAGTCCCTGCCGGCCGCCAGCCACCCGATGGACGTGATGCGCACGGCGGTGTCGACCCTGGGCTGCGTGCTGCCCGAAAAAGACGACCACAACCCGCCCGACGCGCGCGACATCGCCGATCGGCTGATAGCCAGCCTGGGGTCGGCGCTGCTGTACTGGTACCACTACAGCCATAATGGCCGCGTGATCCAGGTGGAGACCGACGACGACAGCATCGGCGGACACTTTCTGCATCTGCTGCACGGCGAGGCGCCCAGCGACGAGTGGGTCCGCGCGATGCACACCTCGCTCATTCTGTATGCCGAACATGAATTCAATGCCTCCACCTTCGCAGGTCGGGTCGTCGCCGGCACGGGTTCCGACATGTATTCGGCCGTCTGCGGCGCCATCGGCGCCCTGCGCGGTCCCAAGCATGGCGGCGCCAACGAAGTCGCGTTCGAAATCCAGAAACGCTACGACAACGCCGACGAAGCCGAAGCGGACATCCGCAGGCGCGTCGAAGCCAAGGAAGTCATCATCGGCTTCGGCCATCCGGTCTACACCGTGTCCGACCCGCGCAACCAGGTCATCAAGGCCGTGTCCAAGCGGCTGTCCAAGCAGGCGGGCTCCACCAAGATGTTCGACATCGCCGAACGCCTTGAAACCGTGATGTGGGACATCAAGAAAATGTTCCCCAATCTAGACTGGTTCTCGGCCGTGTCCTACCACATGATGGGGGTTCCCACCGCCATGTTCACGCCCCTGTTCGTGATCGCCCGCACCACCGGCTGGTCGGCGCACATCCTCGAGCAGCGCGTCGACAACAAGATCATTCGCCCCACGGCCAATTACGTGGGTCCCGAAGATCTCAAATTCATCCCGCTGGCGAAACGCAAATAAGCCGCAACTCTTCAAAGGAAACCTTATGTCTGCGACTATTTCCAACGTCCGCCCCCAGCCTGACCAGGTCCTGGTGGATATCGTCGACTACGTGCTCGACTACCGGATCGACAGCGCCCTGGCGCTGGAGACCGCGCGCAACTGCCTCATCGACACCCTGGGCTGCGGGCTCGAGGCGCTCGAATATCCCGCCTGCCGCAAACTGCTGGGCCCTATCGTGCCCGGCACGCAAGTCCCCAACGGTGCCAAAGTACCCGGCACCCAGTTTCAGCTCGACCCGGTGCAGGCCGCGTTCAACATCGGCGCCATGATCCGCTGGCTGGACTTCAACGACACCTGGCTGGCGGCCGAATGGGGCCATCCGTCCGACAACCTCGGCGGTATCCTGGCCGTGGCCGACTGGCTCTCACGCACGGCCGTGGCCGCGGGCAAGGCGCCCCTGACCATGCGCGACGTCCTCGAGGCCATGATCAAGGCCCACGAGATCCAGGGCTGCATCGCGCTCGAGAACTCGTTCAACAAAGTGGGGCTCGACCACGTCGTGCTGGTCAAGATCGCATCCACGGCGGTCGTGGCCCAGATGCTGGGCCTGTCGCGCGACGAAATCATCAACGCGGTCTCGCTGGCCTGGGTCGATGGCCAAAGCCTGCGCACGTACCGCCATGCCCCGAACACGGGCAGCCGCAAGTCCTGGGCAGCGGGCGACGCCACCAGCCGCGCCGTGCGCCTGGCGCTCATCGCGCGCACCGGCGAAATGGGCTACCCATCGGTACTCACCGCCCCCACCTGGGGCTTCTACGATGTACTCTTCAAGGGCCAGCCGTTCAAGTTCCAGCGCCCGTACGGCACGTACGTCATGGAAAACGTGCTCTTCAAGATCTCGTTCCCGGCCGAGTTCCACTCACAGACTGCGGTCGAAGTGGCCATGCAGATCCACGAGCAACTCAAAACCGTGGGCAAGACGGCCGAGGACATCAAGAAGATCACCATCCGCACCCACGAGGCCTGCATCCGCATCATCGACAAGAAAGGCCCGCTGCACAACCCGGCCGACCGCGACCACTGCATCCAGTACATGGTGGCCGTGCCCATCCTGTTTGGCCGCCTCACAGCTGCCGACTACGAAGACAGCATCGCCGCCGATCCGCGTATCGATATCCTGCGCGACAAAATGGTCTGCGTGGAAGATCCCGCGTTCACGCGCGACTACCACGATCCCGAAAAGCGCTCGATCGCCAACGCACTGACCGTGGAATTCAACGACGGCACCCAGCTCGATGAAATCGTCTGTGAATACCCGATCGGCCACAAGCGACGCCGCGCCGAAGGCATCCCCCTGCTCGAGGCCAAGTTCCGCACGAATCTGGCGCGCCAGTTCCCCGAACGCCAACAACAGCGCATCCTGGACGTCTCGCTCGACCAGGCCAGGCTCGAGGCCATGCCGGTGCAAGAGTACGTGGATCTGTATGTCATCTGAACCCACGCCCCCGACGGCACGGGCCGTCACGCACGAGCCAGCGGCCCAGCGCTTCGTCCACCTGGAAGACGGTCACGTCTGCGTGCTCGAATACGTGCTGCACGACGGGGTGGCCATATTCCACCACACCGAAGTCCCGCCCGCCGTCGGCGGGCGCGGCGTGGCGGCCGACCTGGTGCACGAGGGGCTCGAGACCGCACGCGCCAAAGGCTGGAAGGTGCGCCCCACCTGTTCATATGTGGCGGCGTACATGCGTCGGCACCCCGAATACCAGGATCTGCTCGCCTCCTGATTGCCCCCGCTTCGCGCGCGCATCCCACAGACCGATTGCCGGCTGTGGGACGGGTGCGCCGTGGGCGCGACGGCCAGTCTTATATCTTATATAAGACTGTTGCCTGTTTGACCGGCTTGCCCTAAAATGGCGCCGATTCGACAACCTGCCACAAGGCCCTCCATGCTTGATTCCTATCGTCTCGAAGCGGCGGCCCGCGCCGCCATCGGCATTCCCCCGCTTCCCCTGACCGCCCGCCAAACCTCGGACCTGATCGACCTGCTGAAAAACCCGCCCGCCGGCGAAGAAGCCTTCTTGCTGGAGCTCTTCACCCACCGCGTGCCGGCGGGGGTGGACGACGCCGCACAGGTCAAGGCGTCTTATCTGGCGGCGCTGGCCCACGGCCAGGAAACCTGCCCGCTGATCGATGCCCGGCACGCCACCGAGCTGCTGGGCACGATGCTGGGCGGCTTCAACATCGGCGCCCTGATCGAACTGCTGGACAACCCCGACGTCGGGGCCACCGCCGCCGAAGGCCTGAAAAAAACCCTGCTGGTCTTCGATGCCTTTCATGACATCGAAGAAAAGGCCCAGGCGGGCAATGCCCTCGCCCGCGAGGTACTGCAAAGCTGGGCCGAGGCCGAATGGTTCACCAGCCGGCCCGAGGTCCCGGAGAGCCTGACCCTCACCGTATTCAAGGTGACCGGTGAAACCAATACCGACGATCTCTCGCCGGCACCCGATGCCTGGAGCCGGCCCGACATCCCGCTGCACGCCCTGGCCATGCTGAAGAACCCCCGCGACGGCATCGAGCCCGACGCCCCGGGCCAGGTCGGCCCGATCAAGCTCATCAACGCGCTCAAGGCGCGCGGGCACTTGGTGGCCTACGTGGGCGACGTGGTGGGCACTGGCTCGTCACGCAAGTCCGCCACCAATTCGGTGATCTGGCATACCGGCGAAGACATCCCTTTTGTGCCCAACAAGCGCTATGGCGGCGTGTGCCTGGGCGGCAAGATCGCGCCCATCTTCTACAACACGATGGAAGATTCAGGCGCCCTGCCCATTGAACTGGATGTTTCGGGCATGCACATGGGCGACACGATCGAACTGCGCCCCTACGACGGCACTGTGCTCAAGAACGGCGCCGTCATCGCCCGCTTCGCCCTGAAATCGGACGTGCTGCTCGACGAAGTACGCGCGGGCGGCCGCATCCCGCTCATCATCGGGCGCGGCCTGACGGCACGCGCACGCACGGCGCTGGGCCTGGCACCGGCCACGTTGTTTCGCCACCCCGAAGCCCCCGCGGACACTGGCAAAGGCTATACGCTGGCACAGAAGATGGTGGGGCGGGCCTGTGGGCTGCCCGAAGGCCAGGGCGTGCGTCCCGGCACCTACTGCGAACCCCGCATGACCTCGGTCGGCAGCCAGGACACCACGGGGCCCATGACGCGCGATGAACTCAAGGATCTGGCCTGTGTGGGCTTTTCAGCGGATCTTGTGATGCAGTCGTTCTGCCACACCGCGGCCTACCCCAAGCCCGTAGACGTCAAGATGCACCACGAGCTGCCCGCCTTCATCAGCACCCGGGGTGGTGTGTCGCTGCGCCCCGGCGACGGGATCATCCACTCCTGGCTGAATCGCATGTTGCTGCCCGATACGGTGGGCACCGGGGGGGATTCACACACCCGCTTTCCGATCGGCATCAGCTTTCCAGCCGGTTCGGGCCTGGTGGCGTTTGCCGCCGCCACCGGCGTCATGCCGCTGGACATGCCGGAATCGGTCCTGGTGCGATTCAAGGGCACCCTGCAGCCCGGCGTCACGCTGCGCGACCTGGTCAACGCCATCCCCTTGTACGCCATCCGCGCCGGCCTGCTCACCGTCGAGAAAAAGGGCAAGAAAAATGTGTTTTCCGGGCGCATCCTGGAAATCGAAGGGCTGCCCGACCTGAAGGTGGAACAGGCCTTCGAACTGTCCGACGCTTCGGCCGAACGGTCGGCCGCCGCCTGCACGGTGCGCCTGAACAAGGAACCCATCATCGAATACCTGAACAGCAATATCACGCTGCTCAAATGGATGATCGCCAACGGTTACGAAGATGCGCGCACGCTGTCGCGGCGCATCAGAAACATGCAGGCCTGGCTGGATGATCCGCAACTGCTGGCGCCGGATGCCGACGCCGACTACGCGGCCGTCATCGAGATCGACCTGGCCGACATCACCGAACCCATCGTGGCCTGCCCGAACGACCCCGACGACGTGAAGACGCTGTCGGACGTCGCCGGCACCCCGATCGACGAGGTCTTCATCGGCAGCTGCATGACCAACATCGGCCATTTCCGGGCAGCTGCCACGCTGCTGCAGGGGCAGCGCGATCTGCCCTCGAAGCTGTGGGTGGCTCCACCCACCAAGATGGATGCGGGCGAACTCACCAAAGAAGGCCACTATGGCACGTTCGGCACAGCTGGGGCGCGCATGGAAATGCCGGGCTGCTCTCTGTGCATGGGCAACCAGGCGCAGGTGCGCGAGGGAGCCACAGTGTTCTCCACCAGCACGCGCAATTTCCCGAACCGGTTGGGCAAGAACGCCAATGTGTTCCTGGGGTCGGCCGAACTGGCGGCCATCTGCTCGCGCCTGGGCCGCATCCCGACCCAGGCAGAGTATCTCGAGCACATGGGCCTGCTGGCCACTGACAGCGAATCCATCTACCGCTACATGAACTTCGACCGCATCGAAGACTACACGACGGCCGCCGACACCGTCAGCGCCTGACCCCCCCCACCGCGGCCTCACGGCCGCGGTACACTAGCGGCAACATACCACTTGCTGCAGTATCATGCCTGTCCGACCTGCCCCCCTGCCACGACGCGCCCAAGCACTGGTCGCACTCGCCAACGCGCATGCGCGCTCCCGCTCCCGCCTCGAAGAAGCCTGGTGGGAAGGCCGCCTCGCCGATACGCTGATCAAGACGTTGTCGGCACGGCACAATCATCACACCGAAAAAGCACTCGAGCACCTGATCGAGCAACAGGGTCCAGGGTATGAATCTCTGGTCGACCTGGCCGAATCCTGCTCCGAGTCACTGCAATTCGAATTCGCCGGGCAAAACTGGCAGGCGTTGCTGTTTTCGGCACCGATGCTGGCCTGGACGCGCTACCAGCTGCCCGCAGGCATTTTTGGCGACGGCGTACGGCAGGCTCTATCGGACCTGCTGGCCGATGCCGTCTTCCAGGACCACGCACGGTTCTGCTTTTTTCCCCACTTCCTGCGCTTCGAGCACCTGCCGCGCACCTTCCAGGATACGCACGGCTGGGTGCAGACGCTGGCGCTGCGCGCCCTGGGCGAAGAGCGCGACTGGCCCACGCTGAAACCCGATGAAGAAATGGGTGAACTGCTCGCCGATGCTTTCTTCCTGATCGGCTGCGTGGTGGTGCCGCAGGGCGAACCCGTCTTCAAGTGGCAAACCGAGCCACTGCGCGCCGCAAACACGCTCGAGACCACGCAGCAACGCTGGGCCGCAGGCTGCGCACGGGTCCTCGAACCGGTCTTCACCGGCTGCCAGGTCGATTATCCCGTGCCGGATGCCTACTACAGCAGTACGCGCCAGGCCGACCAGAACATCCGCCCCATGACGCTGAAGGCGGCAGCCACCTGGCTGCAGACGGCAGCCAACCTGCCGGGCTCCGCGCTGCAGGCCGCCCTGGTGGCCTGCGGCGAAAACAGCATCGAAGAATACCGCATCGGTTTCAGCATGCGCGACCACGATGACGTGATCTACGGCTGCGTCTGGCCGACGCTCAGCCGCGAGGAAGCCCGCCCAGAAGAAGACCCGGACGCGGTCGATACGGGCGCCACCATCGCGACACTGCTGCATGAATGCGGCATCCAGAACGTTCGGCGGGTGCCCGGCCTAGAGCACTGCGAAGTCTGCGAAGACTGCGGCACGCCCTTTTTTCCCAACATGGCCGGCGAAATGCAGCACCCCGAGCTCCCTGAAGAAATCGATCCGGACCCGCTGCAGTTGCACTGAAGGTGTCCCAGCCTGCCGCCCGCATCGCATTCGACCTGTTCTGCCAGGTCATCGACAACTACGGCGATGCCGGCGTGTGCTGGCGCCTGGCCAGGCAGCTGGCCGGGCGCGGGCACGCAGTGCGCCTGTGGATCGACGGCCTGCCGACGTTGGCCCGCCTGCTGCCAGCCCTGGATCCACGGCAGGCCGTACAAATCATCGACGGTGTACACGTCGGCGCGTGGGAGCGGGCCAACCAGGCCGCGCCGCCGCGCCATGGAGTCGTGCTGGAAGCGTTTGCCTGCACCCTGCCCGCAGCCTACCAGGCCGCCATCGCCGGGCAGCGCTGCGTATGGATCAATCTGGAGTACCTGAGCGCCGAAGCCTGGGCGCAAGACTGCCATGGCCTGCCATCGCCCCAGGCCGGTGGCGCCGTCAAATATTTCTATTTTCCGGGGTTCACCCCGGCGAGCGGTGGCCTGCTGCGCGAAGCCGATCTGCTGGCGCGGCGCCGTGGGGCCCGCCAACAGGACCGGCGCCAACGGCTTCACGCCCTGACCGGGCTGGACACGCGTGCGCTGCGGCCCGAGACGCGCTGCGCGCTGCTCTTCGCGTACCCCCACGCGCCCGTGGCAGGCTTGCAGCAGGCGCTCGCGCACAATACCCAACCCACCTGGCTGCTGGTGCCCGGCGATATCCCGCCGGGCTTGCACGACCAGGGCGCACTGCGGGTGCGATCCATTCCGTTCTTACCCCAGGCCCGCTTCGATGACGTGCTGTGGTGTTGCGACCTGAATTTCGTGCGCGGCGAAGACTCGCTGGTCCGCGCGCTTTGGGCCGGCCAGCCGCTGGTCTGGCAGCTCTACCCCCAGGCGGACGGCGCCCATCTCACCAAGCTGGCGGCCTGGCTGGATGCGCTGCCCCTGCCCCCCGAAGCGACACGCTTGCTGACGGCCTGGAACACGGCAGACCCCGGCGCGGTCGCCCAGGCGGCCCGGCAGGCGCTCTCGCCCCCGGCGTGGGGTGCCTGGCAAAAGCGGGCGCGGCGACACAGCAGGCAACTGGCCGCACAAGACGACCTGGCGAGCCGCCTGGTCGTCTTTTGCATGCAGCACCTGCAAACGCGCTAGAATACTGGGTTGATTTTCCAGTTCTGCCTCGACACATGAATCTGCATTCGGGGCACTTACCCCCGGAGCCTCACCCTATGAAAACCGCACAGGAACTGCGCGTTGGCAACGTCATCATGGTCGGCAACGACCCCTTGGTGGTACAGAAATCCGAATACAACAAGTCGGGCCGCAACGCGGCCGTGGTCAAGCTGAAACTGAAAAACCTGCTCACCGGCACAGCCAGCGAACTGGTGTACAAGGCCGACGAAAAATTCGAGCTGGTCATGCTCGAAAACAAAGAGTGCACATATTCGTACTATGCCGAGCCCATGTACGTCTTCATGGACGAGGAATATAACCAGCACGAAGTCGAAGCCGACAGCATGGGCGATGCCTTGAACTACCTGGAAGAAGGCATGACCGTGCAGGTGGTGTTCTACGAGGGGCGTGCGATTTCGGTCGAGCTGCCCACCATCATCGTGCGGGAGATCACCTACACCGAACCAGCCGTCAAGGGCGATACCTCGGGCAAAGTGCTCAAGCCCGCCAAGATCTCCACCGACTTCGAGATCGCCGTACCATTGTTCTGCAACATCGGCGACAAGATCGAAATCGACACCCGCACGCACGAATACCGCAGCCGCGTCATTTAGGCCGGTGCCGCGGGGCGGGCCAAGCGCGGCCCGCCTACCACAGACGGCCATTACTGCCGGTCACTGCAGGCGGTCGTCGTCCAGGAATTCGGGGATGGGCATGATGGAGATGCCTTCTTCGACCAGTTCCTTGCATTCTTCTGCCGTGGCCGTGCCCCGGATCGGTCGCTCGGCGATTTCGCCTTCGTGCATGCGCCGGGCCTCGTCGGCGAAACGCACCCCGACGTCATCACTTTGCTGCAGGATGCGCCGCATCTGGCGCAGGACTTCGGCCTGCATCCGGCTGAGCTGGCTGACCGACGGCGCCGCCACCGCCGCCCGCCCCTGCGGCAGGGTCTGCTGCCCCTGAGCCGGTACCTGCTCGCGCAGGTGGCTGACGTTCAGGTGCGGGGCCGAGACACGACGCGTAATACGCATGCTCTGGCACACCGGACAACGCACCAGCCCGCGGGCCTGCTGATCTTCGAAAGCCTGCGCAGAGGCAAACCACCCCTCGAAGAGGTGATCATGCTCGCAGGAAAGGTCAAATACTTTGATAGTCATAGTCAGCAGATCGGGGTCAATGCCCCGGTTTCAAGAGCGTTCCAGCATTTCCAGCGCCATGTCCAGGGCGGCACGGCGCCAGGTTGCTGCCACAGCCCCAGGCGCTGCTCACGCGCCCGGGCCTCGAGCACCCGCAGTTCAGGGTCGCGCAGGTATTTTCCACCCCCCTGCTCATTGGCCCAGGCCAGACCCTGCGCAACCAGCAGCCGGTTGACGGTCTCGCCGCCAGACAGCGGGATATCGCAGATCTCGCGGCCGTAGTGGTCCTGCTCGTAGCAGGTGAGCGTCAGCGTCTGGCCGGCCACCCGCTGCGCCAGAGCGCGCCGCGCAGCCTGCCCGAACGGCTGACCCGGACGCATGCGGCCATGGCCGGTTTCGGGCGCATCGATACTGGCCAAGCGTATCCGCTGGCGCTGCCCCTGGACGAGCAGGGTCAGCGTATCGCCATCGGCTACATTCACGACGCGACCGGACACGACATAAGTGTCGGCCGCCCAAGCGGCGCCCCCCAGCCACAGGGCCCCACACAAGACCCACAAATGCGCGAGGGCAGGCCGCCCGACACGGCCGCGAAAAAAACCAAAGCGCCCTATTGTATACGGTGCACACGGGCTCGCCGATGACCCTGGGGTGCGCTGCGTCGCCATGGCGTCAGCCGGGCCAGGCCCGCTGCAGCAGGCGCGCGGCGGGAAGCTGTACGGAGCCGGCGCCGTATAGCGCGCTGCCGCCCGCAACCAGCCGGCTTGCCACGAAGGCCTCGGCCACCCAGCCAGGCGCATGGCGGAGCACGAGATCGGCCTGGACCAGCAGGATCAGGGTATCGGCCACCCGGCGCGCCTGACGCTCGAGGGCATCGGGCGCCATGGCCAGCAGCCCGCGCAGCTGTGCAACCCCCTGGCGCAGGGCCGGTGCATCGTGCGCCTGGCCAAGATCATCGAGAAAACCCTGCATGGCCTGCGGATGGCGCTGGGCCGCGCGCAGTACATCCAGGCACATGACGTTGCCGGAGCCTTCCCAGATGGAATTGACGGGGGCTTCACGATACAGGCGCGCCATGGGGCCGTCTTCGATGTAGCCATTGCCGCCCCAGACCTCCATGCACTCGGCCGCGGCCCCGATCACCCGCTTGCAGATCCGGAACTTCGCCGCCGGGGTGAGCAAGCGGCGCAGGAATTGGGCTGCGTCGTCGTGGGCATCGAAGGCCTGTGCCAGATGCAGGCACAGCAGGATGGCTGCCTCGGATTCGAGCGCCACGTCGGCCAGCAATTGCTGCATCAGGGGCTGATCGGCCAACGACCGCCCGAACACCTGCCGATGCCGGGTATGGTGGATCGCCTGCACCAAGGCCTGACGCAGCAGCGCCGTACTGCCCAGCACGCAATCCATGCGCGTGTAGGCAGCCATCTCGATGAGCGTGACGATGCCCCGGCCGGGCTCCCCCACGCGCCGCCCCCAGGCGCCTTCGAGGCGGACCTCGGCACTGGCATTGGAACGGTTGCCGAGTTTGTCTTTCAGGCGCAGTATGCGCAGCGCATTACGCTGGCCATCGGGGGTCCAGCGCGGCACGTAAAAGCAGGAATGCCGCTCGCCCTCGAGCGCAAGCACCAAGTGCGCATCCGAGGTGGGCGACGATACGAACCATTTTTCGCCCGTCAGCCGGAACCCGCCGTCTTCGGCGGCCTGAGCCTGCGTGGTATTGCGGCGTAGATCGGTGCCCCCCTGCTTTTCCGTCAGGCCCATGCCGACCATCATGCCCTGCTTGCGGTCGAGCGGCGCATCGGCCGCGTCGTAGGCCCGGCCAGCCAGCAACGGGCGCAAAGCTGGAAACCAGTCTTCGCGCGCAAGCAGCGGAATGGCCGCGCTGGTCATGGTGATGGGGCACAATGAACCCGCCTCGACCTGGCCATGTAGCAGATAGTGCGCCGCGCGGATGGCGTGGGCCCCCGGGCCGGGCTCGGTCCAGGCGCTGCCATGCATGCCTTGCGCAAAAGCCAGGGCCAGGAACCGATGCCAGCCAGCCGGAAATTCGATCGCATCGATACGCCGGCCCAGGCGGTCGTAGGGATGCAGCACCGGGCCGTCCCGGTTGACCTGCGCCGCCAGGCGGAACAGCTCGGGCTGGCCCAGGCGCTGCCCCCAGGCGTACAGGTCCGGCAATGCCGCGTCGCCCACCGTACGCTGAACCCCCTCGACCAGGGCCGTACAGCTTTGGAACAGGTTGTGCGCCGGCAGGTCTGGCACCAGGTTGTCCGCCGCCCCTGCCTCTGCAGACATCCATGCCATGATCGCCCCCTTGTGTGCAATGCTTCAAGAGACAGTCTACCCGGGATGCCCGGCCTTGGACAGCCGGGGCGGCTTATAATGCCAGCACGCAAGAATGCATGGACACGCCATGACCCTGCCCACCGACGATGCCGATCTGCGCCGCTGGCTGCGCAACCTGCCCAAGGCCGAACTGCACGTACACATCGAAGGTACGCTGGAACCAGAACTCATGTTCGAACTGGCCCGGCGCAACCACATGACGCTGCCCTGGCCAGACGTGCAGGCGGTGCGCAGCGCCTATCAATTCACCGACCTGCAGTCTTTCCTGGACCTCTACTATGCGGGGGCGGGCGTGCTGGTCACTCAGCAGGATTTTCACGATCTCGCCAGCGCCTGGCTGCGGCGCGCGCGGGCCGATGGCGTCGTACACGCCGAAATCATGTTCGATCCGCAAACCCATACCGCGCGCGGCGTCGCCATGGACACGGTGTTCGCCGGGCTGGCCTCGGCACTGCGCCAGGCCCGGGATGACTGGGGCCTGAGCAGCGGCTTGCTGCTTAGCTTCCTGCGCCACCTCAGCGAGGCAGACGCGATGGCCACGCTCGAGGCCGCCCTGCCCCTGCGCGAAACCTACCAAGACCTCTGGATCGGGGTGGGGCTCGATTCCGCCGAGCGCGACAACCCGCCCGAGAAATTCGCGCGGGTGTTCGCCCGCTGCGGCGAGCTGGGTTTTCGCCGCGTGGCTCACGCCGGCGAAGAAGGCCCGGCCAGCTACGTGCGGCAGGCCCTCGAGCTGCTGGGCGCCGAGCGCATCGATCACGGGGTTCGCAGTGCCGATGAGCCCGCCCTGCTCAAAACGCTGATCCAAAAACAGGTGCCGCTGACCGTATGCCCGCTGTCCAATCTCAAACTGGGCGTGGTGGCGCGGCTCGAAGACCACAACCTGGCGCGCCTGTTGCGCGCCGGGGCCTGCATCACGCTCAACTCAGACGACCCGGCCTACTTCGGCGGTTACCTACTCGACAACTATGTGGCCGCGGCCCGCGCGCTCGACCTTTCGCACGACGAACTGGTCACGCTGGCGGCCAACAGCCTGCGCGCGTCATTCCTGCCGGCCCCCGACAAGTCCCGCCTGCTCGACCAACTGGCCCTGCGGGCGGGCCAGGCCTGAGCATGCCAGGGCGCGATCCGCTCGACAAACTGCGCACCCCGGATGATGCCCTGCGGGGCGAACTGCAGCGCCTGGGCCGCCATTTCTACGATCGCCCCGCCGAACAGGTGGCGCCGGATCTGCTTGGTTGCCTGTTGGTGCACCAGGCAGACGGCCATACACGCATCGGGCGCATCGTCGAGGTCGAGGCCTATCTGGGCCCGGGCGACCTCGCCGCACACACGGCCCGCGGGCGCACCCCGCGCACCCGCGCCATGTTCGGCCCGCCCGGGCATGCCTACGTGTATCTGATCTACGGCATGCACCACTGCATGAACGTCGTCACCGGGCCCGAAGGCAGCGGCACTGCGGTGCTGCTGCGTGCGCTTGCCCCCGTGCAGGATCTGCGCGGCGCCACCAATGGTCCGGGGCGCCTGTGCCGCGCCATGGGGGTCGATATGACACACTACGGCCTGGACATGTGCGGCTCGACCCTATGGCTAGCCCGCGACCAGGCCCCCGCCCCCATCCAGGTGGCCAGCAGCCCACGCATCGGCGTGGATTACGCCGGCCCCGACTGGGCCAATCGGCCGCTGCGCTTCTACATTCTGAACCACCCCGCCGTCAGCCGCCCGCCACGTTCAAAAGCCCAGCGCGCACACCCCTCGAAATAAGCCGTGTTCTTGATCTGGCGCAAGAACGGCAATGCAGTGCAACGCTACCATACGCACATGCTTTCGCCGACTGACTGATCACTCATGCTCAAAGTATTTGCCCCGGGCCGGACCGGGATCCTGTCTGTCATTTTCCTCTGCATCGCGCTGATCGCATCGTCTGTCGGGCTTGCACAAACCCAGGCACCCACCCAGTCGCCCACGCAACAGGCCTTCCGCTTCGGCATGGCCGGCACCGCCCAGGTCAAGGGGCCGCGGCTGGGCGGCTTTCTCGACAAAGTCAGCCCGAGCGATATCGTGCCCGGCGCCGACCGCTTCGGGCCAGCCGAAGGCGATCCCCCCATCGCCCGGGCCTACGCAGGCGACAAACTGCTGGGCTACGTCTACCTCACATCCGACATCGTCAACACGCGCGGCTACTCCAGCAAGCCCATCGACGTCCTGATCGGCCTGTCGCTGGATGGCGAAATCGTCGGCGCGCGGCTGGTCGAGCACCACGAACCCATCGTACTGATCGGCATCCCCGAATCCAAGGTCGAGCACTTCATCGACGGCTACATCGGCAAGAACTACATCAAGAACCCGCCCCGACCCGGCGAACCGCCCCCGGTCGACATCGTCAGCGGCGCAACGGTCACCCTGATGGTGGTGGGCGACAGCATCACGCGCTCGGTCATGGTGCTCGCACGTCGTTACCACATCGGCCAGGAAGCCCCGGCTGAAGCTACGCAGGCAGTGCACAAGGTCATCGACATGAGCAAGACCGGCACCGAGTCCTGGGACGCACTCCTGGCCGACGGTGCCGTCGGCCACCTGGCCATCTCGGTGGCAGACGTCAACGACGCCTTCGCGAAGACGGGCCGCCAGGGCGCCATCGACCGCCCCGAAGCGGGCGATCCAGACGACCTCTTCGCCGACCTGTACGTGGCGCTGGTCAGCGTGCCCACCATCGGCCGCAGCCTGCTGGGCGACATCGAATACAAATACCTGCGTGACCGCCTCAAGCCAGACCAGCAGGCCATCCTGGTGGCTGGCAACGGGCCGTACTCGTTCAAGGGCTCGGGCTACGTGCGCGGGGGCGTGTTCGACCGCATCGAAATCATCCAGAACGAGAACGGCTTTCGCTTCACCGACCTGGACCACCAGCGGCTGGCCGACCTGATGGCGGCGGGCGCCCCAGGTTTCAAGGAAATCGCCCTGTTCACCGTGCCCGAAGACGCAGACTTCGACCCAACCGAGCCCTGGCGCCTGCAACTGACCGTGCAACGCGTCATCAGCGTGAAAGAAAAAGCCTTCACCACGTTCGTGCTCAACTACGATCTGCCCGATGCCTTCATGGCCGTAGACGCGAGCCGTCCCGCGCCAGCACCGGCTGCGGCGGCCCTTGCGGCCCCAGGGGCGGCCGCGGGTTCCGCGGCGCCGGGCACGGTGGCAGCCACTGCCACCCCCTACAGCGCAGACGATTACTACGCCGATGACGGCCCCGCGCTCTGGGAACAAATGTGGTTGGCCAAGACGGGGCAGATCGTCATCATCTCGATCGCGCTCATCACGCTGATCATGGTGTTCTTCTTCCAGAACCAGTTGGTGCGCTACGAACGTTTCTACAAAGTGTTCCGCACGGTCTTCCTGATCTTCACGCTGTTCTGGATCGGCTGGTATGCCCAGGCACAGCTGTCGGTGGTCAACGTGCTTACCTTCACCACCTCGCTGCGCACCGACTTCAGCTGGGAATACTTCCTGATGGATCCCGTGGTCTTCATCCTCTGGGTGGCCACCGCCATGTCGCTGATCTTCTGGAACCGGGGCGCCTTCTGCGGCTGGCTGTGTCCTTTCGGCGCGATGCAGGAACTCACCAACCAGTTGGCCAAGAAACTGCGCGTGCCGCAGATCAAGGTGCCGCACGGCCTGAATACCCGGCTGGCCGGCCTGAAATACATCATCTTCCTGCTGCTGTTCGGGGTCTCGCTGTACCAGCTGGGCCTGGCCGAGCAATACGCGGAAGTCGAGCCCTTCAAGACGGCCATCATCCTGAAGTTCATGCGCGAATGGCCATTCGTGGTGTTTGCCGCGCTGCTATTGCTGGCCGGCCTGTTCGTCGAGCGCTTCTATTGCCGCTACCTGTGCCCGCTGGGCGCGGCCCTGGCGATCCCGGCCCGCCTGCGCATCTTCGACTGGCTGCGCCGCTACAAGACCTGTGGCAACCCCTGCCAGCTGTGCGCGATCGAATGCCCGGTCCAGGCCATCAACCCCGAAGGCGACATCAACCCCAACGAATGCATCCAGTGCCTCAACTGCCAGCAGCTTTATCACAACGAAAAGCGCTGTCCGCACCTGATCCAGAAAAACGCCCGGCTCAGGCGTGACAAGCCGGCCCCCAAAATCGATACGGCCATTCCGGGCGAAGTCATCGCCAAGCGCAAGCCCACGGTGCGCCCACGCGTGGCCGACGATCAACCTGCAGCATCCACTCCTTCATAGCAGCGGCCCTTTCCAGGCCTTGTCATCCAACCCCAGGGAGACCTCCATGTCCGACCCCACCAATGAGAAACCCATCCTGAGCCGGCGCGGCTTCCTCGGCGCGGCAGCGGCCACCGGGGCTGCCGCCGTCGGCGCGACCCACCTGAGCGCCAATGCCAAAGACAGCAAAGGCCAGCAGAAATACGAAATCGCCCCCGGCGAGCTCGACGAATACTACGCCTTCAACTCGGGCGGCCAGTCGGGCGAACTGCGCATCATGGGCCTGCCCTCGATGCGCGAACTCATGCGCATTCCGGTCTTCAACATGTGCAGCGCCACGGGCTGGGGCCGCACCAATGAAAGCCTGAAGATCCTCAACGGCAACCTCACGCCGGCCACGCGCGAGTACATCAAGACCATCGGCGGCGTATTGCCCAACGGCGACCTGCACCACCCGCACATGTCCTTCACCGACGGCACCTACGACGGGCGCTACATCTTCGTCAACGACAAAGCCAACACGCGCGTGGCGCGTATCCGCTGCGACGTGATGAAGACCGACAAGATCATCGAGATCCCCAACGCCGACGGCATCCACGGGCTGCGCCCGCAGCGCTACCCGAAAACCGGCTATGTGTTCTGCAACGGCGAGCACATCGTGCCCCTGCCCAACGACGGCACGGTGATGGAGAACCCCAAGGACAACTATTGGGCGATCTACACCGCGGTGGACGGCGACACCATGGAAATCGCCTGGCAGGTGCTGGTCGACGGCAACCTCGACAACGGCGACGCCGACTATCAGGGCAAGTACGCCTTTGCCACCTGCTACAACTCGGAAAAAGGCCTGAACGTCACCGAAATGTCGGCCAACGAGCAAGACTGGGCCGTGGTGTTCAACATCAAGCGCATCGAAGAGGCCGTCAAGAACGGCGACTACACCGAAATGAATGGCGTACCGGTCGTCGACGGCCGCAAGGGCTCCAAATACACGCGCTACATCCCCGTGCCCAATTCGCCGCACGGCTGCAACGCGGCCCCGGACGGCATCCACATCGTCTTCAACGGCAAGCTGTCGCCCACGGTCACCATGATCGACGTACGCCTGCTCGATGACCTGTTCGACGACAAGATCTCCGAGCGCGACGTGGTCGTGGCCGAGCCCGAACTGGGCCTGGGCCCGCTGCACACGGCCTTCGACGGACGCGGCAACGCCTACACCACCCTGTTCATCGACAGCCAGATGTGCAAGTGGAACATCGACAAGGCCATACGCGCCTACAAGGGCGAAGACGTCGATCCCATCGTCCAGAAGCTCGATGTGCAATACCAGCCCGGGCACAACCACACCACCATGGGCGAAACCAAGGACGCCGACGGCAAATGGCTGGTGTCGCTGAACAAGTTCTCGAAAGACCGGTTCCTCAACGTGGGCCCGCTCAAGCCCGAGAACGATCAGCTCATCGACATCTCGGGCGACGAGATGAAGCTGGTGCACGATGGCCCAAGCTTTGCAGAGCCGCACGACATGCTGCTGGTGCACCGCTCGTTCGTACGGCCCAAGCACATCTGGGACCGCGACGACCCCATGTGGGAAGACGCCCGCAAATGGGCCGAGAAGGACGGGGTCACGCTCGAAGGGGCAGCCAACGTGATCCGAGATGGCAACAAGGTGCGGGTCTACATGGTGGCCATCGCGCCCGTGTTCAGCCTGTCGAACTTCGAGGTCAATGAAGGCGACGAAGTCACCGTGTTCGTCACCAACATGGAGCGCATCGAAGACCTGACCCACGGCTTCACGCTCAGCGGCTACGGCATTGCCATGGAAGTCGGCCCCCAGGCCACGGCCTCGGTCACCTTCACGGCGTCGCGCCCCGGCGTGCACTGGTACTACTGCCAGTGGTTCTGCCATGCCCTGCACATGGAAATGTCCGGCCAGATGAACGTCAAGCCGAAAAACACCTGAGCAACATGGCCACTGTCCCATTCCTGAAAACGGCGGCCGCCCTGGCCGCCGGGGCAGCCCTCTCGGGCACCCCGGGAATGGCCCCGGCCGCCGATGTCCACGTGCCCGCAGGCAGCAAGCTGCAGGCGGCCATCGCAGCGGCCGAGCCGGGCGACACCCTGCGGCTGGCGACCGGCGAATATCCCGGCAACCTGGTAATCGACAAGCCGCTCACCCTGCTGGGCCCCGAAGATCGCAGCGCCCATATCCTGGGCGAGCGCAAAGGCCGCAGCGTGTGGATCCAGGCGCCTGACGTCACCGTGAAGCATCTCACCATACGCCACTCGGGCCTGAGCCTGCCGGACATGGACGCCGGCGTGTTTCTGGACAAGCTGGCGACCCGCGCGCATATCGTGGAAAACGACATCCTGGATAATTCCGTGGGGGTGTACCTGTGGGGCGCGCAAGATGCCGTCGTCGAGCACAACCGCATCGTGGGCAATACGGGCTTGCGCGTCAACGAGCGCGGCAACGGGATCACTGTCTGGAACGCCCCCGGCTCGCAGGTGCTGGACAACGGCATCAGCGAAGGCCGCGACGGCATTTTTTCCAACAACAGCCGCGAAAACCTGTTTGCACGCAACACGTTCCAGCACGTGCGCTATGCCGTGCACTACATGTACACCAACGACAGCCAGGTCAGCGACAATGTCTCGCTGGGCAACGACATCGGCTACGCCATCATGTTCTCGCGCCGCCTCACGGTCACCGACAACATCGCAGTAGGAAGCCGGGCCCAGGGCTTGCTGCTGAACGCCACAGACGACTCGATCATCACCGGCAACGTGGTCGTGCAGGGCGACAAATGCGTATTCGTGTACAACTCGAACTTCAATCTCCTGGCCGACAATTTCTTTCAGGACTGCGCCACCGGCGTCCATTACACCGGTTCCGAAGGCAATGAAATCTACGGCAATGCCTTCTTGCAGAACCAGAACCAGGTCAAGTACGTGGGCACCCGCGTCCTGGAATGGTCGCACGAAGGGCGTGGCAATTATTGGTCGGACCTGTCCGCCTTCGACCTGGACGGCGACGGCATCGGCGATACCGCCTACCGGCCCAACGGCATCATCGACCAGGTCATCTGGCGGGCCCCCAGCGCCCGCCTGCTTTTGAACAGCCCCGCCGTAGCCATCGTGCGCTGGGCCCAATCCCAATTTCCGGCGCTGCTGCCCGGCGGCGTGGTCGACAGTGCCCCGCTGATGGCCGCGCCCGAATCCGCCACCTGGAAGAAGTACGAGACCCTGCCATGACTGTCACCGGATCTCCGATTGAACTGCGCGCCGTCACGAAACGCTACGGCAAGCTGAATGCCGTCGACCAAGTCAGCCTGCACCTGGATCCCGGCGAGTGCGTGATCCTGGCCGGCCACAACGGGGCGGGCAAGAGCACGCTGATCAAGCTCATCCTGGGGCTGATCCGGCCCGAATCCGGCACCGTGCGCGTGCTGGGTGAAACCCCGGGCACGCCCGCCGCCGCGCGCAGCCGGCGCCACATCGGCTACCTGCCTGAAACCGTTGCGCTGTATCCATCACAGACGGGGGTGGAGACGCTTGAATTCTATGCCCGCCTCAAGGGGCTGAGCCCCGCCGGCAACGCCGCACTGCTGTCTCGCGTGGGCATCGCCGAGGCGGCCCGCCGGCGGGTGGGTGGCTACTCGAAGGGCATGCGCCAGCGCCTGGCCCTGGCCCAGGCCCTGCTGGGCCAGCCGCGCATCCTATTGCTGGACGAACCCACCTCGGGGCTGGATCCGGCCTCGCGCCTGCTGTTTTACGACATCGTGCGCGAGCTGCGCGACCAGGGGGTGGCCATCCTGCTGTCCACCCACGCCCTGGCCGAGCTCGAAGGCCTGGCCGATCGCGCCGTCATCCTGCGCAAGGGCCACAAGATCGCCGACGGCAGCCTCAGTCAGCTGCGCCAGCAGGCGGACCTGCCCGTGCGCATCCGGCTCACGCTCACCGAGCCGCTTGCCCAGCCGCTGGCCGAATGGCGCCCGATCGCGGCGCGGCGCCTGGAGCGTCATTGCGCCGAACGCGACAAGCTCGCCGTACTGCGCGCCGCGCACGACGTGCCAGGGGTCTGCGACCTCGAGCTGGACCACCCCGGGCTGGATGAAATGTATGCCCAGTTTCTGCACCGGGAGGATGCATGAGCCCGACCTTGATCCTGATCCGCAAGGAAATCCGCGACAGCCTGCGCAATCGATGGGTATTGGCCGTCACCTTGCTGCTGGCGATGCTGGCCCTGTCGTTGGGCTTTCTGGGCAGCGCTCCCACCGGTTCGGTCAAGGTCGACCCGCTGACCGTGACCGTGGTGAGCCTCTCGAGCCTGTCGATCTTCCTGGTGCCGCTCATCGCCATGCTGCTGTCGTATGACGCGATCGTCGGTGAAATCGACCGCGGTACCATGGCCCTGCTGCTCAGCTATCCCGTTTCGCGCGCCCAAGTGCTGGCCGGAAAATTCCTGGGCCATCTGGCAACGCTGTCGCTGGCCACGCTGCTGGGCTATGGGGTAGCGGGCGTGGCCCTGCAAGTGGCGCATGGCGAATTCGACCCCACCGCCTGGGGTCCGTTCGGCCTGCTCATCGCCGCCAGCATCCTGCTCGGCGCGAGCTTTCTGGCCCTGGGCTACCTGATCAGCGCCCTGGTACAGGAACGCGCTACCGCCGCTGGCCTGGCCATCGGCGTCTGGCTGTTCCTGGTGGTAATCTACGACATGGTGCTGCTGGGCATCCTGGTGGCCGATCAGGGCCGCCTGATCACGGACGCCATCTTGAACGTGATCCTGCTCTTCAATCCGGCCGACGTCTACCGCCTGCTCAACCTGACCGGTCACGAAAACATCGCCATGTACGCCGGCATGGCCGGCCTGAGCGGCCAGGTGACGCTGTCACCCATCACCCTGCTGCTGGCACAGCTGCTGTGGATCGTCCTGCCGCTCGCGCTGGCCGCCTACGTGTTCAACCGGAGAGCCCTATGAAACGCGCCGTGGCCCCCCACCGGCTGCTGGCGGCCGCCGCGCTGGGGCTGGCCGTTCTGCTGGGCGGCTGCGGCGACCCAGGCAACGACAAAGCGTCTTCCTCCCCTGCCGTGATGACGGATGAAGCCATCGGCCATTATTGCGGCATGTTCCTGGTCGAGCACATCGGGCCCAAGGGGCAGATCCTGCTGCGCGACCAGGCCGATCCCGTCTGGTTCTCCACCATCCGCGAAGTCTTCGCCTACACCCTGCTGCCCGAAGAACCCAAGGCCATCGTCGCCATTTACGTTCAGGACATGGGCCGTGCCGGCCCCGACGGCAATCCGCCCGACGAGGCCTGGATCGACGCCCATGCCGCGCACTATGTCATCGAAAGCGATACCGTGGGCGCCATGGGCGCTCCCGATGCCCTGCCCTTCGAACACCTGGAACAGGCCCAGGCCTTCGCCCAGGACCACGGCGGGCGCATCGTCGGCTTCAAAGACATGCCCGAAGACTATGTGCTGCGCTATGTAGAACCCAACCCGGAGTCCAACCGCCCTGCGGCACCCCAACCTGCCGGAGCCCCTTCATCATGACACTTGCCATTCCAACCCGCCGCCGTTTCCTGGGTATCCTGGCCACCAGCAGTGCGCTGCTGAGCACTGCGCCTCTGCAGGCTGCGCTGCGCAATCCGCCACTCGAGCCCGTCACCTGGCGCGGCATCGCCCTGGGCGCGGACGCCCAGCTGCAGATCCTGCATCCCGACCGGGCCCACGCCGACGCGCTGGTGCGCATGGCCGTGGCCGAGGTAGAGCGGCTCGAGCGCATCTTCAGCCTGTACCGTGAAGACAGCGCCCTGGTGCGCCTGAACCGCACCGGCCGCCTGCCGCTGCCACCGGCCGAGCTGGCCGAGCTGCTCACCCGCGCCCTGGCCTTCAGCGAGCAGACCCAGGGCCGCTTCGACCCCAGCGTGCAACCCCTATGGGATCTGTATGCCCTCCAGGTGCGCAGCGGCCGGCCCCTGCCACCCGAGCCCACTGCACTGCACGAAGCGCTGGCGCGGGTCGACTACCGCGCCGTCCGCCTGGATGACGACGCCATCGTGCTGGAGCGCCCCGGCATGGCCTTGACGCTGAACGGCATCGCGCCAGGCTACATCACCGACCGCGTCACCGAGCTGCTGCACGCCCACGGCCTGGACCGCGCACTGGTCGACATGGGCGAAACCCGGGCGCTGGGGGCCCCCGGCGACGAACGCCCGTGGCGCGCCGGGATTGCCAACCCCGATGAACCCGGCCAGCTGCTGCAAACGCTGCCGCTGGATGGCGCCCGGCAGGCGCTGGCGACGTCGGGTGGCTACGGTACCCCGCTGGATCCAGCCGGCCATTTCACCCATCTATTCAACCCCGCGTCGGGCAGTGCGGTACCGCTGTGGCGCAGCGTCACCGTGCGCGCTGCCGACGCGACCACGGCCGACGCTCTATCCACGGCGTTCTCGCACATGCCCGAGGCTGAAATTCGTGGTATAGTTGCGCGCTTGCCGATCCAGGCCTGGTTGCTGCCCGCGGGCAGCCGCACATTGATGCACCTGGGTTAAGCAAAAGCGCCACATGCCCAGCAGAGAACATGGTATGATGACGCCTCTTTAGCGGCTGTAGCTCAGTTGGATAGAGTACTTGGCTACGAACCAAGGGGTCGTGGGTTCGAATCCTGCCAGCCGCGCCAGAATGTACCTGTTGCATCGACAGGTTGGAAACCGCTCAGGGGGCAACGCCTGGGCGGGTTTTTCTTGCCCAGATCACTGTCGCCCAGGCGCTTGCCGCCACAGAATGGAGCTTCGGGTTTCTGGCATACTCATATCATCAGTCAAATGGAGAACGGTATGTCGAAAGCAACAAGCAAGATGCTGGAAAGCAGGGTCAGCAGGAAGCACCGGGCACGGGCCGCGGATGTCGTGGGACAGTACCTCGCAATAAGGGCCAACCTGAAGGAAGTCGATGACAGCGGCGATGAAATCGACGACATCGATGAGGTCGCAGCCCAGCTCACGGTTGCGGCATTCAAGCACGCCAAGCGATAGGGGTCAGCGGGCGCCGCAACGTCACTCTCCCCACGCCTCCCCCAACGCCTCGGCCTGCTTCAGAACCAGCTCGGTTGCCGACTCGGCCATGTCGGGGGGATAGCGATATTTGCGCAGGATGCGTTTCACCATGAGCCGCAGGCGGGCCCGCACGCTTTCGCGCTGCGACCAGTCGACCGTCAGGTTCTTGCGCAAGCTTTCGGTGAGTTCATGCGCGATTTTCTTCAGAACATCGTCCTTCAGTTCACGCACAGCCGATTCATTATCGGCCAGGGCGTCATAGAAGCGAACTTCGTCATCAGTCAGACCCAGCTTTTCGCCACGATTTACCGCAACCTGGACGGTCCGCGCGATATGAACCAGTTCTTCCACTACCTGGGCCGTCTCGATACTGCGATTCTGGTAGCGGGTGATGACGTGCTCCAGCATTTCCGAGAATTTCTTCTGCTGCACCAGATTACTGGCGAACTGGCTCTTGATTTCACCCTCCAGCAGGCGTTCCAACAGCTCTACCGCCAGATTACGCTCGGGGATACCCTGTATCTGCGCCAAGAACGCATCGTCCAGCAAACCGATATTGGGTTTCTCCAGACCCACGGCATCGAAGATATCAACCACGCTATCACTGACGATTGCCTGGTTGATGATCTGGCGAATAGCCACTTCGCGCTGCTGATCGGTTTGCTTCTGTGCGCTGACTTCACGCTTGGTCAGGATGACCTTGACCGCCTGCATGAACGCAACCTCTTCGCGCAGCGCCTTGGCTTCCTCCAGCGTGCAGCATAGGGAAAAGGCCTTGCTCAGCGCCAGCGCCGCATCGGCAAAACGCTTCTTGCCACCCTGCTCGCCGTCTTTCTGCCCTGGCGGCGGACGCAGCGACAGAATATGATTGGCGGCCCCGGCCAACGTCTTGTGGCCACCGACCCTGAAGCCCGAATAATCGTAGCCATGCAAGAGGCCACGCAGGACGTCTAGTTTTTCCAGCATGACGGCCAAGGCTTCCTGAGCGTCCACGGTGGGTTTCCCGCGGCCGCGGCTGGCCGTGTATTCCTTCATGGCCGCTTTCAGCTCATTGCCGATGCCGATGTAATCGACGACCAGACCGCCCTGCTTGTCGCGAAACACGCGGTTCACGCGTGCAATGGCCTGCATCAGGTTGTGGCCTTTCATGGGCTTGTCGATATACATGGTATGGACACACGGCGCATCAAAGCCCGTCAGCCACATGTCGCGCACAATGACCATCCGCAGCGGGTCTGACGGATCTTTGAAGCGCTTTTCCAGGCGTTTTTTCACTTGGGCGCTGTAGATATGCGGGCGCAACAAGGCCTTGTCGCTCGCGCTGCCGGTCATGATCACCTTGATGGCCCCCTTTTCCGGATCCTCATCGTGCCAAGCGGGCCGCAGTTTGACGATTTCATCATACATATGCACGCAAATATCCCGACTCATGGCCACAACCATGGCCTTGCCTTCCTGGGCCTTGTTGCGCTCTTCGAAATGATCGACCAGGTCGGCAGCCACACTGGTAATGCGAGGCTCCGCCCCCACGATTTTTTCCAGTGCTGCCCATTTCGACTTCAAGCGGGCCAGGGCCTGTTCCTCTTCATCCTCGGCCAGCGCGTCGACCTCATCGTCCAGCGTATGCAGGTGCGCGTCATCCAGCCGAACTTTTGCCAGGCGTGATTCGTAGTAGATGGCGACGGTCGCGCCATCTTCCTTCGCCTGCTGCATGTCGTAGATGTGGATGTAATCACCAAACACCGCGCGTGTATCGCGGTCCGCGCTACTGACCGGGGTACCGGTGAAAGCCACGAAAGTCGCGTTGGGCAGGGCATCGCGCAGGTGCTGGGCATAACCGACCTGGTAGCTGACTTGGTAATCTTCTGCTCCAGCGAACTCCGTCGCCAGTACCGTAGCAGGATGGTCACTGGAACTGTGCGAATAAACCGTCGTGCCGCCTGCTGGCTTGAGCTTGCGGGCTCTAAGCCTGGCATCGAAGCCATATTGTGTCCGGTGGGCCTCGTCTGCGACGACCACGATATTGCTGCGGTTAGAGAGCTGCGGGAAAGTGTCTTCATCCTCACCCGGCATGAATTTCTGGATGGTTGCAAAAATAATGCCGCCCGATGGGCGGTTGGCCAACAAGGCACGCAGATCCTGGCGCGTGGCAGCTTGTATTGGCCGTTCGCGCAGCAAATCCTCGGCCAGGCTGAAAACACCAAACAGCTGCCCATCCAGATCATTGCGGTCTGTGATGACCACGATGGTGGGGTTCTGCATGGCTGGCGCCTGCATCACCCGCGCCGCGAAACAGGTCATGGTGATGCTCTTGCCGCTACCCTGGGTGTGCCAAACCACGCCACCCTTGCCACGCCCTGCTTCACCCGCCTGCAGGCGGGAAACCTGCACCACGTGTTCAACAGCCAGGCGCACCGCATGGTACTGGTGATAGCCGGCGATTTTCTTGACGAGCGCGCCGTCCTCTTCGAACAGCACACAATAGCGTAGATAATCCAGCAGCCAAACGGGCGCCAACAGGCCGCGTACCAGGGTCTCCAGCTCGTTGAATTGGCCCAGCGGGTCCAGCGTCACGCCATCGATCGTGCGCCACTGCATGAAGCGCTCGGTGCTGGCCGACAATGATCCGAACCGGGCATCCGAGCCATCGGAGACAACCAGGATTTCATTGTATTCAAAAACGTCTGGAATCTGCGCCTTGTAAGTCTGGATCTGGTCGTATGCCTTCCAGATGTCGGCGGCCTCGTCCACGCTGTTCTTGAGCTCGATGAGAACCAGCGGCAGACCATTGACGAACAGAATCATATCGGGCCGGCGAGTATGGAAGCGGCCCTTGATCGAGAACTGGTTGACCGCCCAGCATTCGTTGTGATCTGGTGCGTCCCAGTCGATCAGCCGGACCCGGTCGCCCCGGGTTTCGCCGTCTTGCTGATACAGCACAGGCACGCCGTTGACCAACAGCTTGTGAAAAGCACGGTTGGCCGCCAACTGAATTGGAACACCCAGGTTTTCCACCTGCTTGAAGGCGTCTTCCAGAGCAGCAGGCGGAAGGCCCGGATTCAACCGAGCGATGGCCGCGCGCAGCCGCTGCGCCAGAATGACCTGACTGTAGCTGTCACGCTGCGGATCGGGGCCATCATGGGCGATGTCCGGGCCATAATGAACGCTGTAGCCGACTTCGGCCAGCCAGCCCAACGCTTCCTGTTCGAGTTGGTCTTCGGTCATGAGCTGTCGTTTACCTGCTCTGTCTGATCAACAGCCCAGTAGGACTGCATCTTATGGTTTGGAGTGGGCTTTACTACCGCAGCTGCGATCGTGACTACCGGAGCTGGGATCGCTATTACCGGAGCTGCCGTCAGAAGAAAGCGCCTGTTCTGGGACGATGGAAACAACACCTGGAAGATAATATACCTTCCCGCAAGAAAACCCTTGTGACAACAACAATAGGCCTTCCCCCTCCAAACAGGCTGGAGCCAAGCTGACATCGCGAGCCGGGTGCAGACCACCATTGACCGCGCCAGCCCGCTTACCCGCCACGATCTGGCCAGTGCGCCGCTGTGAGATACCGATCTCTCTGGCCCAACGGTATTGCGCAATGCCTAAAGGTTTCAGGAACTTTTCCTGAAGGATTTCAGCTGGTGTGGGAGAAGGGACGGTACGCATGATGCGCTCCAATTGCTAATCCACGATTTCGACCCCCTCCGGGCCTTGATCCAGTGCTGGCAGGCGGAGTTGCCCAGAAATGAGGCGAGGGAGCAATGTGTCTCGAATCGATGCAAGTATATCTGCCTGCTCTGCATTCACACTAATTTTGTCAAACAAAGCCTGTCCGAAATTAATGAACGCCTTGAGAACAACATCGGTCGGGACAAGGATCGGGATGGGCCGAAAGGATTTTTTACTAATTTCCATGAAAGTAGAACCATTCGCATGTTCTTTAATCAAATTCATATTTGTCTTACACCAAAAATACATAAACAATGGCGGTAATTTTCCCCCTGGCGGCATAGCAATGCAGCCTTGATTGATAGCCACAGGAATCTGGCAGATAGAAAGATAGCCAATAGGCGCTCTCGACGACATCAATAACGTGCCACTCGGCAATAGCCCTGAGCTGATTTTTGCCAGCCCCAATTCACTGATACTTCGTGCTGTATCAAAGAGAATGGGCGATGCTGCGCCCGACAAATCTTTTGGCGTCGCCCAATGAAACTCTCCAGGTACCCAGAAAGTCTCATCCTTGGTACTTGGCGTAGCGCCTCCCAATGTATCAATAACATCTTTTATAGGCTCTACCCGCCAACCCTTGGGCACCAATCCCAGTTCCGACTCCTCAAACGAGTCAGGAAATAACGCTGCAGTCGCATCATCCATGCCTTCAGGATGGCGACCTTCCATTTTGGCTCGCACAGGGTCGAAGTCCACAAACCAGGACTTAAAAATGGCCTGTGCGATGGACTCTAGGGTTTCGTTGGATTGACGTAAAAGGATAATTCGATCGTCGAGAACACCAAGGACTTCAGCTACGTAATGCTGAATTTGAAGAGGAGGTAACGTAATAGGTACAGCGGAAAGAATGCCCGTATTTAAATTGGGCATGGTTGCTCCCACAGCATGGCGAACAAGCCAATCTTTGATGTCAGGTGAACGTAAATAGTATGAGATAAATTTTGAATTGGCTATTTGCTCTACGCCAAGCCGCACCTTCAAACACCCCGTACCACATAACCATCCTGATTCTGAATCACGTACAAGAGCATTCTTGGTGACATCACCTCTGCGGCTGAAGACGATGTCTCCTATTTCTAATTTATGTTGAGCTAGGCGTTCAACGTCCCTTTCATCGACTCGAGCGATTCCCTCTTGGGATATACCGTTAACCCCTATGTTAGTAGGCATTACTACCGGCACACCAATTTCTTTGTAATCAGACGTATGTAGTTGACTTCCAAATGGTCCGGTTTGAATGTATCCATTCTGGATGCTGCAAATATCCCCCAGGACGGTTTGTACCCACTCAGAACTCATACCCCAGCCCCCCCAATTTCTCGCGGATCAGCGCATCCAGCCGGGCGCCCTCGGCCATCTGCTCACCCAGCTTGGTGGTCAACCGTTCCATCTTTTCTGCAAAGGCCTCATTATCATCCTCGATCGCTTCAGCGCCTACGTATCGGCCCGGGGTCAGCACATGCCCATGCTCGGCGATCTCGGCCAGCGACACGCTACGGCAGAAACCGGGTATATCCGCATATTCAGTGACGGTGGCGCCCTGAACGGCCTCGCCGCGCCAGGCGGCAACGGCATCGGCGATCCGGGCGATGTCCTCGTCGCCCAGTTCGCGCTGCACGCGGGAAATCATCGTACCCAACTTACGGGCATCGATGAACAGCACCTCGCCCTTGCGTTTCTTCTGCTTGGCCAGGAACCACAGGCAAGCCGGGATTTGGGTATTGAAGAATAATTGCCCGGGTAAAGCCACCATGGCCTCGACCACGTCGGCGTCTACCATCGCGGCGCGGATCACGCCTTCGTTGTTCTGGCTGGAGCTCATGGAGCCATTGGCCAGCACGATGCCGGCCCGGCCCGTGGGTTTCAAGTGATACAGCATGTGCTGCAGCCAAGCATAATTGGCATTGCCCTGCGGCGGGTTGCCATAAGCCCAGCGCGGGTCGCCTTCCAGGCTGCCATGCCACCAGTCGCTTACATTGAAGGGCGGGTTGGCCAGGATGAAGTCCGCACGCAAATCGGGATGCTGGTTGCGCGTGAAAGTATCGGCTGGCTCTTTCCCCAAGTTGAAGTCGATGCCGCGTATGGCCAGATTCATGGCCGCCAGGCGCCAGGTGGTGGGGTTGGATTCCTGGCCATAAATCGATACGTCGCCCATCTTGCCGCCATGCGCGGCAATGAACCTCTCTGATTGCACGAACATGCCGCCCGAGCCGCAGCAGGGGTCATACACTTGCCCCTTGTGTGGCGCCAACACGGCTACCAGCGTCTTGACGATACTCGCGGGCGTGTAGAACTGGCCACCCTTCTTGCCCTCCGCGCTGGCGAACTGCCCCAGGAAATATTCGTAAACCTGGCCCAGGATATCGCGCGCGATATTCGCGTCGTCACCAAAACCGATGGTGGAAATCAGGTCGATCAACTCGCCCAATTTGCCGTCAGGCAGCTGCGCCCGACCGTAGCGCTTGTCTAGAATGCCTTTGAGTTTTGGATTCTCGGCCTCGATGGCAGTCAGCGCATCGTCGACGCGCTTGCCGATATCGGGCTGTTTAGCGGCGGCACGCAGGGCTTCCCAACGGGCGGCGCCAGGTACCCAGAAGACATTGGCAGCGGTGTAGTAATCGCGGTCTTCGAGCTCGGTGGCAACGTCTTCGTCGTTCGTGCCAGCGTAATAGTACTCGTCTCCGGGGTCTGCAAAGCGCCGTCGCAATTCTACCTGATGCCCCGAAAATGTGTCCGAGATGTACTTCAGAAAGATCAGCCCCAGCACCAGATGCTTGTACTCTGCGGCATCTATGTTGGCACGCAGCTTGTCCGCCGTCGCCCACAACGTTTTCTTGATATCTTCAATCATGAAATATTTTATTACATTAGCAATAGGCCGTTAATCAGTTATTGTATGTTGACCTCATGGGGGTGTGGACCACAAACGGTCCCGGTTCCAGCGGCCTGAGCTGCAAATGTGGACGGATCCGGTCCCACGGTGGGCCCCAGGGCTCGGTCTGGGCTCGCAGGCCAAAAACGAAGTGGAATTCGTGAAGGATCATGCAGGATCGGCCTCCAGTGCCCGCAGCAGGCGCCCTGGCACCAGCGGAGTCCAGGTCACGCTGACTTGCCGCTGGCGCGCCCGACATGAGTGGCCGCACTCCCCCCAGAGGCCAGATGCAGGCTGCCGCAGGACAATGCATCCACGGATTTCATGAAATCCGTATTTCACCTATGAATATAACTTTTGTTAACAGCCGTTGCATCCCTGCTGCGCCCAAGTACAATCAAGTCACCCAGAAGCAGTACACCACTCACAATAAAATTCGGCGAGACAAGCCATTCCGATCCGGCATTTACGCCAAGAATCCCATGCAGCTATCGACACGGCTTTCCCATTTATCCCAGGAACAAATCGTATTCGCGGCCGCCGTCCTGCTGTCCGCGGTTTTCATATTCACGGTGCCGGGGTTCGATACCGTCAGCAATTTCTCGCAGATCCTCGAGCGCGTCACCGTCGTGGGCATCCTCGCCCTGGGCGCATCGATCGTCGTCATCGGCGGCGGGCTCGATCTCTCACAGGTGGCATCAGCCATGGCCGGCAGCGGGCTGGCTGTGCTGCTGATGAACACGGGCTGGCCTATTTCCATCGCGCTGCTGGTGGGTCTGCTGGTTTGCGTGGCCATCGGCATCATCAACGGTTATATCATCGCCTATATAGAAATACCGGCGTTCTTTGCCACCCTGGCCACCAATCTCGTCATCTTCGGCGTGGCAAGAGTACTGCTTTTCAAATCTACGTTCCGCCTGTATCTCGATGACGCCGTGGCGGATTCACCTTTTTTCGTGTTTCTCAGTGCACGGGTTTTTGCAATCCCGGTATCCACCCTGCTGTTCATCGCCCTGGTGCTGATCCTGTACGGGCTGCTGCGCCACACCACCGTCGGCCGTACCCTGTACGCCATCGGCGACAACAGCCGCACCGCACGCGAAAACGGGGTTCCAGTGCGGCTCTATACCATATTCAAGTACACATTCTGCTCTATCTTCGGCTATATCGCCGGCATTGTCTTTCTGTCCACCATCCACAATATCGATGCCGGCGTGATGATCGGCACGATGATTTTCGATGTCATCCTGATCGTCGTGCTGGGCGGAGTCAGCCTGGTCGGTGGCCGCGGAACACCGTTCTCGGTGCTGCTGGGCGCCATCCTGATCGGCCTGCTGCTCAACGGCATGACCCTGCTCGATCTCAACAACGACCTGCAGGACGTGGCCAGGGGTCTGGTGCTGCTGGCCGCCATCGTGATCGACAACCGGCTTCATCCACGTAATGAAGAAACTGCCAGAAAAGGAGAATGACCCGATCCACACCCGGTCGTAACAAGCCATCGACACGCCATCCGGCGCCCGTGCAGGAAAAGGCATTCCGGATTTCCATTGATAAAAAAGCGAGGACACATCCATGCGGTACGCATTAGCCAGTTTAGTCGCCATTCTCGGGTGCTCCGCATCCATCACCGCCACCGCGCAGCTGACGGACCCGCCCCACGAGCAATGGGCCAAGAACGTAGAAGGCAAATCCATCGTCTATATACCAGTCAGCCTGTCTTTGCCGCTGATGAACATCTGGAAGGACGAACTCGAAATCCGTGCCAAAGAAGCCAATATCGATTTCAGCACACTGGATCCGAACCTGGATGTGCAAAAGCAGAACCAGATGATCGCGTCGCTCATCCCCAAGAAGCCTGACGTCATCATCGTGCACAATCCCGACCGCCAGGCCCTGGCCCGGATCCTGAAGCAGGCCAACGATGCTGGCATCTACGTGATCCAGATCAACATGGGTTCTACCTATGCCAGCGATGCCTTCATCGGCGTGGATGCCTACAACCTGGGGGCCAAGATGGGCAAGGCGGCCGTTGAGGTCTGCATGGCGCCGGATGCGCCTTCCAAGAACCTGGCCATCGTCACCGGGTCGCTGGTGTCGCAGTTCAGCATCGACCAGATGAAAGGCATGCTGTCCGAGATCGAGAAACAGCCAGAACTCAACGTAGTCACCAAGCAGGTGGTCAACTGGGATCCCAAAACCGACTTCGACAAGGTGTCCACCATCATCGATGCCCACAAAGATCTGTGCGCCATCCTCGATGAATACGACGGCGAGGCCATCGGTGCCGCCCGCGCCCTCGAGCGCGCCGGGCTGACCGGCAAGACGAAGCTGATCTCGGCTGGCGCCGGCGGTGAATTTGCCTGCAAGTATGCAGAAAACGGGCAAATCCACAAGAACTACAGCTACCAGGCGAAAGAACAGGCCATCCAGTTCATGACCATCGCCCAGTACCTGATGCAGAGCGATCTCAAGCCAGGCTCGGTCAGCACCACCATCTACACGCCCAGCATCGAGATCTCCAAGGACACCCTGAAGGAAAGCGGTTGCCAGTAACCAGGCGCTGGCCCACCAGGCATTCATCCTTGGACGGCCAGGATTCCTGGCCATCATTCTGAACCAGCACCCGGGTACCCCCGGCATCGAGCCGGGCCTCGGGTGCTGCAAGACGAGCTGCCCCTCAATGTCCGATACGAACACAACCGTCCGATCTCAGCCAAGCGCCCTGCTTCGGCTCCGATACCGCTGGTCCGCGCGCCAGATATTCGCTGACCTGTTCAAGAAGCCCTGGCTGGGGCCGGCCGTCCCGTTCCTGACGCTGGTTGTGATCTTCTGGCTGGCCGTGGTGCTGATCCCGACGTATCTGTCGGCCTTCAACCTTGATTACATCTCGCGCCTGGCCGCCAGCTTCCTGTTTGTGGTCATGGCCATCAGCCTGAGCCTGAGTTCAGGCGGCATCGATCTGAGCGTGGGTTCCATTTTTGCGCTCTGCAATTTCACGGCCCTGTTGTGCGCGAACGTCCTGCAGATGGACGTCTATCTGATTTTCCCCATCACGCTGCTGGTGGGTTTCCTGCTCGGGGCCATCAATGGCTTCTTCGTGGGCATTCTCCGAACGCGGGCGCTGCTGACCACCATCGTCACGCTGATCATCTACCGCGGGGTCTACAACCTGCTGACGTCTGCCTATGCCACCGACATCGCCTCATCGCAACCCGATTTCGACAGCGCCTGGGACTGGCTGGGCAACGGCACGCTGGGCTTCATTCCCCCCAGCGTCATCGTGCTGGTCGTCTTTGCCATCATCGCGCACGTCCTCCTGAGCCGCTCGCCGATCGGCACCCACCTGTTCGCCGTAGGCGCCAGCCGGCGCTCGGCCCGCAATGCCGGCATCAACGTCGAACGGGTGCTGTTTCTCACGTACTGCAGCTCCGGCATGCTGTGCGCGGTGGCAGGCACGCTCAATGCGGCCTTTCTCAATGATGCCGGATCTTCCGTGGGCATGGGGCTCGAGCTACAGACGTTTGCCGCCGCGATGGTCGGCGGCATCAGCTTCGCCGGCAGCTCGGGCTCGGTGGGCCGGGCCCTGATCGGCGGCGGGATCATCTTCCTGATCACCAACACGCTGGCGCAACTGGGGCTCTCCAGCGGGGTGGCGGCCACCATCAACGGGTTGATCCTGCTGGTGGCCGTGGGCATCGATACGAAATGGTCGAAACACACCCAAAACGCGGTCCAGAAAAGCTATATCAACCCCACCTACCTCGATTACGGCCCGCTGCCCGACACCAGCCCCGGCGCCGGCAATCCATTTGCCATGAACGATCGCCTCAGCGGTGCGCAGGCTATCGGCCGCGGGCAGATCGAGGGCCCCGAAGACATCATCCTCGATCGCGAAGGCCGGCTCTATGCCGTCGACCGCCGCGGGTTGGTCTTTCGCTTCAGCGGTGCCAACTTCGAGCACCAGGAGCTCTTTGCCAAGACGGGCGGCCGGCCCCTGGGGATGGCCTTCGACCGCGACGACAACCTGGTGGTCTGTGTCTCGGGCATGGGCTTGTACAGCGTGTCCCCGGACGGGCGGGTCAACAAGCTGACCAACAAGACCAACCGCGGCCCAACCATCATCGACGATACGATGCTCAAGCTGACCGACGATGTGGATATCGGCCCCGACGGCAAGATCTACTTCAGCGAAGGCTCGACCCGCTTCGAGCTGCAGCAGTGGGCCGTGGACGGGCTCGAGGGCCGTGGCACCGGCCGCCTGATCTGCTACGACCCGGCTACACAAAAAACCAGGACGTTGCTGCGCAACCTGGTCTTCTGCAATGGCATCTGCGTCACCCACGACAACACCGCCGTGATCTTCGCCGAAACCTTTGCGATGCGCATCTCCAGGTATTGGCTCAGCGGCCCGAAGAAAGGCCAGAAGGAAATCCTGCTTGCCAACCTGCCCGGCGGCGTGGACAACATCAACCGGGCTTCGGACGGCGGCTACTGGATCGCCCTGGTGGCCATGCGCACCACGGCCTACGACATCGCCATGCAGGAACCCGGATTCCGCATCCGGATGATCAAGCGCCTGCCGCAGGACGAATGGCTGATCCCCTGCATGAACAACGGCTGTGTAGTGAAGCTCGATGCCGAGTTCCGACCCCAGGAATCCTACTGGGACCCCAGCGGGCTGGCGCACCCTACGGTCACATCAATGCGCGAAGACCGTGGCTACCTCTATCTGGGCGGTCTGGACAACGACCGCATCGGGCGCATCCGGCTTGAAGGCGCCAACCCCGACTGGGTATCCAGCGAATCCTACTGGGGCAAAAGAAATGCGCACTGAACGTATCCACCCCGCCCTCCAACCCTACTCTGCAGATGGAGCGATGGCATGTCCCGCGTAATGGACTACATTCATGCCCTGTTCGATGGCGACAGCAGCAAGGCCATTCCCCCGCTGGACGGCGTTCTGGCGCCCAACAACAAGCTGGATGAATGGGAGGTTCTGGTCGACGGGCTCACTCACCCCGACGACCTGGCCGTGCTCCCCGGCCAGGGCCAATGCTTCTATAACGATAGCGAATCCCTGTATCTGTGCGATGGCGATGGCGCAGGCGCGGTCCTGGTGCAGCGCTTCGATGCCCCGATCCGCGCCCTGGCGGCGCTGGCCAGCGGCGAACTGGTGATCGCCCTGGCCCACGGAGAACTGCTCAAGGTCGCGCTGGACCTCAGCCCGGACCCAGCCCTGGCCATCCAGGCCCGCGTCGCCCAGCCCCAGCTTCGAGGCCTGACGGCCCTCGCGCCCGCTCCTGATGGCCAGGGGGTGTATTTCACGATCGGCAGCACCGAGCATTTCGGCGACGACTGGGTCCGCGACCTGTTCCATCAGGGGGCCTCCGGATCACTGGGTCACTGGGCCTTCGATGGCCAGGTCACTAGCCTGCACAGCGGCCTGGCCTATCCATCGGGCGTGGCCACGAGCCCCGACGGCAGCACATTGTTCGTCACCGAAAGCTGGACCCACCGGCTGCTGAAATTCAAGGGCGGCCCACAACCCCAAACCGCGGCCGACGTCGTGCTCGGCAACCTGCCGGGCTATCCCGGGCGCATCACGCCACGCGCGGACGGCGGGTACTGGCTGTCCATCTTCGCGCTGCGTACGCAACTGGTCGAATTCGTGCTGGGCGAAGACCGCTATCGCAAGCGCATGCTGGCCGAGTGCCCGGTCGAACTCTGGATCCGACCGGCGCTGTCTTCGGGGAAATCCAACCTGGAGCCCCTGCAGTACGGCAACATGAAAGCCCTGGGCATCGAAAAGCCCTGGGCCCCGGCGCGCTCGTACGGCCTGCTGGCCCAGCTGAACGAGCAAGGCCAGGTGACAGACTCGATGCACTGCCGGGCTGGCGGGACGCGCCACGGCCTGTCCAGCGCCGGTTTGCTGAATGGGCGCACCGTGCTGCTGTCCAGAGGCGCCGGCTGCATCCTGATCTCGCCCCAAGACGCCTCTGCAACGTCGGAGAACTGAACCATGACCCAAGCTGACCACGGCGGTCAGGTGGCCGTCAGCCTGAAGTCCGCCACCAAATACTACGGCCGGGTGCCGGCCATCAAGGACGTCAACTTCACGATCCGCAACGGCGAGATCCACGCGCTGGTGGGCGAGAACGGCGCAGGCAAGTCCACCCTCACCAAGGCCATCGCGGGTACAGTGCAGCTCAGCAGCGGCCAGCTGCTGGTCAACGGCAAAGAATGTAACTTCCAGTCACCCGCCCAGGCTTTCGCCGAGGGCATTGCCATGGTCTACCAGGAAGACAGCCTGATCCCCACATTGACCGTGGCCCAGAACCTGCGCCTGGGCATCGAGACCCCACTGTGCAAGCTGCGCACCATCAACCGCGATGCCCAGGAACTCATGCACTCGATGAACTTCGATGTCGATCCGCTCGAGTACTGCAGCGCCATCGGCACGGCCAAGCGACAGATGGTGGAAATCGCCCGCGCGGTGTACCGGCAGGCAAACATTCTGATATTCGATGAACCCACCGCCACGCTGACCCCCGAAGAAACACAGCACCTGTTTCGCCTGCTGTTCGAACTGCGCGAGAAGAATTTCGCCATTGTCTTCATTTCGCACGCACTCGAAGAAGCACTCGAGCTCGCCGACCGCATCACCGTGATGCGTGACGGCGAAATCGTGGCCTCCGATCAGGCCTCGGCATTCGACCGCGCCTCGCTCGTGCGGCACATGGTGGGACGCGATGTCTCGGCAACATCCCAGGCCAGCCGGGCCCGCCCAGACGCCATCTACAAGGCAGCGCCCATTCTCCGAGTACAGAACATCATCGCCGGCTCCAAGGTCAGGAACATGTCGTTTTCCGCCTACCGGGGCGAGGTGCTGGGCATTGCCGGCCTGGTGGGCTCGGGGCGCACCGAGCTCATGGAGGTCGTCGCCGGCATCCGCAAGCGCAACTTCTTCAAAGGGGGCATGATCTACCTGAACGGGAAATCCATCCGTTACCGCGTGCCCACCCAGGCCGTGCAGGATGGCATCGCGTACGTCACCGAAGACCGCAAGGTGGCTGGTTTCTATGAGACCATGAACATCAGCGAAAACATCTACATGGGCTGGCTGCAGTCGAAAATGGCGCGCTGGAAACTAGCCTACCGAAAGGGCCAGGAAACAGACCTCGCCACTCACTGGATCGAGCGAATGCAGATCAAGAGTATCGATGGCGACAACAAGGTGATTGAGCTCTCGGGCGGCAACCAGCAGAAAGTGACCCTCGCCAAAAGCCTGGTCCAGGATCCGCAGATCATCATCCTGGACGAACCCACCCGCGGCGTGGACGTGGGCGCGATCGCCGAGATCCACGCCCTGATCCGCTCCCTGGCGGACGATGGCAAGGCGGTGATCGTGGTCTCGTCCTACCTGCCGGAGATCCTGTCATTGTCTGATCGTATCCTGGTTGCCCGCAGCGGGCAGATCGTGGCGGAAATGGATCCTGCCGTCGCCACCCAGGAGGAAATCATGTACGTGGCAGTGCACTGACGGGCCGGTGGCCGGCCCGGCCCTCGATCAGCAGCCTGCCGTGCATCCAAGGGCGACAATAACCAGATGGCCTGGCCGCCTTATTTTTCGAATACGCGCAGGAAATCGCTGAGTTTCTGGCTGCGCAGCAGCGACTGCTCGACATCCTTGCGGCGCTGGGCCACCACCGCCCCGACAATCGCGTTGCACAAGGTAAACGCCGCCGTGAAGGAATCAAACGGCGACAGGCTGTTGAGATCCACGAACAAGCAGGTCTCTGCCCGCTGGGCCACCGGCGAATTCTTCCCATCCGTGATGCAGATCACTTTCGCCCCGATCTCCTTGAAATACTTGGCGACCTGGATCGTGTTGTGGGCGTAGCGCCGGATCGAGATCACGAACAGGACGTCATCGGCGCGGGCATCAACCAGTGCATCGGCCAGGGTGCCATCGTCGCCCGACAGCAGCACGGTATGGCGTACGCAGGCGCTCAGGTTGGCGTGCAGGTACTGGGCCACCGGGCCGCTGTTCTTGGCGCCCATGACGTACAAGGTGTGCTCGCCCAGGCGCAGGATGGTCTGGATGACTTTCTGGAAATCGGCGATCCGGTTGCTTTTGTAGGTCCTGGCGAGGTTATTGGCATCCGTCGCGAACGTGCCCTTCAGGATGGCGGCCGACGACGGGACTTCAGACCCGGTCAGGTAGACCCGAGCCAGGGGCGAAGAGAGCTTGGCCGAGACCTCCGAGCGCGCTTCGTCCTGCAGCTGGGCGTAGGACTGGTACCCCAACTTGTCGAAGAATCGGGTCACGGTGGCCGTGCTGACCCCCACTTTTTCCGCAATGATCCGCGCCGGGCCCAACACACCGTGCGGATACGACCCCTTGGCGTATTCCAGGATACGGGCTTCCGAGCTCGTCAGCTTTTTGCTGTAGTTGTCGATTCTGGCGAACAGGTTCATGTCGGCGCGGTCTGAAGGGGGTCGATAAGAAGCTGTAGCGGGCGTATTCAGCCTTCAAGCCGGAATGCCGCTGCACCCTGGGCCAGGAACAGGCGCAAGTTGCCCGCCCAGCGCCGGGCGGCGCGACGCGCGAAATCAACGTGCTCGCCAGCCACATGCGGGGTAATCAACAAATGGGGAGCCTCCCAGAGCGGGCCGTCAGGCGGGTACGGCTCGATTTCAGTGACGTCGAGCACGGCCCCGCCGATGTCTTCGCGATGCAGCGCCTGTGCCAGAGCAGCTTCATCGACGATGCCGCCACGCGATAGATTGATGAGGTGACCGCTGGGTTTCATGGCCGCCAGCTCGGCCGCACCGATGAGATGCCGGGTCTCGGGCGTGAGCGGCAGGCTGAGAATGACGTAGTCGGCCTGAGCGAGGGCCTCGTGCAACTGCCCGAAGCCCAGGACCTGATCCACGTGCGCGCACGGCGCAGCCTGCCGCCGCAGCGCCAGCACCCGCATGCCCAGGGCCGATAGATGCCCCGCAATCCGTTGGCCGATGTTCCCCATGCCGATGATCAGCACCGTCGTGGACGCGGCGTCGGACACTTTGTACCCGCGCCAGACCCGCTGCTGCGCCTGGCGGCCATACGTCAGGATGCGCCAGCGCAGGCCCAGCACCTGAGCCAGCGCGTATTCGGCCACGACGTCGGCGTTGAGCCCACGCATGGCCGTCAGTACCACGTCCGGATGGCTGCGGGCAAAGGCCTGCAGGTGATCCAGCCCCGAGGACGTCGATTGAACCCACTGAATCTGGTTGAATTTTTCCAGCAAATCCAGTGGATACAGCCACCCCACGGCACAGGTGACGGCATCGAAGGCAGCCTCGGTCACCGGCTCCATGCCCAGGACGTCGACCTGCTTCTCGGCCTCGGCCACGAACAGCGAGG
>NZ_JBAYTI010000028.1:0-39447 GCF_041675725.1 Castellaniella sp. | reverse complement strand
GGCGGGCAACTCGAAACTGAACGTACCGTCGCCGTTATCGACCACCGGAACGCCCACACCCCCGATCGTCACGACGGGCGGCACATCGAAGTTCACATCATCATGATCCGCCTGGCCGTCTCCCGTCCCATAGGCCAGCTCCAGCGTCACCGTCGTCGGGTGATCCACCGGATTGCCAAAGTCCACATCGAAGGTACCCGTATCCCCTTCGCTGATGACGACATCGGAGACCGTGATCTGCGGGACATCGTTGTCGAGCACGTTGGTCGTGACCGACCCTTCGGCAATCAGGTTTTCGTAATTCCCACCCGAAGCCGATTCGATGCTGACGGACTCTGCGATATCCCCCTGCACCAGCTCATCATCGGCGCGGGCAGGATACGTGACGGAACCACTGGTGCTGCCGACAGGAATCGTGATGGTCTGCCCGTTGTCGAGCTGGATCACGAGATCCGTATTCTGTGGCGGGTTGCTCACGTGGGCCACGATGGTGATGTCTTCACCTTCGACGACCGAAGCGGGCCCTTCCAGCGTGATTTCGGTGGGATCATCGTCGTCGGTCACGACGGTCGTGGTATCGCCCCCCACCACGAGCTCTTGATAGCGGCCCCCGTCGATAGATTCCACGCCGATGACGTGTGGCTCATCCCCCTGGAGGTAGACATCGTCTTCGCGGGTATCGATCAGCACCGACCCCGACACCTCGCCGACGGGGATGACGATGACTGCGCCATTGGTGAGCGTGATGACCAGCGGGCTGCCCGTTACCGGATTGCTCACCGTCGCCGTGACCAGGTATGGGTTGCCTTCGACGACGGTTTCGGGTGAAGACAGGGTCAGCGTCGTCACACCCGGCACCAGATCGGGATCCACCGCCTCGCCATCCGCCCCCGCTGCCGTCAGGCCCGCGAACAGGCGGTCGTCATCCTCGCCTGGCGCCGAGTGCGGATAGGCCACATCCAGCGGCGTGGTCTGTTCTACGATGCGCATCAGCCGCACGAAGCTGCTGCCGCCGCCATCGACCCCCGCAGTGGCCGTAGTCGCCGCCGTGGGGTCGAGCACGTCGAACGGATCCTGATTGTCTTCAAGCAGCGTGATGAGCCGTTCGGTGTCCGCATCCGCAGGCGGCATCACCGCCGCCTCGCTGGCGTCGATGTCCGGCTGCATGATGGATGCATCCAGCTGGACGACCCGCTGTTCACCGATGCGAATGAGGGGTATGCCTTCGGCGCTGAGTTCGAGCAGCGCCCCCCGCGCCGTCACGATCTCGGCGTCGACCGGGATGCGCATGCCCTCGCGCAGCGGATGCAGCTGCCCGTCCTGACCCCGCACTGAAGCGTCGCCCACCAACTTGCTGACCAATATAGTTGCCATCACGCTATTCCGTGTTCATTATTCGATGTCAGTATGCTAAACAGCGGCCACGCAACAGACCATTGTCTGCGGCGACAAGTCAGGACAGAAATCTTGCAAGGATGTCTGTAAATACAATTGGCTACAGAGACCCTAGGGGCGTCTCAGGCCAGGCTGATCGAGGGCTCGATCCCGTGCACCTTGAGCGTCAGCGACAGCCGGTCGCACACCCCGAGTTTGTCGAAGGAGGATGACAGATGCGCCCGAACAGTGCGCTCGCTGATGCCCAACGCATCGGCAATCGCCTGGTTGGCCAGGCCCCCGGCGGCCATGCGGGCGACTTCGGTTTCCCGGTCGGTCAGGCCCCGAGACCAGTTCATGGCCTCGGCCTGATCCTGGCCCAGCTGGCGCAGCAGCCTTTGCACCAATGAGCGTCCCACCCAGATTTCGCCCAGGGCCACGGTTTGCACGATGTGCGCCAGCGAACTGGCAGGGACGTACGCATGGAAGTATCCCCACCCCCCCATCTCGAGCACGCGAACGGCCTGGGCATCGTCCAGCCGGGTGCTGCCGACGATGATGCGGGCCTGACGCTGCCACGTCTGCCAGGCGGGATCCGTCCAATCGGGCAGGTTGGGCAAGCCGGCATCGAGAACGACAATCTGCCGATGGGCACCGGCCCAGCGCCCGATGTCATCCAGGGTATGACCCCGTGCGGGCAGGCAAGCATGCAATTCGATCTGGCGCCAGTGCTGCCAGAGGGCATCGTCATGAGTCAGCAAAAGGACCGGCTTGGCCTGCATTCTTTTCTCCGGGATCACAACGATCCATCATCTTTATATGGTATCGGTCAGCCCATCTTCAATGCTATTGTCGCCAGCGACAGATCGATACCCTTTTCTAGCGCTCGCGCAAAGCATTTTCGCTGGCGCGCAAAATCGGCTTGAGCAGATAATGCATGAGGGACCGCTTGCCGGTCAGGATATGCGCCTCGGCCTGCATGCCGGGCAGGATGGCGTGCGCCTCGTCACCCACATAGGCCGTATCCGTACGCACGTTGACCAAATAATAGGAATTGTCTTTTTCGTCGGTGATCGCATCCGCGCCGATATGCTCTACGTAGCCCTCGAGGCCACCGTAGATGGCAAAATCGTAGGCAGTGAACTTCACGTCCGCGGCCTGCCCAGGGTGCAGAAAACCGATGTCGCGCGGGTGGATTTTCACCTCGAGAAGCAGGGTGTCGTCCGATGGAACGATGTCCAGGATGTCCTTGCCTGGTTGCACCACGCCGCCCACGGTATTGATCATCATGTTGTTGATGACGCCACGCACGGGTGAACGCACCTCGGCCAGTTTGACACGATCCTGCAATGCCACGCGGGTTTCCTGCAGGGTCGCCAACTTTGCCATGGTGTCCTGCAGGTCACGGTGCGCCTCGTTGCGCATGTTGAGTTCGGATTCCTCGATCTTGCTGGTGGCTTCGTCGATGGCGGCCTCGATTCGCGTGATCTGGGCCTCTGCCGCCTTGGCCTCGCCGCAGAACCGCGCCACGTCGCGGCGCAGGCGCAAGACCTCGACCTGCGATACGGCGCCACTCTTGACCAAAGGCTCGGTCACGCGCAGCTCTTGCGTCGTGAGCTTGCAGCTGGTGCTGGCCTGATCCAGATTGGCCCGCGTTTCGGCCAATTCCTGCTGCCTCTGGCGTAATTGTTCTTGTGCGATCCGCAAGGTGGCCTCGAGTTCGCGCGTACGCGACTGCCATACCTGCCGCTCGCTGTTGGCGATTTCGGGCGCTTCTTCCAGGACCTCGTCGGGCGCCACGAAATCCTCGCCGGACGCCAGCGCCCTGAGACGTGCCGCCTTTGCCAGCAAGGAAAGGCGTTCGGCCTGGTTTTCGCCGAGCGACGATGAATAGCGGGTCGGATCGATGCGCAGCAGCACCTGACCCTCTTCCACCCGCTCGCCCGGACGCACCAGGATGCTTTCCACGATCCCGCCATCCAGGTTCTGAATCACCTGAAGCTGACGCGAGGGAACCACCTTGCCGGTCCCGCGCACCACCTCGTCGATCTGGCCATAGACCGACCACACAAGCAGCGCCGCCACGATGACCAGCGACACCCACACGAGCTTGCGTGCACCCCGGGCTTCCTGGTGATGGATGGTCCATTGCGCATCGGCCACCAGGTCTTGCGTGGCGTAGCGTTGCGCATAGGGATTGGGGCCGTCGATCAGGCGGTCGAACAGCTTGAGAAACGGATACGCCAGCCAGACCAGCGGCCTGGACAAAAGCCAGAACAGGAACCGGAGCGCCTTCATGAGCGCGCCTCGGCCCGGCTGACGCGACCCGCCTTGAGCGCTTCCATGACCTGCGCCTTGGGGCCGTCGGCCACGATGCGGCCCCGATCCACCACCATGAGCCGGTCGACCATCTCCAGCAATGCCGTGCGATGGGTGACCAGGATGACCGTCTTGTGCGCGCCCGCCTCGCGCAGCCGCGCCTTCAGCTGCGCCTCGCTTTGATGATCCATGTTGCTGCTGGGCTCATCGAGCAGCAACATGGGGGGATCATTGATCAGGGCGCGCGCGATACCCACTGCTTGGCGCTGCCCGCCCGACAACGTATCGCCGCGCTCACCAATCGGCATGTCGTAGCCATCGGGGTGCACGTGCACAAACTCATCCACCCCTGCCACCATCGCCACGTCCAGCATGTCTTCGTGCGTGGCAAAGGGGGCGCTGAGCAGCAGGTTGTCTTTCAGGCTGCCATAGAACAGCATCGCATCCTGTGCGACATACCCCATGTTGCGGCGCAAATCGATGGGGTCGATTTGCCCCACGTCCACGCCATCGACCAGCACCATGCCCGATGAAGGCTGGTACAAGCCCAGGATGAGTTTCTCTATCGTGGATTTCCCCGAACCCACCCGGCCGATCACGCCCACCTTCTCACCCGGCGAGATCTTGAAGCTGACCTTCGAGATGGCAGGCTGCTCGGAGCCTGGGTATGTAAAGCTCACATTGCGAAATTCGATCTCGCCACGCAGCCGGGTACGCGGCACGAACTGCCTGCCCTCGGGGTGCTCGACCGGCATTTCCATGGCCTGATCCACCGACGCCAGCGACGTCTTGGCCTGGTGATATTGCATCAGCAGGCCCGCGACCTGCCCGAGAGGCGTCAGGCACCGGCTGGCGATCATCGAGGCCGCAATGATCCCGCCCAGCGAAATTTGCGATTCGGCGGCCAGATAGACGCCGATGATGATCACCGCTACGGACACCAGCTGCTGGGCCATCTGCACGAAGCCGACCGTCGTTGCGGAAATCAGTTTCAACTGCCCGCCGATATGGGCCAGAAACTGGGTGGCCCCTTCGTATTTCCGCTGGATGTGGCTGCGGGCGTTGAGCGTCTTGACCGGCTCCATCCCGGCGAGCGCCTCGACCAGCACGGCATTGCGCTGAGCCGACGCCTGAAAGGTCTTCACCGTCAGGTCTTCCATGCGCACCTGCGCCGCCAGGGACACCAGGAACACCAGAACCATGGCGATCACCGGCGGAATCAGCAGATAGGGTGAAATCCAGGCCATGACGGCCAGGAACAGGAAAACGAACGGCAGATCGACCAGCGTCGTCAGGCTGGCCGACGCGATGAAGTCGCGCACGGACTCGAAAGCGCGCAGATTCGAGGCGAACGACCCCACCGAAGCCGGCCGGTTTTCCATGCGCAGATCGAGCACACGCTCCATGATCTTGGCCGACAGCTGCACATCGATGCGCTTGGCGGCACGATCCACGACATAGGCGCGGATGGTGGTCAGCACGTAGTTGAAGACCAGCACCAGGCCGATGCCCACCGCCAGCACCCAGAGCGTCTCGACGGCATTGCTGGGTACCACACGGTCGTAGACGTTCATGGTGAACAGCGGCATGGCGACGGCAAAGATATTGATCAGCAGCGCCGCCACCAGCACATCGCGGTACAGGCGGCGGTTTTCCATGACCACGCTCCAGAACCAATGGCCGCTGCGCGGCTTGACCCCGACCTCGTCGCGTTTGTCGAAGCGGAATTCGGGCCGTACGAACGCCACCAGGCCGGTGTAGTCCTGTTCAAGTTCCGCCCGGGGCATGCGGACCGGGCCGCCGCCTTCGGAAAACTGGACGGTACACGTGTCCTTGCCTGCCTCGAGCAGCAGGCAGGCCCGCTCGCCCGACAGCATGAGGATCGCGGGCAGCAGCCCCGAAGGCAGTTGATCGAGCGTGCGCCGTGCAAAACGGGCTGAACATTGGGCCCGCGCTGCCGCCCGACCCAGCAGAGAAGGCACCAGCCTGTTCTCGACCAGAGGCAGACCCTGCACCAGGACCTGGGGCGAGCTTTCGACCCCATAGTGCCTGAGTATCAGGACCAGACTATCGAGCAGCGGATCATCGTGCATCTCGCGCGAATGAACGCGCCAGTGCCGACCCTGGCCGGGCCTGTTCGATGCGGCGTTTTGTTCGCGTGCCGCCTTCTGTGCCGATACCTGTTCCTGCCCGGATGCAGCCGGCCGGCGGGCGGCCGCCTCAGATGATTTCATCGCCGTCGCCCATCAAATCCAATGTATCGCGCAAACGGCGCCGCGCCTGCTTGCGCTGGGTCAGTTTTTGCTGTGCCTCGATAGGCAAGTCTGTCAGGCGGATGGTGCCGTTCTCGATCAAAACGTCGATCAAGTCTTCCAGGACCCGGACAAAATCAGTGTCCAGCATCTGCATGTCGTGCCCGGCCGCCTCCGGACCCTGACGTTGCAGTGGCACAGGCACCCGGTTTTTATCGGGATCCGGATCATCGACCATCGTGTTCCCCTGAAATGGCGACACTTCAGCGGCCTGCCGGCCGAGCTGTTCGTGGGCTTGTACTGCTGGCGTCTTGGTATGGTAGGATGCCGTCGGCCGCTGCTGCCTGCATCCTGATTGGCGGAAGCGGTGAGATTCGAACTCACGGATGGGTTGCCCCATCGCCGGTTTTCAAGACCGGTCCATTCAACCACTCTGGCACGCTTCCGCAAGGATCGCCAGTGTAGCGCATAATGCGCGTATCGTTGCCGAGGGAATCGACCATGCATGCCATAGAGATCACGACACCCGGGGGCCCCGATGTCCTCCGTTGGGTCGAGCGACCCATGCCTCAGCCAGGGCCCGATGAGGTCCTGATCCGGGTTCAGGCGGCCGGCGTCAACCGGCCTGATGTCTTCCAGCGCGAAGGCAATTATCCCCCGCCAGCCGGGGCGTCGGACCTTCCCGGCCTGGAAATCGCCGGCGAAATCGTGGGGGGGCACCCGGAAGCCGCCGGCTTCAGGCTGGGCGAACCTGTCTGTGCCCTGGTGGCAGGCGGCGGCTACGCCGAATACTGCACGGCACCAGCCGCGCAGTGTCTGCCCATTCCCCAGGGGCTGTCCATGGTAGAAGCCGCCGCCCTGCCCGAAACATACTTTACGGTCTGGAGCAACGTATTCCAGCGGGCCGCTCTGGCGCCCGGTGAAACCCTGCTGGTTCACGGCGGGGCCAGTGGGATCGGCACCACCGCAATCGCCTTGGCCCGCGAGTTCGGCCATACGGTCTACGCCACAGCCGGCAGCGACGAACGGGTCCGGGCGATCGAAGCCATGGGCTGCACCCGGGGCATCAACTATCGCGCGCAGGATTTCGTTCAGGAAATCCGCGCACTGACGAACAACCGGGGGGTGGACGTCATCCTCGACATGGTGGCTGGCGACTATCTCGAACGCAACATCCGGATCCTGGCCGATGACGGGCGCCTGGTCATCATCGCCCTGCTGGGTGGTACCCAGGGCACCCTAAACTGCGGCCAAGTCATGGTGCGCCGCCTGACCGTCACGGGCTCTACGCTGCGCGCTCGCCCGGTTGCGGTGAAAGCCGCGATCGCCCGGGCGCTGCGTGAACAAGTATGGCCACTGATCGAGGCCGGGCGCTTGCGTCCGGTGATTCATGCGACTTTCCCGCTGCACGAAGCCGCACAGGCACACGCCATGATGGATGCGGGCGAACAGATCGGGAAAATCGTGCTCACCGCTGCGCCATAGTCAGATCGACAGGTATTCGCGCCGCACCGCTTCGTTGTCGACCAGTTCCTGCATCGAACCGCGAAAGAGAATCTGCCCTTTTTCTAGCACGTAGGCACGATCCGCGACCGCGCGGGCGAAGTGCAGGTTCTGTTCCGACAGCAAGATGCTGACCCCCTGCGTCTTGAGCTTCATGACGGCCTGGGCCATCTGCTCGACGATGATGGGCGCCACGCCCTCGGTGGGTTCGTCGAGCAGCACCAGCAAAGGGTTGCCCATCAGGGTGCGGCCGACCGTCAGCATTTGCTGTTCGCCGCCACTCATCTGCCCGCCCAGCCGCTGCCGCATGCGATCCAGGTTGGGAAACAAGGCATAGAGCATGTCGGGTGTCCAGTTGGACGCCGCTTCACCATCAGGCCAGACGCGCGGCGGCTGGCGACCGATGTCCAGATTCTGTTCGACGGTCAGGTCGGTGAAGATGCGCCGGTCTTCGGGCACAAAGCCCAGCCCGCGCCGGGCGATTTCATAGGGACGCAGGCGGCTGATGTCCTGGCCGATGAACCGCACCTGCCCACGTTTTTTTTCGAGCATGCCCATGATGGATTTCAGGGTGGTGGACTTGCCCGCCCCGTTCCGGCCCATCAGTGCCACGACCTCGCCCCGGTACACGTCCACGTCGACGTCATAAAGAATCTGGGCCTTGCCGTACCAGGCGTTCAAGGCGATCACTTCCAGCAGCACCTCTCGAGCCATCCCGTTCTCCTGATTTGCCCGGTTCACGCCGCAGGGCCCTGCTCGAGCGTGCCTCCGAAATACACTTCACGCACGCCAGGATGATTTCGGATGGTGTCCACATCCCCTTCGGCCACCAGTTCGCCCCGCGCCAGAACGATCATCCGGTCAGAATAGGCGAACACCACGTCCATGCTGTGCTCCGTGAACAAGACGCCCAGTTTGCGCTGCACCACCAGATCTTTGGTGAGAGCCATGAGTTCATTGCGCTCTTTGGGCGCCATGCCGGCCGTCGGTTCATCCATGAGCAGCAACCGGGGTTCGTTGGCCAGCGCCATCGCCAACTCGACGCGCTTGACATCGCCATAGGCCAGTTCACTGCACGGGCGCTCGGCCTGCTCTGCCATGCCGACCTGCTGCAACAGATCCATGGCCTGCCGGCGGTACTGCGCCGCCGCCTTCCGGAAAAAAGAATAGATCTCCCGGTGATATGCCAGCAGCGCCATTTGGACGTTTTCCACGACCAGCATGGACGAGAACGTTTCGGCGATCTGAAAAGTGCGCGAAACGCCCAGCCGGGCAATCCGGCGGGGCCCCCAATGCTCGACCCGCGTTCCCATGAGCGTGATGGATCCCGAACTGGGTCGCAGCTGGCCATTGATCATGTTGAACGTCGTGGTCTTGCCGGCGCCATTGGGTCCGATCAAGGCCAACAGCTCGCCTTCGCAGACGTCGAAGCTCACGTTGCTGACCGCCCGGAATCCCCCGTAGCTCTTGGAGAGGTTTCTGACCTCAAGCAAATTCATCGTGTCTCTCCGCCAGCCTCAGGACCGCCACCGATGGCGCAGATTCTGCATCAACCCGACCACGCCGTCGGGCGCCACGAGCACCAGCAGCAGAATCACACCGCCGAACCAGGCGTGCCAGTACCGGGTGGCGCCCATGAAATAATCTTCAAGTACGTGAAACACCCCCGCGCCCACCAGGGGGCCGCTGAGGGTCTGAACGCCCCCCAGCAGCACCATCACCAGGGCGTCAACCGATTGGGTGATGCCTGCGGCATCCGGGTCGATGCTGCCCTTGGAGAATGCAAACAGTGCCCCCGCCAACCCGGCAAAAACGCCCGCCAGCACAAAAGCCGCCCACTGCACCCGCTTGACATCGATGCTCAGCACCTCGGCCCGCAGCGCGGAATCCCGGCAAGCCCGCATGGCCCAGCCAAAGGGAGAGAACAGGATGCGCCGCATGAGGATCGCCGAAGCGACCACCAGGACGGTCGCGAGATAATAGTAGGCCGTCCCATCCAGCCATTGTGGCGGCCACAGGCCCAAAATGCCATTGGACCCCCCTGTCAGGTCATCCCACTGATACACGATGGACCAAATAATCTGCGCGGCCGCGAGCGTCAACATGGCCAGGTACACGCCCGAGAGGCGCACGCAAAACCAGCCTATGATCAGTGCACCCAGGCCGGCGATCACGGGCGCAAGCAGGATGGACCAGACCATCGGCAACCCCGCCAGCTTCAGCAAAAGCGCGGCTGCGTAAGCGCCCAAGCCGTAAAAGGCGGCATGCCCGAACGACACCATGCCGCCGGGCCCCATCATGAAATGCAGGCTCAGGGCGAACAATGCGGCAATGGCCACATCGAGGATGATCAACGACAGGTAGGGATGCGACGACAGCCCCAGAGGCGCCAGCCACACCAGCGCCACCACGGCAGCCAGCAACAGCCGCACCCCCCTCGGGGCCGCCCGAAGGGGGCTGTCGATCGGTTCGCTGCGCGACACCCCGCCCTGAGGGCGCCCAAATAAACCCCAGGGCCGCACGATGAGCACCAGTGCCATGAAGATGAACTCGACCACCAGCGTCAGTTTGGGGAACGCAAAATCGACCCCCAGGAAAGTGACGGTCCCGAGCGCGACGCAAATCGCCTTGAGTTCGGCGATGATCAGGGCGGCGACGTACGCGCCCGGGATCGACCCCATGCCACCGACCACGACGATCACGAAGGCATCCACCACCACCGACACATCGACCGCGAGATTCGCCGGCGTACGCGGAATCTGAAAAGCCCCGCCCAGACCGGCGAGAAAGGCGCCCAAAGCAAACACCGACGTGAACAGCAAGGCCTGGTTGATGCCCAGGGCGCCCAACATCTCGCGGTCCTGGGTGGCCGCCCGCACGAACGTGCCCCAGCGCGTTCGCGTCAGCAGCAGCCACAGCAGCACCAGCACCAGCGGGCCCAGGAACATCAGGAAGATATCGTAGCTGGGAATGTAGTATTCAAAGACCTGGACGGCCCCCTCCAGGCCGGGTGCGCGCGGCCCCAGGAGATCCTCGGCGCCCCACAGCCACAGAGCCATATCGTTGAAAATCAAAACCAGGGCGAAGGTCGCCAGCAACTGAAACAGCTCGGGAGACTGGTAAATGCGCCGCAGCAACAGGACTTCGATCAATGCGCCCAACCCGCCGATCACCCCCCCCGCCAGCAACAGGGCCACCCAGAATCCCCATCCGGAATGGCCCATCACCTGGACCAGCGTATACGCGACGTACAGGCCCAGCATGTACAGCGAGCCATGGGCAAAGTTCACGATCCGGGTCACCCCGAAAATCAGGGACAACCCGGCCGCCACCATGAACAATGAAGATGCCTCGGCTAAACCATTAAGAAGCTGGACGAGAAAGCTGGTCACGATTGCGCGCTCCGCAGCAACGACGACCCTGCTGCAGGCCAAGGCCGGCAGCAGGACGAAACAGTTGTCAGGAACGGACCATCAACGGGCCGGGCGCAGCTTGGCCACTTCTTCGTCGCTGGGCAGCACATCCGCCCCATCCACATAGTGGAAATCGACCATGATGCCCTTGCCGTCCTTGATGCCGAGCTTGCCGACGTAAGCACCGATGGTGGCCTGGTGATCACTGGCGCGGTAGGTGATGGGCCCGAAGGGCGACATCAGTTCCAGACCCTCGAAAGCCTTCACGAGCGCATCGGTATCCGTGGAGCCCGCTTTTTTGATGCCTTCGGCCAGGGACTTGATGGACGTATAGCCAACGATGGAGCCCAGCCGGGGGTAGTCGTTGAACTTGTCCTGGTAGGCTTTCAGGAAGGCATTGTGTTCCGGCGTATCGATGCCATACCAGGGATAACCGGTCACCACCCAGCCGACCGGTGTTTCTTCGCCCAGGGGATCCAGATATTCGGGTTCGCCGCTCAGCAGGCTGACGACAGCCAGGCCATCAAAGAAATTGCGCTGTGAGCCCGCGCGTACGAACTTGGCCAGATCGGCCGCGAAAAGCACATTGAACAGCGCATCCGGTTTGGCATCGGCCAACGCCTGCACCACGTTGGAAGCATCCACCTTGCCCAGCGGCGTGGCGATCTCGGCCACGAATTCGATGTCCGGCTGACGCGCCTTCATGAGCTCTTTGAAGGTCCGGATGGCAGACTGCCCGTACTCGTAGTTGGGATAGACCAGCGCCCAACGCTTCTTGTTCATTTTCAGGGCTTCTTCAACCAACATGGCTGCCTGCATGTAGGTCGAAGCACGCAGGCGGAACGTATACGGGTTGCCTTGGCTCCAGGTGATGGCATCGGTCAATGGCTCGCCCGCCAGATAGAAGATCTTCTTGTGCCCGGCGTAATCGGCCACCGCCAGGCCCACATTGGACAGGAAGCCGCCCATCAGCACATCGACCTTGTCACTGGTCAGCAACTCGCCCACGGCGCGCACGGCGTCCCCCGTATTCGAGTTGTCATCGCGGATCACCAGCTCCACCTGCTTGCCGTTGATGCCACCTTCTTTGTTGATTTCCTCGACCGCCAGCTCCATGGCCTGCTTATAAGGCTCGAGGAAGGCTGCCTGGGTCTTGTAGCTGTTGAATTCCCCGATTTTCAGGGTATCGGCCGCGCCCGCCTGCATGGACAATGCCATGAGTGCCGCGGCCACGACCCCCTTGACGACGGATAGACCTGGATTTTTCATGATGCTTGCTCCTTGGTGATTGCTGCAGGGTGTTGCTCTGGATTGAATCATGTCTTACGTGCCTTCGAACCGCGGGGCGCGCTTTTCACGAAAGGCGCGTTGGCCTTCCTGATAATCTTTGCTTAGAAAACAGCGCGCCATGGCCTCATGCGCCTGAGCCTCTGTGGGCCCACCGGGCTGCCCGAGGGCACGGCGCAGGCCCAGTTTGGCGGCCCGCAATGTCAGCGGTGCGGACGTGGCGATGGCCGCCAGCAAATCTTCGGCGGATGACAGGAACCGCGCATCGGGAAAAACACCTTGCACCAGCCCCACCTGCTCGGCCCGCTCACCGTCGACCAACTGGGAGGTGAAGAATAGCTCGCTGGCCCGGGCCAAGCCCAGGACGTCGACGAATCGCGCCAGGCCGCGGTGGTCGTAGCCCAGCCCCATGCGCCCCGCCGGCATGCGGAAACGGGACTCGGCAGCGCAGTAACGCAAGTCGCAGGCCAGGGCCAGGCCCATCCCGCCCCCCATGCAAATGCCGCGAATGAGCGCCACCGAGGGATGCGGGCACTCGATCAACGCCTGCTGTGCGTCGAAGATCGCCTGATTGAAAGCGGCCATCCAGCGCTGTTCGTCTTCCTGGCCAGCAAATTCGGAGATGTCGGCCCCTGAACAAAAGGCCTTCTCGCCGGCACCGGAGATCGCCAGCACACGAAGCTGGTCGTTCTGGCTGGCCGCCTGCACCAGCACCTGCAACTGGCGCCACATGGCACTGGACATGGCATTGTGACGCGCCGGATTGGACAGGGTGATGCGCAGGATGCCGCCTTCTTGTACGGCGGTGACCGTACCCTCTTGCGCGGAGGGCGCCGGGTGGGTGGCATGCGGACTTGAATGGCCCATCAGATCACCCCCTTGGATGCCCACAAGTCCATTTCGGCCGCAGAGCAGCCCAGCTGAGCAAGGATATCCCGGGTACTCCCCCCCAGCATGGGCCCGCCCGTCACCACCTGGGCCGGTGTTCGACTGAGCAGCACGGGCTGGGTCACGTAATGTCGCGGCTTTTCGCAGCCTTCTACGCGCACCGAGGTACTGACGCGCGCGTGCCGGACCTGCGCATCCTCGAGCAGCTGCGGCACGGAATAGACCGGCCCGGCGGGCACCCCGCCGCCGGTGAGCCGTTCGACCCAATGGGCCACCGTGTCGGTCGACAAGACGTCCTGGACCATCGAATCGAGCGCGTCACGGTGACGGACCCGCAGCTCTGTGGTGGTGAAGCGCGGGTCTTCGAGCCATTGCGGCCTGCCCATCACCTGGCAGAATTTTTCCCACATCCCAGGCCCGGATACCCCGATGTTCAAGTGCCCATCCCGAGCCCGGAACAAGCCCATCGGACTGGACGTCGGATGGCTGTTGCCGGCCTGCCCGGGGACTTCGTCGTCATTCAGGTAACGGGCAATCTGAAAATCCATCATCGCGATCAGGGCATGCAGCAGCGAAGTCTGCACCCACTGACCGCGCCCTGACTGGGCGCGCTCGATCAGTGCCACCAGAATGCCGACCGCCGTGTAGATGCCGCTGCTGGAATCCGCCACGGCCATCCCCGCGCGCACGGGCCCCTGACCGGGCAAGCCCGTCACCGACATCAGCCCGCCCATGCCCTGGATGATCTGGTCGAATGCCGGCCTTTTCACATAGGGCCCTGTCTGCCCAAAACCCGAAATGCTGGCCAGAATGATGCGCGGATTGATGGCCGAGAGGGTTTCATAATCCAGCCCCAGCCGCTGCTTGACGTCTGGCCGCCAGTTTTCCACCACCACGTCGGCCTGCTCGACCAGACGATGCACGAGGCCGCGGGCTTCGGGCGCCTTGAGGTTCAGCGTCATCGAGCGTTTATTGCGGTTCAGGTTCTGGAAATCGCCCCCGCACCGGTCTTCGGCAAACATGGTGGCATTCGGATCGGTGTCGGCCGGGGGCTCGATGCGAATGACGTCGGCACCGAAGTCGGCCAGCATGCGCACGCATGTCGGCCCGGCGCGCACCCGGGAAAAATCCAGGACCCTGATCTGCCCCAGGGCCGTACAGGCAGTGGGTATCGACATATTCTTCATTCCTCATCCAACACGATCGAGTGCAATTGACGGGCAGCCGCAAACAATAGGGCATCCCCCCCGGCCCGGGCCATCAACTGCCAGCTGCGCAGCACGGGTGGATCGCCCGGCTGCGGCAACACCACAGCGGGGCATCCGGTCATGTTGGCCAGACAGGGCTCTGAAGTCAGGGCCACCAGAACCGGCGTTTGCCGGCCCCCCATGCACACCTTGGCCTGATCGACACGCGGCACCGGCCCCATCAAAGTGGGTGTCAGCACGACATCGACCCGATCGAACAACCGTTCCACAGCCGACCGGGTGCGATCGAGCACGCCCCGCATACGGGCCACGTGGTCGGGCGCCAACGTATCGGCCACAGCCAGCGCCTTTTGCGCTGCGCGAGCCAGCCCATCTTTGTGCTGTGGCCACACCGGTGCGTAGATCGCGCGTGCCTGGTCGAGGACCAGCGTACCATGCGCCTCGTGTACCTGGACCCTGTCCGGAAGAGAAATCGCGACGATCTCCAGTTGCTCGTGCATACCCAAGCGCTGCAGCATAGCAAGGAAATCGTCGCGCACGCCAGCGGCATAGGCCTGCGCCCGCTGCGCATCGACGCCGATCCGCAAGATGCCGGGCCGCCCGCCCGTGGCCTGTACCCGGATTCCGGTGGCCTGCGTCTGAATGTTGGCTGCGTGTGCCCGGACGTTTGCTTCGGGCCCGTTTGCTTCAGGCGCGACGGGCGCCCCCAGCACGCAAGCGGCCTGCTCGAGGAGATCCAGGCGGTTGGCCATCAACCCGACATCGTCGAATACCGGCGCCAACGGCCATACCCCATCGGTCGGGAACAGGCCATGCGTGGGCTTGTAGCCAAATACCCCGCAACAGGCGGCCGGGATGCGCGCACTGCCGCCGGTATCCGTACAAAGGGCCAGGTCGGCCAGCCCCGCCGCCAGGGCGGCCGCCCCACCGCCACTGGAGCCGCCAGCAATGTGTCCAGGCAATCGCGGATTGTCGACCTCGGGCGTGGTCACCCCGAAGCCGCCCGCATCGGTGCGGGTCATGCCCAGCAGCCGCGCACCCGCGGCCCGCAGCCGCTGGACGGTGGAAGCCGTATGCTGGCCCTGCCGCTCGGCATACAGGGGCTGGCCTGCAGCATAGGCCATGCCCTGAACCTGGATGTTGTCCTTGACGACCAGGCGCACACCGGCCAGCGGCCCTTCGGACGGCCCGCGCGGATCCGGCCGGACCTGCACGAAGGCATGCCACGCGTCAGCCATCAGCAGGCGTTTTGTTTCGGCATCGGCAATCGAAGCAGCCATGGGAATTGTGCGCAGGGTCCGCGACCTGGATCGGAAGCCGCTTCAGCGGTCGCGCGCGCGGTCCATGAGCGGCTTTTGCTGGCCGCCGTCGATCTCGATCATGGTGCCATTGACATAGTGCATCAGCGGCGAGGCCAACATCACGACCAGGTTGGCGACTTCGGATGGCTCGGCGATGCGGCCCATGGGAATGGATGCCGGCGCCAGTTGATCGGCCTCTTCATAGCTCAGGCCCATGTCGCGCGACATCGCGCGCACCAGGCCGTCCCAGCGCTCGGTGTTGACCGGGCCGGGGTTGACCGCGACAAAGCTGATGCCGTCCTTGCCGTATTGGCCCGACAGCGACAAGGTGAGGTTCTGGCCGGCCGCATTTGCAGCACCCGGGGCGATTTCCCAATAAGACGGCTTGACGCCATCGTTGCCGATCAGATTGACGACACGCCCGCCGCCCTGCTTTTTCATGAGGGGCAGGACATGGCGCAGGCAACGCACGTAACCCATGAACTTCAGCTGCAGCGATTGGGCCCAATCGGCCTCGGTGAGGGTCTCGATGATACCGCCAGGCGCCGAACCCGCATTGTTGACCAGAATGTCGATGCGGCCGAGATCCTCGGCCGCCTGCCGGATGAACGACTCGACCTCGCCGGACTGTGTCAGGTCGACCACATACGGCAGGATCTTGCGCCCGGTGGCCGCGGCGATTTCTTGTGCAGCCGCCTCGAGCAGCTCTTTGCCACGGGAACAGATGGCGACGTCCACCCCTTCCCTGGCCAGCGCCATGGCAATCGCCTTGCCAATCCCCTGGCTGCCACCCGTGACCACCGCTGTTTTTCCGTTCAACTGCAAATCCATGTCGAGCTCCTTTGATTCCAGATAGATTCCGGACACCCGGCCGGTGTCCGACTTGGCACTGCAGGTCCGGGTCAGGCCGCCGCATCCGCCGGCCGCACCTTCCAGACCCCTGTTTCGGTATCCCGGAACAGGGATTCAAGCGCCTGATTGACGACGCAGGGTTCCTCCATCGTGATCGTGTGCCCCGCCCGTGGCACCATCAGCAAGGCGGACGTGGGTACGACGCGTTTCAGATACAGGCTGCCCTGGAGGCAGGGATAGTCGCTGTCGCCCACGATCACCAGCAGGGGCACCCGAAAGGCTTTCAGACCGGTTTCCATTTCTTGCAAGGTAGGCCGCTTGAGCTGCACATTGAGCATGGTCAGAGCACTGCCTTCGCCGGAGTGCTCGGCCAGCATGGCCGTGAACTCGGCAAAGCCGCGCGGATCTTTGGCCTTGAACGTGAGGCGCATGTCGGCATGCGCGTATTTTTCGGCCGCCACGGCAATGGGTTCGTCACGAAACATGGCGGCAATGGATTCACAGATCTCGGGCGCGCGCGCCAAGTCATCGGGATCCGACCCCCAGCCACACCCCGCCGCCGTGACCGACAGGCACCGATCGGGGTGCAGCTGCCCCAGATTCAGCGCCGTGTAGGCCCCCATGGAATGCCCCACCACGTGCGCCTTGCGCACGCCCAGTGCATCCATGACCGCCAGCACGTCCGTCACGGCGATAGCCTGGCTATAGCGCGAGGGGTCCGTCGGCACGTCCGACGGCGGATACCCCCGCGCACTGAAGACGATGCAGCGATGCGCCCGCGACAAATGCCGCACTTGCGGCTCCCAGGTGCGATGATCGCCCGCGAACTCGTGTACGAACACGACCGGTGTGCCGGTACCGGCTTCTTCGTAGTAGAGATGAGTTCCGTCAGTGGCCTTGATGGTCGGCATGTCGATTCCTTTTACATGTGCAATACGAAAGTCTGCCCACTGGCGCCGATGGCCGCAAGCGGGCGGGTTACCTATGAAGCCGATCCCGGCTGGTCCGCCCCGGCCGCCGCGGCCCGCATTCGGGCCGCGGCCACCTGGACCGCCTGAACGATGGACTGATACCCGGTGCACCGGCACAGATTGCCCGACAGCGTCTCGCGGATCTCTTGTTCGGACGGGTCGGGATTGCGCTCGAGCAGATCGATGGCCGAGGCCAGCATGCCCGGCGTGCAGAACCCGCACTGCAAGGCGTTGTGCTCCCAGAAGGCATCCTGTACGGGATGCAGCGTCTCGCCCTGGGCGTAGCCTTCGACCGTGCGGATCTCGTGGCCGTCCATCTGAACGGCGAATGTGATGCACGAGCGCGCAGGCGCCCCGTCGAGCAGGATGGTGCAGGCCCCGCATACGCCATGCTCGCAGCCGACGTGGGTGCCGGTCAGGCCGAGTTCATGGCGCAGGAAGTCTGCCAGCGTCAGGCGGGGTTCGACGTCACGGACGTACTCCGTGCCATTGACCATCACGCGTATCGTATGCAGCTTGTGTTCCATCGCGAATATCCTAAGAGATCAGGCGTTCGTACCGATTCGAGAGCGGGCCTGGTTCAGCGCACGGCGCATCAGCGTCGAGGCCGCCTGCAGGCGGTAGCCTGCCGACGCATGCAGGTCGTCCATGGGATCCAGATGCCGGCACATGACGTCGACCGCCTCGGAAAAACAGGCATCTTCGGGTTGCGCCCCCCGGAGAACCTGCTCGGCCTCGAGCGCACGCACGGGCCGGTCGCTCATGCCGATCAGGGCCATGCGCGGGTCCTGCATCCGCCCTGCGGCATCCACGCCCAGGCGCACCAGCACGCCAGCGAGTGCGAAATCGCCATGGCGCCGATTGACTTCCATGAATGACCAGCCGGCCCCGTCGGGCCAGGCGGGCAGCCTGATTTCTGCCAGCAATTCGACCGGTTCGATCGCCGTGGTGAGAATCCCCTGAAAGAAGTCGGCCGGCTTGAGCACCCGCTCTGCGGACCGGGGGCCTTTGAGCACCAGATCGGCATCCAGCGCCGTGACGAGCCCCGTCCATTCGGCGGCCGGATCCGCATGCGACAGGCTGCCGGCCACGGTGCCACGATTGCGGATCGCGCGGTGCGCAATATGGGGGATGGCCTCGTGCACCAGAGGCTGGCTGGCCTTGAGGGAGGTGTCGTCTTCCAGCGTGCTTTGCCGGGTCAGGGCACCAATCGCCAGGCCGCCATCGGGCTGCGTACGCCGGTAGCCGAGCTCGGCCACGTGATTGATGTCGACCAGCACGCCGGGCACGGCCAGCCGCATGTTGAGCAAAGGCCCCAGGGTCTGCCCGCCGGCGATGATCTTGGCGTCCATCTCGTGGCGCTCGAGCAGTTCGAGGACCTCATCGACCGTATCGGGGCGAAAATATTCAAATGCTGCAGGTTTCATGGCTCGATCACCTGATTTCAATGACTTGTTGTGGCCGTCTGTGTACGATCCAGCTCGCCGGCGGCCTGCAGCCAGCCCCAGATCCGCTGCGGCGACATGGGGATGTGGTCGACCCGGTCGCCGCTGTCGGCCAGTGCATCGGCCACGGCATTGGCAATCGCCGCGCCAGTGCCCACGACACCGAGCTCTCCCACCCCCTTGACACCCAGGGGATTCAACGGCGACGGACTGCGATCCACGTTGACATGGTGCAGTTGCCCGACGTCATCGGCCACCGGCAACAGATAATCCATGAAGGACCCCGTCATGAGCTGGCCGCTGTCGTCGTAGAAGAACTCTTCGAGCAGCGCCCCGCCAATGGCCTGAACTGCCCCCCCTTCCACCTGCCCGGCCACGATCGCCGGATTGATCACGGTGCCCGCATCATAGGCCACCCACACATGCTGGGGCGAGACCTTGCAGGTGTCCAGATCGACCAGAACCTCGGCCACGACGGCCCCGCAGGCATACACCATATGGTCGCAACGAAAGTAGTCTGTGACTTCGAGCGCCGGGCGACCATAGCGCGGCCCGGCCTGGGCGGCAACCTCGGACAGAGGCCTGGACCGGCCATCCGGGGCATGCACGGCCGCATCCCGCAACTGCAGCGCTTCGGGCGCGAGTTGCAGCAGGTCGGCGGCCACCTGGAGAATCCGCGCCTTCAGCGCATGGGCGGCGCTGAAGCAGGCGTTGCCCGCCATGACCGTGGTGCGGCTGGCAAAGCTGCCCACGCCATACTGGATGAGATCTGTATCGCCGTGGCGCACGACGACGTCTCGCGGATCGAGCGCCAGGACTTCGGCCGCGATCTGGGCCAGGCTGGTTTCGATGCCCTGCCCCAGACTGGCGCCCCCCGTGGCCACCTCGAGCGTGCCATCAGGCGCCAGCACCAGGCGCGCGCCCTCGAAGGGGCCCTTGCCGGTCTTTTCGACAAAGCAGCCAATCCCCAGCCCGCGCCGCACCCGCCCCTGTGGCGGCTCGCTCTTCAATGCCCGACGCCGGGCGTCATACCCGGAAAGCTCGAGCGCATGCTGCAGCACGGCGGGATAATCGCCGCTGTCGTAGACCACGTCTTCGCCCAGCGCACGCGTGCCCAGCGGATAGGGCATCTGCCCGGGCTGGATCAGATTGCGCCGGCGCAGTTCGACCGGGTCCATGCCCAGGCGGCGTGCAATGACGTCGAGCACGCGCTCGCGCACTGTGTTGCATTCGTAGCGCCCGGGCCCACGGTAGGTACCCGTCGGGGTCTTGTTGGTCATGATGCAACGGACATTGAAGCGGTAGGCCCCCCATTGATAGGGGCCAGGAAAATAACCTGCGGACATCTCGGGCACGATGATGCCGTGGGTGCGCATATAAGCGCCCATGTCGTTCACCAGATCCACCTGAATACCGCAAAGGCGGCCGTCGCGCATGACACCGGCCTTCATGCGGTAGGCTTGCTGGCGCGAGTGGTTGATGGCCATCAGGTGCTCCATGCGGTCTTCAATCCATTTGACGGGCCGGCCCAGCTGGATGGCCGCCATGGGGATGAGCACGTCTTCCGGATAGAATTCGCCGCGCGCCCCAAACCCGCCGCCGACATCGGGCTCATGAAAATGAATCCGGCTCTCGGCCATTGACAGGAGATCCGCCAGTACCGAGCGGTTGAAATGGGTCACCTTGGTCGGCCCCCAGACATCCAACCGCTCGCGACCGGCGTCCCAGTGGGCCACCAGACCCCGGGTTTCGATCGGAACGGCACTCTGCCGACCGGTGTGAAAGGAGAGTTCGAAGACCTCGTCGGCTTCGGCGAAGGCGGCGTCCAGGTCACCGAACCCGCCGCTGAACGCGCTGGCCACGTTGCCCTCGAAGGCGTCGTACAGCAGCGCCGGCATGGAATCGGCTTCGGCATCGGTGACGGCCGGCAACGGGTCGTAGTCGATCTCGATGTGCGCGACGGCATCTTCGGCCAGATAGCGGCTGGTTGCCACCACCAGCAACACGGGTTCGCCCACGTAACGCACCCGGGCGCACGCCAGCGGCGGCTGAAGAAAAGGGTCCAGCGAGCTGTAGGGGTTCAGGCGCACTGGTATCCGGCAGCGCGCGGCCTGCATGGCATCCGGCCCGAAGATGGCCACGACGCCGTCGAGGGCGCGTGCCGCGGCCGTATCGATGCGCCGGATATGGGCATGGGCGTGGGTACTGCGCACGACGACGGCATGCAGCATGCCCGGCAGGGACACGTCGTCCACGAAACACCCCTGGCCCCGCAGAAACCGGGACAATTCGGGCCGCCGCTCGATCGACTGGCCGATCACCTTGAATTCTTCTTGCAACGGACTCATGCCATTTCCTTCTGTTGGGCGAGCATACGGATGCGGTCGGGGGTCAGCGGCAGGCGCTGTTCATGCGGGTGGCAGCCCAACGCATCGCGTACTGCCGCGAGTACGGCCGCCGGCGCCCCGATGATACCGCTTTCGCCCACCCCCTTGAGCCCCCCTTCGGTGAAGGGCGACGGCGTACTTTGGTGCACGATTTCGATAGCCGGGATGTCGCAGCTGGACGGGATCAGGTAGTCGGCCAGCGTGGCGGTAAGCAACTGGCCATCTGGGTCATAGCTGATTTCTTCGAGCAGGGCCGTGCCGATGCCCTGGGCCACGCCGCCGCGCACCTGCCCTTCGACGGCGTCTTGATTGACCATCGGACCGCAATCCTCGCCGACCACGTAGCGCAACAGCGCCACCTTGCCCAGGGCGGGATCGACTTCGGCAAGCACCAGGTGCACGGAAAACGACACGGGCGCCACCGGCGGATCGTAGAAACTGTGCACCTCGAGGCCGGGCTCACCGCCTTTGGGGATCATCAGGGCCGGCGTGTGGGCGATCCGGGCGAGGTCGGCAAAGCCGAGTGCCGGCCCCGAACCATCGAGGCGCCGGACGGTGCCGTTCTGATAGTGCAGGGTGTCGTCGGGCACGCCCCAGTACAGCGCGGCCACCTGAACCAGCCGGTCCTGGAGCTTCCGGGCCGCACTCAGGACCGCGCCGCCGCCACTCACCATGCCGCGGCTGGCATAGGTGCCCGTACCGTAGGGCGTACGCGCGGTATCCCCCAGAGTCACGTGAATCCGATCCGGGGACACCCCCAGGGCATCCTGTAACAAATAGCTGAACGCCGTGGCCTGCGTCTGGCCCTGCGATGGCGTGCTGACGGCAACCTCGAGCGTGCCACCCGGATCGACCCGAAGGATCGCGCTATCGAAGCCCGGGCTGTGCACCATGCCGCGGTTGCGATACGTGTTGCGATTCATGCCCGTCGTTTCGACGAAGCAGGCCAGGCCGATCCCCAATCGGCGCCCTTCGAGAGCGGCCTGACGCTGTTGCTCGCGCCACTGGGCATAGCCGGCATGCCGCAGGGCAAGGTCGAGCAAGGCGGGATAGTCGCCGCTGTCGTAACGCCCGCCCGATGCACTTTGAAACGGGAACTGGTCGGGCGTGATCAGGTTCTTGCGACGCAATTCGAGCGGATCCATCCCCAGCTGCGCCGCGAGCTGGTCGAGCAGGCCTTCGGTCACCAAGGGTCCGATCGGCACGCCCACGCCCCGATAGGCGCCATGCGGCACTTTGTTGGTGGCCACCGCCATGGCTTCATAACTGAGCAAAGGCAGGCGGTAAGGACCTGGCAGGCCAGCCCCGATGGTATGTGCATCCAGCGCGCACGTGAGCGGAAAACAGGAGTAGGCCCCGACGTCGCACCACGCCTGGGCACGCAACCCAGCCAGCCGGCCATCCGGATGCGCCACCAGAACGGCCTCTACGACCGCATCGCGCGCCTGCGTCGCGGCCATCAGGTTTTCCATGCGATCCTGGATCCACTTGACCGGACACCCCAGTTCGCGCGCCAGGAAGGCCACGAGGATTTCTTCCGGATAAAGCTGCATCTTGATGCCAAACGCCCCGCCCACCTGAGGCGCAATCACCCGCAACCGGGCGGCGGGCATATCGAGACAATGGCTGAGCCCGTCGCGAATCAGGTGGGGAATCTGCGTGGAGCTCCAGACCGTGAGCTCGCCACTGGCCGGGTCATAATCAGCCACCACCCCGTTGTTTTCCATGGCGAGCCCCGCGACCCTCGGGTGCTCGAAACGGCCACTGACGCAAATGAGGTTGGGATCGCTGAAACAGGGATCATCGGCTGGCGCGCCATGGCGTACATGGAACAGAACGTTGTCGGGCAGGTTTTCATGGACCCGCGGCCCATCCGCCGCCAGCGCAGCCTCGAGCCGGGCCACCGGCCTGAGCGGTTCGTAGTCGATGTCCAACCGCTCTACGGCATCTTCGGCCACGTAGCGATCGACCGCCACGACGGCTGCCACCGTCTCGCCCACGTAACGGGCCTCGTCGGGCGGCAGGGGGTGCCAGTCGGATGGCCGATACTGGTAGGCACCGTCTGGATCCAGCAAGGCCCGGATCGGCCTGACCCGGCCCTGCAGGTCGGCGGCGGTCAGCACCCGCAGGACGCCCGGCAGCGCGAGGGCGGCCGAAGCGTCGATGGACCGGATACGAGCCCGCGCATGGGGGCTGCGGGCAAAGACGACGTGCACCAGCCCCGGCAGGTCGAGATCATCGATGAAGCGCCCCTGCCCCTGGATGAGATGGCGTTGTTCGGCCAGGCGTTTGCCCCTGCCGGGGCCATTGCGAATCGGCATGTCGCCCCTGGCCGCCTGCATGTCGGTTGAATACATGCTTGGGTTGTCTCCGTTCTTGCGTTATTTTTTTGAATCGCAAAATACGTATTGCCGGGTTACCGGCGCTCTGGATGCCCGTCGGGATCATGAAATCCTGGGCGCCAGATCCGGCGGATGCCGGCCAAAGCCGCACAACCACTGCGGTTGCGCCGACCTTGAATGACTTTCAGTATCGAACAGCAGACGGGGTCTGTCAACGCATGCCCCTGATATGGACCTGGTCATAGGCCCCTGTCCGGCCACCCGACGGACGCGGCAAATACGCCGGCTGCCCGGGGGAAGTCAGTGGAGAATCTTGCCCAGGAATTCTCGCGTACGGTCATGCTCGGGCGCCGAGAAAAAGCGACCCGGTTCATCCATTTCTATGATTTCACCCTTGTCCATGAAGATCACGCGATCCGCCACCTGCCTTGCGAAGCCCATCTCATGCGTAACACACAACATGGTCATGCCCTCCATGGCCAGGCCGACCATGGTGTCCAGCACCTCTTTCACCATTTCCGGATCGAGCGCCGACGTGGGTTCATCGAACAGCATGACACGCGGCTGCATGCACAGTGCCCGCGCAATGGCCACGCGCTGCTGCTGGCCACCCGACAGCTGGCTGGGGTATTTCGCCGCCTGCTCGGGGATGCGCACCTTGTCCAGATAATGCATGGCCAGGTCGTGCGCCTCCCGACGCGAGACCTTCTTGACCCACATCGGCGCCAGCATACAGTTCTGGAGAATGGTCAGGTGCGCAAACAGGTTGAAATGCTGGAACACCATGCCGACGTCCTTGCGCACCCCATCGATGACGCGCCGATCATCGGTGAGGACGACGCCATCGACCACGACCTTGCCTTCCTTCCAGGTCTCGAGCCGGTTTATGCAGCGAATCAAGGTCGATTTGCCTGAACCGGACGGACCGCAGATCACGATCCGTTCCCCTGCCGCCACTTGAAGATGAATGTCCTTCAACGCCTGATAGCTTCCGAACCACTTGTTCAGGCCAATGATCTCGATCATGAGGCTCTTCCCCCAGCACGAGAGGGGTCGCAGGCATTCACGCTGCGACCCTCCCATGAAAAATGACAGACGGGATCCGCAACCCGTTCCCGATCAGAACGTGGGCAGATCAGGCAGCGGCGTACCCAGCCATTTCTGGGTCACGGCATCCAGCTCGCCGTTGTTCTTGATCACATAAATGAATGTATTGGTCCATTGCAACAGATTGTAATCATCCAGCCGTAAGGTCACGCCCTGAAACTGCCTGGCAAGGGTGAACTTTTTTTCCAGCTCCATTTTCGGGTTTTCCTTGGCCAGCTGCTGCAGGATCAGCTGGTTGGTACCCAAGGCATCAGCCTGCCCTGACAACAGCGCCTGTGCTGCCGTGGCATCGTCATCCAGTCGCAGGATCTTGGCCGTCTTGGGCGCATGCTGGGTCAGGGGGATATCGGACGTACTGGCTCGCGGCGTCGCAATCGTGTGCCCGGCTGTTTCCTCGTACGAGCTCATCTTCAGGCTCTTGGGACCCATCACGATCATTTCGAGCTGGCTGTACGGAATGGAGAACATCACCTGCTTGGCCCGTTCAGCCGTGATGCCGAACGTCGCCGTCAACACGTCCACTTTGTTCGTGAGCAGGTAGGGGATCCGATTGGGTCCGGTCACTGGGACGATCTCGAGTTCGACACCCAGGTAGTCCGCCATCAGTTTCGCAACGTCCGCATCCAGGCCCTCATATTTCCCGTCGGCCGTCGTGACCCCAAAAGGTGGCAGATCGACCAGCATTCCCGCCCTGAGCTTGCCTCGGTTGACGATATCGTTGACGGTGACCTCGGCCTGTGCCTGTGCCACCAGGGTCATGCCCAGAACGAGGGCAATGCCCGTGACGGCCTTTCGAATGGTTTGAAAGTTCATTTCTCTCTCCTCCAGATTTGAATCCCGTCTGCTTGTCCTTGAATCCATCAAGCCTCCGGGTCCACGAACCGCCGCCCATCCATCCGATGGGTGGCGGCATGGCCTTACTTATTGGCCAATCTCACTTCAAGCCGACGGCTATACCAGGAAATCGGCCAACAAACGACGAAGTACAGGGCAGCCACCAGGGAAAACACCAAAAACGGTTGAAAAGTGGCGTTATTGATGATCTGTCCGGTCCGGGTCAACTCGACGAAACCAATGATGGATGCCAGCGAGGTGTTCTTGATCAGCTGGACCAGGTAGACGACCGTCGGCGCGACCGCAATCTTGACGGCCTGGGGCAGGACCACCAAGACCGCGCGCTGCCAGGATCGCAAGCCCAGGGCTTGTGCAGCTTCATCCTGGCCATGCGGTACCGACTCGATGCAGCCACGCCAGATTTCCCCCAAAAATGCGCCCGCGTTCAACGACAGCGCGAGCGTGGCTGCCAGCAGCGGGTCCACCGACACCCCGAGAATGCTGATCCCGAAATACACCAGGAACAGTTGCATGAGCAACGGTGTGCTCTGGAAGATCCGTATGTAAATCGCACTGAGTATTCTGGGGAAGCGACCCTTGGCAGTGCGGCCCAATGCAATCACCAGGCCAATCGTCCCGCCGCCCACGGCACCCAACAGGGACAGCCACACTGTCCAGCGCAGCGCAAGGACCAGTGAAGCAATATCGAGCCACTCGAATCCGCGCATCAGGAACGACCTCTCGACAAGTTTCTGGCCTGGAAGACTGTTTTCTCGATGATGAAGAACAAGCCGGAAAAGGCGATGGCCATGATGAAATAGAGCACGGTAGCGACAATGTAGACTTCAAAGCTCCTGAAGGTACGAGACTGGATATCGTTGGCCGCACCGGTCAGTTCGGTGGCACCGATGGTCGACATCAGTGACGAGGCCAACAACAGCAGGATGAACTGGCTGCTGATGGCTGGGAACACGGCACTGATGGCCTGGAACAATTCGACCTTCAGGAAGATCTGCCAGCGCGTCAGCCCAAGGGCCTGCCCCGCCTCGATCTGCCCTTTCGACACCGATTCCAACCCGGCCCGGACGATTTCCGTCGTATACGCGCCAACGTTCACAGTGAGGGCGATCAGGGCGGCCACGTCCGAGTCCAGGCGCAGCCCCAGCCAGGGCAAGCCAAAGAAAATCAGGAACCCCTGCACGAGCAACGGCGTGTTCCGGATCACCTCGACATAGGCCGCGACGAGGAAATGCACCGTCCGGTACGGCGTCATTCGCAAGGCGGCATTGGTAATGGCGATCAACAAACCCAGGATCATGGCCATCGCCGACAATTCCAGCGTGGTCTGTACACCCTGCAGCAGCAGATCCCAGTTCTGATTGATCTCGCGAAACTGAAAGGTGTAGTTCATGCCCCCTCCAGCCCCACGGGGACGAATGTATCCCGCAACGCCCGGCTATAGCGCAGGTAGCGCCCGAACAGCCGCTGGTGCACGGCATGGGCGTCGGCATCGGCCCTGAAGACCCGGCCGGCCTGCGCATAGGTGCGCAAGGCGCTGGCCCGATCCGGCCACACACCCAATGCCATGCCCGCAATCACGCACAAGCCTATGGTCGTCAGTTCGTGGTCCGTCAGTCGCGTCAGTGGAATGCCGAGCACGTCGGCCTTGATCTGGCACAGCACATCATTTCGTGCAAGTCCGCCAGAGACGACAGCGCGATCGACCTTGACCCCGACCTCATCCATGGTGTGAACAATATGCTTCAGCGAATAGGCCAGGCCTTCGTAGACCGCACGCGCCATCCTTGCCCTGCTGCTCATGTCGAGTGTCAGGCCCAGCAAGGCGCCTTGTGCATAGGGGTTCCACAGCGGCGTGCGCTCGCCGGACAGATAGGGCAGGAAGATTGGATTATTTTCGTGAGCCGCCGTTGCCGCCACCAATGTGTCCAGAGACTCGAACTCATCGGCAAACAGCTCTTTGCGGGCCCATTCCAAGGTTCCACCCGCGGTTGCGGTCGACCCTCTGAGCAAATAATGATCGGGCCCGAAGGGCACCGAATACACCCTTTTCTGCTCGTCCACTACACACCGGCCGGCCACGACACCGAACGAGGTCACCGTACCGGAGATGTCCAGGGCGTCACCCGGCTGCGCGATGCCACTGCCCAGGTAGGCCGTCTTGCTGTCGATGGTGGCGGCGATCACTGGCGCCGCAGGCAGGCCCCAGCGTCGACAGGAATCCGCACGCAGTTGCCCGATCACGGTCCCCACCTTCACCGCCTGCCCGAAAGCCTTCGCCGACACCCCCAGTACCGACCGGAGCCTTTCATCATAGAGGCGCAGCGCCGTATACTCGTTGAGCGTGTATTGGCCAGTCAGGAACCAGTTCAACCACCCCGTGGCATCCAGCAAATGGGCCATGCGCGCATACACGTCCGGCTCGGACTCGCGAATGCGCAGGTAATGCGGGATTGGGTCGGGCACGTAGGCACGCAGGCCATAGGGGTTGGACCCATCGAGCCGCTCGGCCGCCTGCTCTACCGCCGCCAGGTACGGTGCGCTACGTTTGTCGGGATACAGAACGGCAGCCGTGAGGGCCTCGCCATCGGCTGCCATGGCGACAAAACCAGCCAGCGGTGCGGCCACGGCCACGGCATCGGGCCGCACCCCGGCGCGGCCGGCTTCTCTCAGCCCCTCGTCCAGCCAGGCGGCCCATTGCCGGGGGCGCTGCTCGAACAGATCGCCATGGATGGTCGAGTCGACCGGACGGGACCACGCCCACGATCGCCGACCCGTGCTTTCCAGGGCACTGATGCGCAGACTCTGGGTTCCCAGATCGATTGCGAGGAATGTCAACGCATTCACGTCCAGCCCGCCAGTCAACCGGCCTCACGGACCGAGTCCCGCAAATTGGAAAAAAGCATGGCATTCTCCTGCATGCCCTTGATGACTTGCCCGCGATCGGAACCCATGGCGATGAATGAATAGCCCTGCTGGATATAGGTGTGCGCCTGCTGCTCATTGCGCACCAGTACCCCAGCCACCTTGCCATGCCGCCGGGCAGCCCGGGCGACCCGCTGAACGGCATCCGCATACTCGGGGCTGTCATGTGTCACCCCGAGATCGATGCTCAGATCGAGCGGCCCCACGAAAAGGACATCGACACCGTCTATGGCCGCAATGGCATCGATTTCGTCGACCGCCCGCCGCGACTCGATCTGGGTGACGATAAGCAGGCCGCCATTGACGCTGGCTATGTAGTCTTCATACTCGGCCCCATAGCCGCTGGCCCGTGTGGTCTGTGCCACACCGCGGTCCCCGCCAGGCCGGATGCGCGCCATGCGCACCACCTCGCCCGCCATGTCCGCCGAGGAGACGTTCGGGACCATCAGCCCTGCCGGGCCCATGTCGAGGACTCGCTTGAACACGCTGGGGTCGGCTTTCGGGACGCGCACGATGACCCCACTGCTCGATGCACTGAGCGCCTGCATCTGGCGCATCAGATCACCATAATCGCCGCAGCCGTGCTCCATATCGATCAGCAACCAGTCATACCCTGCGCGGCCAGCGATTTCAGCAGTGATGGCCGACCCCAGGCTAAGCCATGCCCCACCAAACAGCCTGCCCGACAAGGCTTGCGTGCGCACCCACTTCATGATGTCACCTTTTGATAAGCGCGCTGGTCAAATAATTGTCTTTATGATCATTAACTGACAATCAACGCCAATTTTTTTCGATAACGAACATTTGTGACTGTAAATGAACAAACGAAGTGGAGCAACATCGTACTACTTCGGATTGACACCAGAATGATCAGGCGGTAGCGACGATGACACGAGTCTCGCTGTCGGACAGGCTTTTTCGCCAGTCTCCATCGACCGGGAGCCTGTCGGTGATGACAGCCGTGGCCTGAGACGCATGGGCGACCTTCACCATCGCGCTGCGTCCGAACTTGCTGTGATCCGCAACGATATAGGCATTGCGCGCACAATTGAGGATGGCCTGGGTGACCGGTGCATCTTCGAGGGCAAAGTCCAGGATGTCCCCGGACCTGGAGATCGCGACCACACCCAGGATTGAATAATCCAGATTGAACTGGCGAATGAAGTCTGCCGTGATGTTTCCGGAAAGCGCCTTATCGGACAGACGTACGGCGCCACCACACACGGTGATCTCGACCCCTTCGCTGCCCCGCATGATGTCCACCACATTGAGATTGTTGGTGACCACGCGCATGTTGCGCTTCTTGGCCAGCAACGTGGCGACGGCCTCGGCCGTCGTGCCAATGTCGATGAATACCGAGGTCTCGTCGTTGATCTCTGCTGCGACCGCCCGTGCAATCAGCATCTTCTCGCGAGAGAAGGAGTCCCGGCGCGTCTCGTATGGCACATTGACGATGCTGGAGCGATAGGCGGCACCGCCATGAAACCGTGTCAGGAGCCCCTGCTGGCACAAATAATTGATGTCCCGGCGCACCGTCTGGCTGGTGACGTCGAGGTGTTCAGCCAGATCCTCGATGGTCACGAAACCCGACTGCTTTGCGCGGCGGACGATCTCGATATGCCGCGACGACAACGGCAGATCGACAGCAGGCATTTTCATGATTTGGTTCATGACCCAGTAGTATATAAAGTTTTTACGCCACGCCCTACGCCCCTGTTGCAGAAGGCCCCCCATGCCGCGGAATCCCGGTGACATGGGGGGCCTTCACAGGCCAGCCGCCTGGGCATCTGCCCAGGCACTGGCCGATCATGCCAAAGCAGGTGATCAGTCGGCGCCGTTCTGGGACTTTTCGCCTGGCCCGGTTGGCCCCCCCTGGGCCTCGATCCCGCCGATCGCCTTGACCGAAAGCCGCAGGCGCCCCCGATCATCGGCCTCGATGATCTTGACGCGCACGGTCTGCCCGACCTTCAGGACGTCGTTGATGTCGGCGATGCGGTAATTGGCGATCTCGGAAATGTGCAACAGCCCATCGCGGCCGGGCAACACTTGCACGATCGCGCCAAAATCGAGCAGACGCTGGACACTGCCTTCGTATTCCTGCCCAACTTCGACGTCGGCGGTCAGTTCCTTGATGCGGCGCTCGGCCTCGTGGGCCTTGTCGAGGTCTGCACTGGCAATGGTGATGCTGCCATCGTCGCTGATATCGATCTGGCATCCGGTTTCTTCGGTCAGGGCACGGATCGTGGCGCCCCCCTTGCCGATGACGTCGCGGATCTTCTCGGGGTTGATCTTGATGCTCAGCATGCGCGGTGCGAACGTGGACAGCTCCTGGCGCGAGCCGTCGATGGCTTCACGCATCTTGCCCAGAATATGCAGGCGGCCTTCACGGGCCTGCGCCAGCGCCACTTGCATGATTTCCTTGGTGATCCCCTGGATTTTGATGTCCATCTGCAGGGCGGTGACACCCGTCACGGTACCGGTGACCTTGAAATCCATGTCGCCCAGGTGATCCTCATCGCCCAGGATATCGGTCAGCACCGCGAACTTCCCGCCATCCTTGATCAGACCCATGGCCACCCCGGCGACGTGATCTTTGATGGGCACCCCGGCATCCATCATGGACAGCGACCCGCCGCAGACCGACGCCATGGAGGACGACCCATTGGACTCTGTGATTTCGGACACCACACGCAGGGTGTACTGGAATTCTTCGGCGCTGGGCAGCAGCGGGCTCAGTGCCCGCTTGGCCAGCCGGCCATGACCGATTTCACGGCGCTTGGGCGCCCCGAAGCGGCCGGTTTCGCCCGTTGCGAACGGCGGCATGTTGTAATGCAGCATGAAACGATCACGATACTCGCCCATGACGGAATCGATGATCTGTTCGTCTTGCTTGGTCCCCAGGGTGGTCACCACCAAGGCTTGCGTCTCGCCGCGGGTAAAAAGCGCAGAGCCGTGGGCGCGCGGCAATACCCCCAGGCGGATGCTGATGGGCCGTACGGTACGGGTATCACGCCCGTCGATCCGGGGCTCGCCGTTCAGGATCTGGCCGCGCACGATTTCGGACTCGAGGGCAAACAACAAGTTGTCCACCTCGACCCCGTCGGGCGCCTCGGCGCCCCGCGCCGCGGCGTGCTCGGCCAGTTTGGCCTTGACCTCTGTGGCGACCTGGCGCAACCGCGTCGTCCGTTCCTGCTTGTCGCGCACCTGGTAGACCGCCTTCAGCGGGTCGAAGGCCGCTGCGCGCACCGCCGTGGCCAGTACTTCGTTGCGAGCCGGCGGCGCCCAGTCCCACTCGGGCTTGCCTGCCTCGGCCACCAGCTCATGGATGGCGTTGATGGCGACCTGCATTTGCTCCTGGCCAAACACCACGGCGCCGAGCATGACGTCTTCGGGCAGTTGCTGGGCCTCGGATTCGACCATGAGCACGGCCGCCTCGGTGCCGGCCACCACCAGATCCAGGCTGGACTGACCCCGCAGCAGGGAGACGTCGGGATTGAGCACATACTGGCCATCGACATAGCCCACCCGCGCCGCCCCCACCGGCCCATTGAAGGGGATACCCGAAATTGCCAGCGCAGCGGACGCCCCCAGCAGGGCCGGGATGTCGGGCTCGACTTCGGGATTCACCGACAAGGTGTGGATGATGACTTGCACGTCGTTGTAGAAACCGTCTGGGAACAGCGGCCGCAGGGGTCGGTCGATCAGCCGGGCAGTCAGCGTTTCTTTTTCGGAAGGCTTGCCCTCGCGCTTGAAAAACCCGCCGGGAATCTTGCCGGCCGCATAGGTCTTTTCTACATAGTCGACCGTGAGCGGAAAGAAATCCTGCCCCGGCTTTGCGGTCCGGGCGGCGACGACGGTGGCCAACACCACGGTATCATCTACAGAAACAAGCACGGCACCTGATGCCTGCCGCGCGATTTCGCCCGTTTCCAGCACCACCGTGTGCTGGCCATACTGGAACGATTTACTGACTTTATTGAACATTGCTTTATCCTAAGTGATGGAGCGTGCCGTGATGGAGCGCGCCGGCCGTGCCAGCTGGGTTCTGCCCATAAAGACAACGACCGCAGCCGCCACAAAGAGACTTTGCGACAGCTGCGGCCGGAGCATGGGGAGCTACGCCCCTGGGCATTACTTGCGCAGACCGAGTTTTTCGATCAGGGCCCGGTAGGCGTCGGGGTTGCGACCCTTGAGGTAATCGAGCAGTTTGCGGCGGCGGCTGACCATGCGCAGCAGGCCACGACGCGAGTGGTGATCTTTTTTGTGCGTCTTGAAGTGGCCGGTGAGCTCATTGATGCGGGCGGTCAGAAGGGCGACCTGTACTTCCGGCGAGCCGGTGTCCCCCTGGGCACGCTGGAATTCAGCCACGATGTCTGACTTGACGATATCTGATACGGACATTCTTGAGATTCCTCGACAATACGGGCGGCAGCACCGAGGCAGCGCTGCCGTGAACACGAACATCCACCCGAAAATGCGGGCGAGTGTTCGATTATAGCAATTTTTTGTACGTATCGAAGAAAGAATATGTGCCGGCAACGTCGGGGGCTGGCAACGCCGGCCGGGCGACGTTGCCAGGGCTAGCTGGACTTCTCGAGTATCGTGATCGCACAGACGGCCTCGTCGAACCCCATCACGCCGCCGCCGTTCTCGATCAACCCCAGCGACGCCCCTTTGACTTGCGCTGCCTCTGCTTCTCCACGCAGCTGCTTGGTGACCTCATAGACCATCGAGAGCCCCGTGGCGCCGATGGGATGCCCTTTTGAAATCAAACCGCCAGATACGTTGACGGGCAAGGATCCCCCCAAACGGGTCGCGCCGGACTCAACCAATGCCCCTGATTGGCCCGGCTCGCAGAAACCGAGCATCTCGAGCTGATACAGCTCGCTATAGGACGTCGCGTCGTGCAGTTCGACTAGATCGATGTCGGTTGGAGCCAGGCCCGTCGCCTTATAGGCTTTCTGGGCGGCGTGCATGGACAACCCCGGTTCATCCAGTTTGCGATATTTCCCGCCCGAAAACACGCTGGTGCGAATCTTGACCGCCCGATCACGCACGGACGCGGGAAAGTTTTGCAGTGCATCCGCCGAACACAAAATGGCTGCAGCCGCACCATCGCCCAACGGCGAGCACATCGATCGGGTGAGTGGGTAACTGATGACCCGATCGGCGAGCACGTCTTCGACACTGACTTCGAAGCGATACTGTGCTTTCGGATTCAGGCTGCCATGATAATGATTCTTTGACGCAGCCATCGCGATTTGACGCTGTGTAGTGCCGTGCGTTTTCATATGCCATATGGCCTGCATGGCATATGTGTCCATGAAAACAGTGCGGTCGGGCCCGGTTTCAAAGGCCTTGCCAACCACTTCACCGGCTTGTGCATAATAATCCTGCCAGCGCTGGGGCTCGAGTTGATCGATCGCCGCATAGAAAATCTTCTGCACCCTGCCCGGATCGTCGGGGCTCACGAGCTTCTCTACCCCAATGGCCAGGCTGACCTCGGTCTGACCGGAAAGAACGTCCTTCCAGGCCCCATGGAATGCCATCGACGCCGTGGCACATGCCCCTTCGACGTTGATGATAGGAACGTGCTCGGGAAACAATCCTTCCTCGACCAGCGGCGTAAAGCAGACCTGACCACGTATCCCGCCCTGCCCCCAATATGACAGGCCACAGTTTCCAAACCATGCCTGCTCGATCAACGAACCATCATTGGCAAATCCGCAATCCGCCAGTACATCTAGATAGGCTTCTTTCGTCAGCTCCTGAAATGAAGTATCCGGCCGTTTCCCAAAAACGGTTGATGACACACCAACAATATAAACGTCACGCACGACATCCACTCCTCAGTCAAGAAACTACAATCAAGTCAAGTAGCCGTCCACCAATGCCTGGCTATTGCGCAAAGACACCGAGTCCGACTCTACGACAACCTTGCCGTTACGAAGCACCAGGCCACGATCGGAATATTCCAACGCCAGTACTGCAGCCTGTTCCACCAAAATGACCGACAAGCCTTCCGCCTTCAGTTCGTTCAAAGTCTGCAATATAAGATGGACAATTTTCGGCGCCAACCCAAGAGACGGCTCATCGAGCATGAGCACCTTGGGCCCCATCATGAGACCCCGCGACACGGCAAGCATTTGCTGCTCGCCGCCAGACAGCGCACCACCAGAGATGCCCTCTCTGGCCTTGAGCACTGGAAACCGTTCAAATTCCTTTTCCAGCCGCGCTGATTTTTCGTCGGCTGGCAGGTTCAGGTAGTGCGTGCCTAGAAGCAGGTTATCGCGCACCGACAAATTCGGAATGATCTGCCGCCCCTGGGGCACGTGCACGAGCCCCATCCGCGCCAGTTCATGAGCCTGTTTGCCCCGCGTGGGCTTGCCATCGAAATGGATCTCGCCCTTTTCAGGGATAATGATGTTTGACAAGGTCCTGAGCAGCGAGGTCTTGCCTGCGCCATTGGCCCCGATGACAGCAAGCATCTCGCCCCGGGCGACATGAAGATCGACCTGGCTCAGGACTTCGATGGAACCAATACGCGCATAGATCCCCTTGGCCTGTATCATGCTGATTCATCCTTACCGAGATAAGCGGTATGCACACGCTCATTGGCCTGTATTTCCGCCGGTGTCCCGGAAGCAATCAATTGACCGTAGTCGAGCACACTGACCGTATCGCAAATAGACATGACGAATTCCATGTTGTGTTCGACAAGCAATATCGTCACCCCGAGTTCGCGCAATTTCCTGATCACATGTGAAATTTCCCGTGCCTCGTTGGTATTCAGACCGGCAATCGGCTCGTCAAGCAGCATGAGTTTCGGCTTCTGAGCAATGGCTCTCGCCAGTTCCACTAATTTTCTATGGCCGTAGGAAAGCTCTGTCGGGGAACGATTGGCCAAATGCGCAATACCCAAAAACGACATGATGTCAATTGCCGCTTCTTTTTCGGTTCGCTCGAAATCGACGCCATTCCACCAGGCGCCGAAATCGGAAACGACGCTGTGTCTATTCATGAAGCCCAGCTGAACGTTTTCCAACGCCGTCAGCGCATCGATCAGCTGCAGGTTCTGGAAAGTACGAGCCATGCCCCTTTGGGCCCTCACGGGCGTCGGTATGCCCGTGATGTCGTGTTCATCGAGAAATATACTGCCTGCTTCGGCACGATAAAGCCCGGCCACGACGTTGATCAATGTGGATTTACCGGCGCCATTAGGGCCAATCAACCCGTGCACCGTACCGGCCTGCACGTGGATGGACACGCTGTCCACCGCCACCACGCCAGAATACCCTTTTGTGACATCCTGGACGCGCAGGGATGCGCCGCTCATGCCCATGTCGAATGGCTTGACCTTGGCTTGTGGTTCGGCCAAAGGCTGCTCTTTCTGATCGCGACGGGTGATCCGCAACAGCGGTAAAATTCCGGCAGCGCCTTTAGGAAACAAAACCAACACAATCAGCAATATGCCACCGTAGATCAAAAGGCCGTATTCCTCTATTCCGGATATGACCTCTACCATGACGATCAAGATGAAAGTACCGAGAAGCGGCCCACTTCTGGTTCCAAGCCCGCCTATGACCGCGGCAATAAGCAAGGAAATGCTCAGTTGTATGGAAAACGCATCGCTACCCACGTAGCCGCTCTGGTGGGCGAACAAAGCGCCACTCAGCCCGGCAAGGCCGGCACAGGCAGCGAATGTCACTGCACGCCACATGCTGACCCGCGTGCCCACCGACGATGCAAATACCTCGGACTCGCGCACCGCACGCAACTTTCTGCCGACAAAAGAATCATTGACGTAGTCGGCCGATATTTGAACGATCAGAAGACAGATGCCCGCCAAATACAGAAACGCCATCCCCGGATCCGCGGGCGACTCAAACCAGATTTCCGGGATGCCCGTCAATCCCATGGCACCGCCCGTCAGGTCAATCCAGCGCTGGGCCACGATTTCAATGATGAATCCGACCGCCATCGTGGCCATCGCCAGGTACAGGCCCCTGGTTTGCAGCGCGAACCACCCGACCAGCGCACCCGCAATGGTGGCCACCAGGGTACCCAACACAATGCTGATCGAAATCGGCCAACCCAGCCTCAGTGCGATCAGGGCGGAGCCATAGGAACCAAGCGCATAAAACCCAGCCTGCCCAAGGGACATTTGCCCTGACAACCCGAGAAGAACGTTCAGCCCAATGACGGCGATCGCCGTATAGGCATAGGTTTGTGCGAGATGTATGAAGAAGGAGTTGATGGGCAGCCAGGGAAGGGCCAACACCAGCAAAAGAAGCAGAAAATACCCGATTCTGGGTGCGCGACGCGCATTCAAAGTAGGCAAACGTTCAGCGGACATCACGCGCGCGCTCCCCAAAAAGACCCGCAGGCCAGATGGCAATGATCAGCAGGGCAGCCAGTAGCGGATATAAATCTCCAAAGCTGGAATCAACGTAATTCGATATTGATTCTCCTACGCCAAACAACAAGCCGCCGATGAGAATGCCGAAAGGATTGCCAAATCCGCCAATTGCGGCGACTATCAAGGCTTTGATTGTGAATATGAGGCCCATGTGCGGATGGACGGTAACCAACGGCCCTATGAGCAATCCGGCTGCCGCAGCAAGAAGCGATGCAATGACAAAAACGCCGACCTTCACATAATTCGTGTTAATCCCCAGCAGCGACGCCGCTTCAGCATTGAATGCGACCGTGTGTATACTCTTCCCCCAACGAGATCGATACATGAAGCCATAGAAAAAAAGCACGACCAATATCGCAGTGATGATGACCAATGCCTCTTCCACCACGATGCGCACACCAACCACCTGAATCTGTTCGGCGGAAAACAACGGCTTAGAATATTGTGTGGATTTCCCATAGGTTAGTTCGATGATGTTCTGAAGAATGAAGGCGATGCCCGCGGTCGTCAAAATCCAGCCATACGCCCCTATGGGTGAGGCACGCTGGCGATCCAGCGGTTTGATGGCGATGCGATCGAGCAGCCAGCCCATCACGCCGAGGCTCACAAACACGACCGAGACCGCCAACCACAACGGCAACCCTGCAGCTCGGGTCGATAGTGTCAGGAAGGCGGCGACCATCAGGAAATCACCCTGGCCAAAGTTCACGCGCTCGGTGGCCAAGTGCGTGATGTAAAGGCCAGTCGCAACGAGGGCATAGATTGCCCCCATTGCCAGCCCCCCAATCAGCAATTGAATAATCGTAGCTAACTGCATGGGTTGCGATTCCTAGAAATTAATCCGCGCGAACGACTTCGTCGCCTTTCCATACCCCCAGGAACACGTCTTCCCTATCCAGGCACTCATGATCATCCGCCGCAAACGGCTTCGGCGGCGTCGCGGATACGGCGTTGATGCCATCGATGTTTTCGATCGCATCACGAATGGCGCCAGGATCGGCCTTGCCGACTTGATCGACCGCCTTGAAAACGATCTGACCGGCATCGTAGCCAAGCGCTGCCAGCACGGGCCACCTGTAGTCGCTTCCCCACTCTTCCCGCATCCGCTCGTCAAAAGCCTTTGCCTTGGGATCGTTCAAATCGAGCGCCTGGCCCATCACGGTGCCCTGAATGGCTTCGACACCCACGATTTCCGGAACCTTCTTTGACGACAGGCCCCAAGGTCCGGCAATGACGGGCTTGTAGTCCAGGCGAGCCAGCGCACGATAAGGCAGTTCATAGGACTCATGGAAATTCAGAACGAGCTCGACGCCGGCATCGCGCATCTTGACCATTTGAGGCACCAGATCGTTCACACCGGGTGCGGCCACTTCGACCAGTGTCAGGGCCATCCCTTTGTTTTTCATGCCCTCTTCGATTTCCCGGGCCGCAAAGATGCCAGCCCCCGTCGTGGAATGGAGCAAGCCGATTTTCTTGTATCTTTCGGTTGCCCAGTCAACCACGGCATTGATTTCGAACGCATTGACCATAGAGCAACGAAATATGTAGCTTGGTTTCTCGTTGATGAAATCAGAGGTGATGTTCGTGACAACGGCCGGGCCCGCCATCAAGGGAATGCCGGCTTTCTGAAAAAGCGGCGACATCGCGAGAACGTTCCCACTGCTCACGGTCCCTATCGCCACGGGCACCTTGTCATTCCGTATCAGGCGCTGGGCCAATGAGACGGCTCGTTGCGGGTTTGCCTCGTCGTCGTAAACGATGAGCTCGATGTCTGTCTTGCCCCCCGCTTTCTTGTAGTCTTCCAGGGCGGTCCGTATCCCCTGAAGGTACGAATCACCAAAATCGACAATGGCGGGCGGGCCACTGAGGCCTTGTATGACCCCCACTTTGACCTGCGCATTGGCCATGCCAGCCGCGCACATGGCTGTTCCAATGAGCGTCAAATAGACAGTCGACTTGAGTCTTGAAATTTTATGTAGATCTTTCATTACGTCTCCATTGTGTATGCTAATTTACATATATCAGCCTGCTGGCACAAAATTATTGCCCTACAAAAACCGCAGAACGCTTCTCCTTGAATGCCGTGGTACCTTCCTTGAGATCCAGGGTGGCTCCCAAGTCATAAAATGAGCGTGATTCCAGACGCAGGGCGTCATCCAGGGCCATGCCCACCGACTCTCTGATGACCTGCTTTGCAAACCGCTGCGCCAGTGGCGATCTGCTTGCCAACATCTGTGCATACTCCAGGCTGAAACCCACCAGGTCGTCTGAAGAAACGACCCGGTTGACAAGCCCCACCCGTAAAGCATGGTCAGCATCGATACGCTCTCCGGATAAAATAATTTCCATGGCCACACCAAGCCCGACAATCCTGGGCAGGCGAATCAACCCGCCATCACACGCATGGAATCCCCATTTGACATCCTGAAGCGCAAATTCGGCGTTCGGCGAGCAAAAACGGATGTCACATGCCAGGGCCAGCTCGAATCCCCCTGAAATGGCATATCCATTCACTGCGGCAATGATCGGTTTGTCAATATCCATGTTCCGCGTGATGCCTGCAAACCCAGGACCATCGGTATATTGCGTCCTGAACTTAGGG
>NZ_JBAYTI010000027.1:0-39474 GCF_041675725.1 Castellaniella sp. | reverse complement strand
GACAGCGGATGCCCCAGCAGGGCATCGAGCCGTTGGATCAGAAGCGTACCGAGGTTGGATGGGCCCGCCATGGGGGACTCAGGCAAGAGGGGTTGGCTGCGGGGCGCCATACTGGCGCAGCAAGCTCTTTTTGCGCCGATCGTGCCCCAGCAGATGACCGAGACGGGCGATCTCCGGATTGAGCAACGCGCGCAGCCGGGCATCGTGTTCCAGTGTCCGGTGCAGCAGGCGCCGGGTTTGATGCTGGTTGGCGGGTGCCGTGGAAGGCAGGTCTTTCAGATCGTGGACGGCTTCGGCATAGTGCCCGTAGACGCCGAGAAGGTCGTCCCATTGGTAGGTACGCGCCAGGCTGAGCATCTTGCCGGACAGCAGGGCGATGTTCTGGTATTGGAGCAGCGTTCGGGCCTCGGGTATGGGAGACGATGGGGCGCTGGCGTGTGTCGGGGAATTCATGTCAGGTGACCTGTTGGCTGTTGAGCAAGGGCGTGAGCCCCTGGTATTCGGGGTCGATGGCGCTCTGCCAGGCTTGGGCAATGGGGCTCAGGGCGTTCTCGGCCGTCTCGAGGTGTTCTACGCTGCCGTGCAGGTTGGCCAGCATCAGGTGGCGGATGATGAGGTCGTAGCTGGCCCTGAGTGAAAGGGCCAGTTCACCGCCGCGGTCGGTATCCACACTGGCCTTGAGGCCCGATTCAAGAATGTCGATCGCCCTGGATATGGCCATGCCGCGGGCCTGCGTTTCGCTGCGGTGCATATGGTGCCGTGCGCGCCGGATTGCGCTGAGGGCGGCGCGCAGCAACAAGGAAACCAGGCGCTGCGGGGAGGCCCCGAGGACTTCGGTTTCAAGGCCGATCTGTTGGTAGCTGCGGCTGGCGCGCTGGGTGGGCCGGTAGGAAAAGGTGTTGGGCATGGGTCTCGTTCTCTGTGGCGGTGTGGACATGCTCGGCCCCAGGGGGGCGGGCGGTGGGCATGGCGGGCGTCAGCGGTTGGATGACTGGATCGTGCCGAGCGCATCCAGTTGCTGGGTCAGATAGCTGCTGAGTGAATTCATCTCGGCCACCATGCGATCCAGGGCCACGAACTGCCGCCGGTAGGTTTCCATGCGCTGATCGATGCGGGCCGATGCCTGCTGGTATTGCGCCTGAATGGCGCTGATCTGACGGTCCAGGCTTCTGGACGACTGATTGATCAGGCCGTCTTCGCCGACGAAAGCGCGTATCGTGTCGTTGACCTGCGCGGCCAGGCCTGTGGGCCCAGTGAAAAGAGCCTGGACGGCTGGCTTGTGTTCGGCCAGGACCTGGCCCAGCTTTTGTGGGTCCAGGCGCAGTTCGCCCGTGGCCGGATCGGTTGTGATGCCCAGCGCGCCGAGGCTGAATTCTGAGGCGCCCAGCGCTGTGTCGAGGGTTTTGCGCACCTGGGCCTGCACCGAGCGGGCCAGCGCATCGCCCGTTAGGACGTGTGCCTGGCCTTTTTGCGCGTCATAGGCGCTGAGTTGGCGCAAGGTGCGTTGCAGCCCGTTGTAGCCATCGACAAAGGCCTGGATGGCCTGTTCGGCCCGCCCGTGATCGGGCGCCAGGGTCAAGGTGTCGGTGCCTGGGCTGGGGCGGGCCAGAGTGAGCGTCAGGCCGTCGATCACGTTCTCTAGGGTGTTGGAGGGGCTGTGGACCATGACGCCGTTGAACTCTATCAAGGCATCTTGAGCCGCCCGCACGATGACGCCTTCGTCGGGTTGTGCGGCATCGAAGTCGAGCAGAGCGGCCAAGGTTTCGTTGCCTTCTATTGAAATCTGGCTGACGGCTGCCTGCGTGCCGGTCTGGCGCGTGCTGAGCAGGAGTTGATGCGGCGCATCGCCGCCTTGGTTGAGGATTGTTGCCTGGAGGCCCGCATCCGGATCGGCATTCAGGGCGGCGACCACGGATTTGAGCGTCGCCGGCTGATCGGGATCGAGGTCGACGCCGTAGGAGGCCCCACTGGCGAGCGTGATGTGGATGCGCCCGCCCACGCCCAGTTCGGTGTCGCGTTCGGCGATGCCGGGCAGGGCGATGCTTTGATGACGGGCAATTTGCACCACGTGCACCGCATATTGGCCGGGCGTGGCCTGACCAACGGCCCGGGCCTCGAATGCTTCCGATGGGTTGTGGACCCGGATCGCCTCGAAGCTGTCGATTTGGCCGACTTCCTGGGATGCCTGTTGAAAGGCCACCAGCGCGCTTTTCAGTTGGCCGTAGGCGGACAGGCGCGTCTGGGCCTGATCGGCGCGGGTCTGGATGAGGGCCAGCGCCTGCCGTTCGTTGGTACGCAGGTTGTTGAGCAGGTCATCCAGGGGCAAACCGGAGAGGCCCAGCGAAGAAATGGTAGCCATGGGGACACCTTTCAGATTTCAGGAGGGTATATCTATATATACGGCTGTTTATTCTGATTCTTTAGGAAAAAATTCGAACGCCGAATTTGCCGGGGAAATCCCTGCTGATCCAGGGTATGGATTTGAGGGCTTGCGGGCATACTGGTCCAATGAAAGCATCCGTTGGCTCCGAGAGCGAGGCCCCCGCTGCGGGCGCCCGCGAAAAGCGTCGTGCCCGGCAAGCAGTGGCCCAGGCAGCCGGGCAGTCGGTCGAGACCCTGGTCGAGCAGTATGCGCCAGTGGTTCGTCGCCAGGCGCTGATACTGGCTGCCCGGGTGACGCCGAACATCGACCTCGATGATCTGATTCAAGCCGGGATGCTTGGCTTGCTGACGGCCGCCCGGCGTCAGCTCGATACGCCGCAGCCCAACTTCGAGGCCTACATGAAGGTGTGCGTTCAGGGCGCGATGATCGATGTCATGCGCGAGACGGACTGGCTGCCGCGCAGCGTGCGCAGCAAGGCGCGAAAGATCGAAGCAACGATGGTCGAATTGCATCAGGCCCTGGGCCGGGCGCCATCCGAAGCCGAGACCGCGCAGGCCATGGCGCTCAGCATCGAAGAATACCACCGGCTGCTGGAGTCGGCGCAGGGCGTTCAGGTGGTGTTTTATGAAGACATCGAGCCCAGCGAGGACACTTTCGAGGTCGAAGAATCCATTTTGGCCGACACACAACCCAGCCTGGGCCTGAACCCGTCCGACACCGTCATGCGGATGCGCTTGCGCGACGCATTGATCAAAGCCATCGAAGACTTGCCAGAGCAGGAAAAGCGCTTGCTATCGCTGCAATTCGACCATGCGCTGAATCAGAAAGAGATCGCGGTGGCCATGGATCTGAGCCCCGGGCGGGTGTCTCAGGTGCGCAATCAGGCCATCATACGGTTACGCGCTTCATTGGCCCGGTGCGGCTGGAATCCGCACGAACCGCTGGCCGACTACACCGGTTTGCTTTAGCGCCGGGTCTGGCGCGCAACGGATCAGTGTTTCGGCCCGCCTGGCGGGTTCTGGCCGTCGGGTACCGGCCCGTAGTCTTCCACCATGTGCAGGGTTTGGGTGGTTTGTGTCTGGCTTTCGAGCCACGTCTGGTTGTAGAGATCGATCTGCTCTGGGGACCAGCTTTGCGTGTCGGCGTTTTCGAAGTCCAGGACCGTGGCCAGCAGATGGCCCAGTTGCCCTTCGCGCGAGAGTACCGCTTGTACGATTTCCCGGGATAGCGCCAGTTTGCCCAGCAATTGCTCGAGCGGCTGGCCCAGCAGATCGCCCATCATGGACAGCAGGCCGGTCAGGAACGCGGAGTCTGAATGCCCGCCCTGCTGAGAGGCGGCCAATTGCTCGCACATGCTGGCTCGTGTCAGGGCCTGGCTCATCAACAGTTTGCTGGCAGGCCCGTTATTGGCCAGCAGCAGGGTGATGGCCATGTTGCGCACCCGACGCAGGCCCAGGATCTGCACGGCCTGGAATACGTTCTTGATCTGGCCGTGGTAGTGAAAAACGGCAGAATTCACGTAACGCAGAAGCAGGAAGGTCAGTTGCGCGTCCTGCGTAATGATGCGCTCTATTTTTCGGGTATGGGTGTTCTGCCTTTGCAGCTCTGCCACGAGATGCAGCAGGGCCAGGTGATTGTTGCCCCGCAGCCCCGCGTTTTCCGCCCGTGTCTGTGCCTGGGCATAGAAATAGCCCTGAAAGAGCGTGAACCCCATGTGCCGCAGGCGTTCGAAGGTATCGTAGTCTTCGACTTTCTCGGCCAGCAGGGTGAGCCCGCGATCCTGGCATGTGACGACGGCGTCTGTGTCGAGCGGTTGCAGCAGGTCGAACTTGACGATGTCGGCGTAGTCCAGCAGCGGTTGGGTCTGTTCGTTGAGCACGAAATCGTCCAGTGCGATCTTGAACCCCAACGAGCGGATATGCTGCAGCGCATCCAGCACCTGGCGGTCGATGGTGACCGTTTCGAGTACTTCGACCACCAACTGCTGGGGGTCTGGCGGCAGAAGCTCGGGATTCAGCAGCCAGTGACGGGGCGTATTCAGGAATACCTGCCGCTTGCCCGACAGGTTCTCGAGGCCGATCTCGTAGAACGCCACGTGGCTGACGCGCGCGGTGGCGACCGCGGCCTGATCGGGGGTAATGGATGCCGATGTGGCCGAGGCGCTGCTTCGATACAGGATCTCGTCGGCAACGTGGTTGAGCTCGCCATCGCAAATTGGTTGCATCGCGATGCAGTATTTCAGCACGGACAAGTCACCCTCGATGTGGATGCAATCGACATGATAATCCACCAGTATATCGATTGCCGGCCAGTGTCGGCCATCAGTGTTTTTGCGAGCCTGGGCCCCCCTGCGACGCCGGACGTAGGATCGCTTGCATTGCAATGGCTGAAATCCGCTAAGATTGAGCGTTTAACGCTTCATCATTGCCTGGCATGCCGACCGCACCCTTTCAGCCTATCATCGAATCCCTTCTGGATACCGACCTGTATAAATTCACGATGTGGCAGGCGATGTTGCACCGTCATCCGTCTGCACAGGCCGAATACCGCTTCATTTGCCGCCAGCCGCCCGCGTTTCCGCTGGCCGAGCTGGCACCCGAAGTCGAACGGCAGATCGACGATCTGTGCACCTTGCGTTTTCGCCCAGACGAGCTGGATTACCTGAGATCCCTGCGGTATATCAAGTCTGATTTCGTCGATTTTCTTTCGCTGTTTCATTTCCAGCGCCACTTCATCCGCATCTACACCGAGGGCGAGTCTCTGCATATCGTGGCGCAAGGGCCGCAGGTGCACGTCATGGGGTTCGAAATTTTCGTGTTGGCCATCGTCAACGAGCTGTATTTCCGTCGGTTCCATTCAGCCGAGGTCTTTGCACAAGGGCGCCAGCGCCTGCAGTCCAAGATCGATATCCTGCAAGAATTTTCCCGAGAACCAGCCCGGCGGTTTCCGTTGCTGATTTCAGATTTTGGCCTGCGCAGGCGGTTTTCGAGGGCCTGGCAAACAGAGGTGTTGCAGACTTTGCGCGCCAGCGTGCCCCAGTACGTTACGGGCACGTCGAACGTCGCGCTGGCCAGGGCGCTGGACGTGGTCCCGGTCGGCATCATGGCCCACGAATACTTGCAATCGTATCAGGCCTTCGGTAAGGTGCGGCTGCGTGATTTTCAGCGCGCGGCACTGGAGGACTGGGTGCAGGAATATCGGGGCGACCTGGGGATCGCCCTGACCGACGTCGTCGGCATGAAGGCTTTTCTGGCTGATTTCGATCTGTACTTTGCCAAGCTCTTCGACGGCTTGCGGCATGATTCGGGCGACCCGATCGAATGGGGCGAGCAGGCCATCGCCCATTATCATGCCCTGCGCATCGATCCGGCGAGCAAGCGGTTCGTGTTTTCCGACGGGCTGGATCTGCCGCGCGCACTGGCGATCTACAGGCATTTTGCCGATCGGGTGCAGCCGGCCTTTGGCATCGGTACCCATCTGACCAACGACCTGGGGCCAGAGCCGCTCAACATCGTGATGAAATTGTTCCGCTGCAATGGCATGCCGACGGCCAAGTTACCCGACAGCCCCGGCAAGGAGCATTGTACGGACGCAACCTTTCTGGCGTATCTGCGCCAGGTCTTTGGGCGGGCCTGAGCAGGCCCGCAGCAGGAAAACATGCCATGAACCAGCCATCCAGGAAGGTGGTGCGGTTCGATCAGTGGATCGACCGCAGCTTTGACCGCATTTTGTCCGAGGCGCCGGGCGTGTCGCTGGACGTGGCCCGGATCGCGGACGGGGCGGTGGCCAATCGCGCACGCCTGGCGGCGGCCGACGTCTATCAGATTTCGTCGGTACGCGACGAGGTGCCTGCCGCCCTGCAGGTATCGGCCGAGCTGCTCGCGCAGTGCCCGCAACTATTGTGCGTGTCGACCACCGGCGCAGGCTATGACACCGTGGACGTGCAGGCGTGCAGCCACGCGGGGGTGCTTGTCGTGAACCAGGCGGGGGCCAATGCCAACTCGGTGGCCGAGCATGCCTTGTGCCTGATGCTGGCCGTCTCCCGGCGCATTGGTGAATGCGCCTGGCGCATGCGCCACGACACGGGTTACGCCCGCGAAGACCTGATGGGGCATGAGTTGCGGGGCAAGACCTTGGGCATTGTCGGGTTGGGCCACATCGGCCGCCTGACCGCGCGCATGGCCGCCGCATTCGGCATGCGGGTGATGGCTTGCGATCCTTATCTCGATGCCGCTGAAATCTCGGCGCGTGGCGCTGAAAAGGTCGGGTTGGCCGAACTGCTGGCCGTCGCCGACATCCTGTCGGTGCATTGTCCGCTGACCGCCGAGACCCGTGGCCTGTTCGATGCGTCGGCCTATGCCAGCATGAAACCGGGCGCGATATTCATATCCACCGCCCGTGGGGGGATTCACGATGAAAACGCCCTGCAGGCCGCCCTGGCGTCGGGCCACCTGGCGGGGGCGGGCCTGGATGTCTGGGAGACCGAGCCCCCCGCACACAGCCATCCGCTGCTGGCACTGCATAACGTCATCCCCAGCTACCACATCGCCGGGGTCACCCACGAGGCGCGTCGCAACGTGGCGACCATGGCTGCCGAGCAGATTCTGTGCCTCATGGCTGGTCAGCGTCCGGCCCGGATGATCAACCCCGAGGTCTGGCCCCGCGTGCTCGAACGCCTGGATCGTTCGTGATCATCCGGCGCCCGGCGCGTTCCCCGGGAAAGCGCCACGGCACGGGCGCGGGACGGCAAGGCGTGGCAGTTCAGTTCAAGGACGCGGCGGCTCAGTTCAGGTCGAGTGGCGCCAGGTCGAAGGTCGGATCCAGGCCCATGATCTCGATTTTCACCGTGTCCGGATCCACACCGGTGTGATCGTCGCTGACTGTGGCAAGGTTGGGGAAGGCGACCAGGATGGCCACCATGATGGCCTGCAGGACCACGAAGCTGACCCCGGCCTTGTAGATCTCCCCCGTCTTGATGCCCCGGATCCGCTTGCCGGTCACCCGGTCCGTGTAGTCCTTGGCCGGAGTCACAGAACGCATGAAGAACAGGGCGAAGCCAAAGGGCGGCGTCAGGTAGCTGGATTGCAGGTTGATTCCCAATATCACGCCGAACCAGATCAGGTCGATCCCCAGGGCGCTCGCCGCGGGTGCGAGCAAGGGAATCAGGATGAAGGCGATTTCAAAAAAATCCAGAAAACACCCCAGAAAGAATACGATCAGATTGACCAGGACCAGGAATCCGATCGTTCCGCCAGGGGTGAGCAGCAGGAGGTCTTCGACCCACTTGTGGCCGTCCACGCCATAGAACGTGAGCGAAAATACGCGTGAACCAATGAGGATGAACAGCACGAAGGCCGACAACCGGGCGGTGGAGTCGATGGCTTGGGAGAGCACGCCGAAATTGAGCCGCCGCTTGCTGAGGGCCAGCAACAAAGCCCCCGCAGCCCCCATGGCGCCGCCCTCGGTGGGGGTGGCAACCCCCAGGAAGATCGTGCCGAGCACCAGAAACACAAGCGCCAACGGGGGCACCAGGACGATGATCACCGCCTGGGCGATGTTCGAGAGCAGGCCGAACTTGTAGCGGCGATCCAGCAGGGCCACCAGGTAGCCGACGGCGAAACCCAGGGTGGCGCCGTAGATCTGGCGGTCTGTTTGCAGCATGTCCGGGTTCAGCATCCCCAGGGCGGTATAGAACCCGTAGCTGCCTACGACGATGGCCCCGAGCAGCACCAGCAGGGATGTGATGGCAATACGGCCGTCGGCTTCGGTCAGGTGTCTGGCTTCGGGTGGCAAAGCGGGCGCGATATGGGGGTTGATCAGGCTGCGCACGAACACGTAGAGTGCATACAGGCCGGTCAGGGAGAGCGCCGGAATGAGCGCGCCACGGTACATGTCGCCGACCGAGGCCCCCAGTTGGTCGGCCAACACGATCAGAATGATAGAGGGCGGGATGATCTGCGCCAGCGTACCCGACGCCATGATGACCCCAGTGGCCAGGTTTCTGTCGTACCCGTAGCGCAACATGATGGGCAGTGCGATCAGGCCCATGGAAATCACGGAGGCAGCCACGATCCCGGTGGTTGCGGCCAGCAATGCGCCCACGAAAATCACGGCATATCCCAGCCCGCCACGCACCGGGCCGAAGAGCTGGCCAATGGTGTCGATCAGGTCTTCGGCCATCCCGGATCGCTCGAGAATCGCGCCCATCAGCGTGAAAAAAGGGATGGCCAGCAATGTCTCGTTGGACATCACCGCCAGGACGCGGCCTGGTAGGGCACCCAGGAAGTTCGTGGTGAAGAGGTCCAGCTCGATGCCCGCCCAGGCAAAGAAGATACCCACCGCAGACAATGAAAAGGCAACCGGGTAGCCCAGCAAAAGAAACACGATCAGGCTGGCAAACATGATCGGCGCCATGTTTTCGATCAGGAAGGCAGTCAGCATGATGGGCTATCGGTCCTGAGAGGGAAGGCTTTCTTCGGCCAGGTCCATTTCGGGCCGATCAGGTGTGTCGGAGTTGAGTTCGGCGTCATCGAGTTGCCCTGCGAGCACGGCCACCCGCTTGATGATTTCGGAAAGGGCCTGTACGAACAGCAGGGCGAAGCCGACCAGAATGATCAGTTTGGCAGGCCATACCAGCAGCCCGCCCGCGTTGGCCGAACCTTCCCGCTGTTGGTACGATTCGAGCGCAAAAGGGATGCACTCGATGACCATCAGCACGGTCAGGGGCAGCAGGAAAAACAGGTGGCCGAACAGGTCGATCAGGTCGCGGGTGCGCTTGCTGAGACGGCTGGACAACAGGTCAATGCGGACATGGCCGTTTTTCAGCAAAGTGTAGGACGCGCACAGCATGAACACGGCACCAAACAGATACCATTGTGCGTCCAGCCAGGCATTTGAGCTGATTGAGAACACTTTGCGGACCACGGCGTTGGTCGCGCTGATCAGGACGGCCAGCAGCAGCAGCCAGCCACTGGTCTTGCCGATCCAGGTATTGACGGTGTCGATGGCCTGGCTGATTCTGAGTAGAAAGCCCATTCAGGCGGCTCCTGGTTGAGCGTCCGGATGAGCGGCGGGCGATGCCGGCCCACCCGGACGCAACATGGCAACGCGTCGTGGGGGCTTAGCCTTGTTGGCGCAGTTGGCGGTTGATCACGCTGTCATAGGCGTATTCGGATACTTGATTCCAGAGCGCGGCATCTTTCTGGAATGCCTTCTGGCTGAGATAGAGTTTCTTGAATTCGGGATTGGTGTCCGCGAGTTCTTCGTAGAGTTCCATCGTCGCCTTGTAGGCAGCATCCAGGACCTCGGGTGGGAAGGCGTGGAGCTTGACGCCCGATGCCACCAGCTTGCGCAGGACGGGTGGGTTGACGACGTCATAGCGGGCGATGCTGTCGATATTGGCCTCGGCTGCGCAGGACTTCAGAATGGCTTGGTAGTGCTTCGGGAGTTTGTCCCACTCGGCGGTGTTGATGAAGAAGTGCTGCATCGAGGTGCCATCCCAGAATCCTGGATAGTAGTAATGCGGCGCCACTTTGTAGAGGCCCAGCTTTTCGTCGTCATAGGGGCCGTTGAACTCGGCGGCATCGATGGTGCCGCGCTCGAGTGCCGGATAGATGTCGCCCGCGCCGATCTGTTGCGGCACGACGCCGATCTTGACCAGCGCCTGGCCCCCCAGGCCGGAGAGGCGGAATTTCAGCCCTTTGAGATCGTCCAGCGATTTGATTTCATTGCGAAACCAGCCGCCCATTTGGGTCGTGGTGTTACCGCCCGGCAAAGCGACGATGTTGTATTTGCGATAGAAGTCTTCCAGCAGCTGTTTGCCTTCGCCGTGGTAGGCCCAGGCGTTCTGCTGGCGGGTGTCCAGCATGAATGGCGCATGCGTGCCGAACGCAAAGGCGGGGTCCTTGCCCGTGTAGTAGTACGAGGCCGAGTGGCACATCTGCACGGTGTTGTTTGATGCGGCATCGAAGGCCTGGCCGCCCGGCACGATTTCCCCGGCTGCAAAGACTTGAATCTGGAATTTGTTGTCAGTGGCGGCCGCGACGGCATCCGAGAGCACTTCGGCGCAACCGTAAAGAATGTCCAGGTTTTTCGGGAAGCTGGACGTACAGCGCCAGCGTATGACTTCGTTACCTTGCGCGAGGGCGGGCGTACCGATGGCCGCCAGGCCGCCGACGCCGGCTGCCGATGCGACAGCTTTGTTGAGGAAGGAACGGCGGGTGGTCATGTGAGTCTCCTTTTGGTGGTGTACCGCGGATTTGCGGCTTCAGTGGACTTTCAGGCTCCGGTCCAGCCCGCGTACCAGCGGCAGGATCCGATCCAGGGTGGGGCAGGGCACGCCGGCTTCGACGGCGAGTGCCTGAGCCTGCCCCAGGATGGCTTCGACCTCGAGGGCGCGTCCCGCGAGGACGTCTTGCAGCATGGAGGGTCGCAACCCCTTGACAGCCGGGGCGCCACCCTCGGAACCGCCCCGGCGCAATTGTTCCCGAGCCGCGTCGCGATGGCTGTCGAGGCGGCAACCCTGGCTCGAGGCGATGGCGATGATTTCATCGATGAGGGCATCGGCCAGGGCCAGGAGCTCGGGATCTTCAGCCAACCCATCGACGGGCAGGCGGGTCAGGGCGCACAAGGAGTTGAGCGAGGCGTTGCGCAGCAATTTGGCCCAGATTTCGGTCCGTATCTCGGTGCTGGCCTCTGCCTGCACGCCACTGTTGCGCAACAGGGCGACGATCCCGGCCAGGCGTTCGCTGTTCGAGGCGTCTGATTCGCCCAGCACCCATCGATTATTGCCCAGGTGGCGCACGACCCCCGGGGCGATCACTTCGTTGGCCGAATAAACGACGCAGCTGAGCGCCTGGCCCGGGGTGACCAGGCTCCAAAGCCGGCCATCGGGATCCAGCAGCGGCAACGCGGCGGGCTGCGCGGTTCCGTATTTCCACCACCAGGGTATGCCGTTGGCGGCAAAGACCGCGCAGCCGCCGTCGCGTATCAGGTGGCGGATGGCAGGCGCTGCACCGGGTTGCGCCATGACTTTGAGCGTGACGAGCACGACATCTTGTGTCGGCAGGTCATGGGGCTGGTCTGTGAGGTGCGCGGGCCGCACCGTGATTGTTTCATCGGGCGCTTCGAGACGAATACCCTGGCGTCGAATGGCCTGAAGCTGGGAGCCCCGGGCAATCACGCTGAGATGGGCCTCGTTGGCCTGGCCGATCCGGGCAGCCAGATAACTGCCTACGGCGCCGGCCCCGAAAATACATACTTTCATGACAGGCTGTGGTGTTTTTGGACGCGATGGGCCAAGCGCGGGCGGCCGTCGTTGCGTTTCATACCGCACCGGACAGCGCCTGGCTCAACAGTAGTCGCATGCCTTCGCGGTTGGGTGTGCGCGGGTTGACGGGAATATTGCCAGAGGTCAGGGCCTCGTCGATGAGGGTGTCGAAGTGCGGCTCGGTGACGCCAAAATCGGCCAATGTCTGGGTCAGGCCGATGTCCCTCTTGAGCCCCTGTACCGCAGAGACCGCACGTTCGGCAGCGGCGCGTTCGCTGATGCCGTGCGTGTCTTCCCCGAGAAGCCGGGCCACCCGGGCGTAGCCTGCTACATTGGCGGGCACATTGTACTGCATGACGGGCGTGAGCATGATGGCATTGACCAGGCCATGCGGTATGTGAAAGCGATTGCCCAGCGGCAGTGCAAACGCGTGGGCGAGGCCCAGCCGAATGCGGTTGAAGGCCAGGCCCGCCAACGTACTGCCGACCAGCATCTGGCTGCGGGCCTCGAGATCGTCGCCCCGCAGGACGGCATGGCGCAGGTGGGCACCGATCAGTTCGATGGCCTTTTCAGCCTGGGCGGCTGCCAGTGGGTGGCACGCTTTGTTGACCAAGGACTCGATGGCATGCGTCAGGGCATCCATGCCCGTGGCCGCTGTGACGGCCGGCGGCAGGCCCAGCGAGAGTTCAGGGTCGAGCAGGGCGATGCGGGCGCTATTGTTTTCGCTGCCTATGTTGACTTTGCGGTTGTTTTCGGAATCCGACAGAACGGACCAGACGGTGACCTCGCTGCCGGTGCCCGCTGTCGTGGGAATCGCGATGACAGGGGCCGCCCGGGTCGGGATCTGATCGACGCCGAAGTAATCGCTGATGTCCCCGGTATTGGACAGCATGGTGCCAATGGCTTTGGCGACGTCCATGACACTGCCGCCCCCCAGGCCAATGACCCCGTTGCATGCCTGGGCGCGCGCGAGTTCTGCGCCCTGGCGTACCGAGCGGACGTCAGGATCGCTTTCGATGTCGGAGAAAACCGTATGGGGAATTTGGGCGGCCGCCAGAACGCGGGTTACGCGCTCGACGAGCCCGGCCTGCACGATCCCTGGATCGCAGGCGAGCAGGGCGTGCTGGATGCCTGCCGCACGCACGAGATCGGGCAACTGCGCCAGTGCGCCGGAGCCAAAGTGAATGTGTGTCGGGTTGTGATAGATAAACTGCATCATGGCTGTGCAAAGGCGTGCGGATGGGTGGATTCGGGACAAGGGCTCGTCATGCACAGGATCATAAGCATATAGGCGTAAACTTGTCAGCGTTTCTGGGGCGAATGCACCGAGGATGGTATTGGACGCAGGTGTGGGTGGCAAATTGGTAGTTCAACCTATATCATTTAAGTGAATACGGTCTATCAAAAAATATAACACCGACCGACTTGGGAAGGGCAGGTTTGTGTCATGGAGCGCATGCGGCTAGACAAATGGTTATGGGCGGCCCGCTTTTTCAAGACCCGAAGCCTTGCGGTGCAGGCGATCACGGCAGGGCGGGTACTGGTCAACGACCAGGCCAGCAAGCCGGCGCGCGAGGTCACCATGGGCGACGCCATATCGGTGCACAAACCGGGCTTTGATGTCACCGTGCAGGTGAGGGGCCTGAGCCCGGTGCGCGGGCCCGCACCCAAAGCGGCCCTGCTGTACGCTGAAACCGTGGAAAGCAAGGCGCGGCGCGAGCGTCTGGCCGAACAGAAGCGCCTGGCGCCGGAACCGGGCTGGGAATATGAGGCTGGCCGCCCTACCAAACGCGACCGGCGCAAGATGGATGAGTGGCGCGGGCGCTGAATTGCGCGAAGCAGATGCCGCCATTGGGGCCGATACCGTTGTCACCCTGTCGGCGGCACAACTTCATCTGCAAGGGATGACTGAACAGGATCGCAGGCGTGTGCCGGCGTATCCGGCCTCCGCAATACGGGCAGGGCGGTTAGCCGTGATTGATCATCCCATACGATCAAAAATAAAGGGCTTCAGAATCACCCGAAACCCTTGATTTTCTTGGCTCCCCGAACAGGGCTCGAACCTGTGACCTGCGGATTAACAGTCCGTCGCTCTACCGACTGAGCTATCGGGGACCAGCGAAGAAGCGAAACTATACCATGGATTTTTTGTGCTGTGCAATACGCGCCCAGGCCCGCCGGGCCCGTGCTCGCTATATCTCATGCGGGTACTCTGCGGTGTATGTCGTGTGTGACGAAGCCTTCGGCGTTTTCTGGCATGTCGAGATAATGAGGCTGGGCCAGCGTGTTGCGGATATCCTGCAAGCCACTGTTCCAGTGTTCGCGCATGATGTTCGGCCCGAACTGGAAATCGCGGAAATGCTGTTCGTAGGGCTTGTCCTGGTAGATCAGGTGGATGATGTTGCTGCGCTTGTTGCAGGCCAGTTTGGCGGCCTCCCGGTACAGCGGATCGGTTGTGCGTTCTGCCTCGGGCAGGCGGTCGAGCAGCCGGCGCAGGAGGCGTTGCGTCTTGCGATGGTGGTGCACCCCGTCGGTGACCCAACGGGTCCGGCTGGAGTAGCGGATGTCTTGGATGCGGTCGTTGATTTCGCTTAGGTTGTGGGGCACGCGCCCCCGCGCTGACCACAGGTCGACCTGAAAGACCAGGGTGTCCGAATTCAGGTTGCGTTCCAGGATCCAGGACAAGGGGGTATTGGATACCAGGCCGCCGTCCCAGTAGTACTCGCCCTCGATTTCAATGGCCGGGAAACCGGGTGGCAAGGCCCCAGAAGCCATGAAGTGCTCGGGCCCGAGCCGCGTGGAGCGATTGTCGAAACAGACGAGGTTCCCGGTACGTACGTTGACGGCCCCGATAGAGACATGGAGGCCGGCCTCATTGATCCGGTCGAAGTCGCAGAGGGATTCCAGCGTGGTCTTCAGCGGACGGGTATCGTAATAACCGACACAGGCCGGATCCTGCTCATCGAAGGGTGACGGCGCCGGGATCCGCGGCATGAAGAATCCCTGCTGACCGACCAGCAGTGCGCTGCCGGCATGCAGCGTGCCCAGGAACCGCCGGGCCAGGTCGTTCGTTTGGTACAGGCTGGCCAGCAGCACCGGGTTGGCCAGCGGGCCAATGTTGGGCTGACAGATCGTGTTCCAGAACTCATGCAGGCGGTCTACCCGCTTGTCGGGGGCGTTTCCGGCAATCAACGCGACATTGAGGGCGCCGATGGAAATACCCGCCAGATCGGTCAGGCCGAGGCCGGCCTCGGCCAGGCCCTGGTAGACGCCTGCCTGATAGGCACCCAGCGCCCCTCCGCCCTGGAGCACCAGGGCGCGGGTCTCGTACGCTTCGTGTTTGTGCGCAGTCGATGTCGGTGAGTGCATGGTGGGCCGCCGTTGCGTCGTGGGCTACCAGACAAACCAGGAAGCCGGGTTTTTCGTGAGGGCAACGCCGACGATGTAGATGAAGACCCCCACGGCAATGATGGCGGCCAGCAAGCGGCTGCGCGGGGTGCGCCCGCGTTTGATGGCGATGGTGCCGACCCCAATGTATACGATGAGCAGTACGATCTTCGTCAATATCCACGGTTGTTCCGGCCCGATCATGGCGGCCAGGATCACCCCGCAGACGAGCAGTACCGTGTCGATGACGTGCGGCAGGATGCGTACGACCCGGTTCTTCAGGTGCTGGGAGCCGATGACCGCCCAGTAGGCGCGCAGCACGAACAGCAGGATGCTGAGCACCACGGCGGTCACGTGGAGGTGCTTGATCGGAAAATAAAAAGCGGACATTGTATGGGGCTGAAACGGAAACAAGCGGGGCGGGGCCGCAGGATCAGTGTACCGCATGGCGGCCATCCGGCAGGGATCGAACCTGCCGCGCTCCGGTCAGATCGGCTGCAGCTGCCAGCCGCCTTGTTGGCCGGACAGCACCAGTTCGATGCCATGATGTGAGCGCAGGGTGCTGCGGTGCCCCACGCTGACGAGACGGGTATCCGGCAGTTGCTGACGTAGCAGGCGGTACATGGCGTGCTCCAGGCCTTCATCCATCGCCGAGGTCGCCTCGTCTAGAAAGGCGGCCTGTGGTTGGGCGATGAGCAGGCGGCCAAAGGCCAGACGCTGTTGCTCGCCCAAAGAAAGAATGCGGCTCCAGTCATCTACCACATCGAGCTTGTCAGATAAATGCCCGAGTTGAACTTGTTCGAGTATGGCCTCGTCCTGCCCGGCCGGCACGTCGTCGGCCGCCTGGGGGTAGTGCAATGCCTGACGCAGGGAACCCAGCGGCAAATAGGGTTTCTGGGCGAGGAACAGACTGGCCTGGTCTGGCCGGATGATTTCGCCCGTACTGTGTGGCCAGATTCCGGCAATGGTACGCAGCAGGGTGGTTTTGCCCGAGCCCGAGGGGCCGCGCACCAGCAGGGCCTGGCCCGACTCGACCTCGAGGTTGAGATCCTTGATGAGCGTATGCCCGTCAGGGCGACAAACGTTGACCTGATTGAGCGCCAGCCGGGATCCTTCCTCTCGGGTGTGGGGCAGGGGCAGCTGGCGTACCTGATCGATGACATCGTCGAAGCCGGTCAGCCGGTCCAGGGTAGCGCGATAGGTGGCGAAGCTGTCGTAGACGTTACGGAAGAACGACAGGTTGTCTTGCAGGCGGCCGAATGCCTGGGCGGTCTGGATCAGGTCGCCCAGGCTGATCTGCTTGGAAAAAAACCGGGCCGCCTGGATGATGAACGGAAATACCACAGCGGTCTGGGTGACCACGAAGTTGAAACCGAGGAATTTGAGCGAACGGTAGATGATGTCCCACGCGTTGCCGATGACTTCGGCAAACCAGTGCCGCAGGGTCCGCCCTTCGACGGGTTCGCCCCGATAGAATGCGATGCTTTCGGCGTATTCGCGGATGCGCACCAGCGCATAGCGGTAATCGGCATTCAGTTTTTCATTCAGGAAATTCAGGCGGATCAGCGGCTTGCCGATCCAGATGGCCAGCAGGGTCGCCACGAATACGTAAATGAAGACCAGGAACACCATGGCCCGTGGTATTTCATGGCCCAAAACGGTCATCGGCCCAGACAGGTTCCAGAGGATCACCGTAAAAGCGATGGTCGACACCAGTGCGTTGATCAGGCCGACCGCCAGGCTCATCGAAGTCTGTGCAAAACTGGTGATGTCTTGTTGGATCCGCTGGTCCGGGTTGTCTGCCAGATGGCTAAGCGACTGGGACCGGTAGTAGGCCTGCTGGGCCATCCAGCGGGTCAGCAGATGTTCGTTGAGCCATTCGCGCCAGTGCACCACGAAGGCTTGCTGCACGTAGAAGTCGAACAGGGATCGGATCACGTGGATTGCCGCCAGAATGGCAAACAACAGCATGGCCGCCCAGAATCCGGCCGAGTCCAGGTTCTGCAGCGCGCTGTACATGGTGTTGTACCAATTGGAAAACAGCACATCCACTCGAACCGCGAACAGGGTCAGGAAGAGGATCAAGGCGACGCCGGCCAGCGGTTTCCAGCTGCGCCGCCAGGTGAAATAGGCGGCACTGAGCTGCCAGAATTGCCGTCCCCAGCGGGTATATCGCGTCAGGGCGATGCAGGCCCCCGCACCGACCAAGAGGGTCAAGGCATACGCCTTGACCAGCCACAGGCTGCTGTCGATCAGAATGTCTTGCCATTCCATGGGTTTTGAGGCGTCCGTTTGGGCTTGAAGGTGGCCGCCATGGATGGCGTCCGGCGCAGGCATTGTAGGTTGGATGGGCGGGTGCTGAAAAGGTTTCATTGCCGGCCGCCGCGCAAGGGCCGCGGGGCGGTGCTGCGAGGCCCCGCAGACGGCCCGCGACCGATTTTCAGAAACTTGAGCGGGCTGTTTGACGTATATCAGTATTTACCCTAGTAAAACGCTCAACTTACCGCGAGGCTTCGCCGATAATCCTGCCTGCGTGCGACGTCGAGGCGACGTCGCGTCAGAAACCTCGAGCGGCATGGGAAGGAGCGCTGTATGGGTGAATATCGAAGATTGTGGTGGACGCTGATCGGCGTTCTGGTTGTGGCTTTTGGCGTCCTGGGCTGGATGGGCAAGGAGGTCTATCATCAGGCGCCTCCCATTCCGGAGCAGGTGGCGACAGCCGATGGGCATGTCCTGATGACCCATGAGCAGATACTGGATGGCCAGAGCGCCTGGCAGAGCGCGGGTGGCATGACCGTAGGCTCGATCTGGGGCCACGGCGCCTATCAGGCGCCCGACTGGACCGCCGACTGGCTGCATCGCGAGTTGACCGCCTGGCTGGATCTCGCCGCGCAGGAACTGCATGGCCTGAACTTCGAACAGCTGGACCTGGATCAGCAGGCCTTGCTCGAGCGTCGGCTGAAGGAAGAATATCGCCGCAATTCATTTGACGCGGACACGGGGGTCGTCACCGTGACCACCCGGCGGGCCCGTGCCATGGCTGACACTGCGGCCTACTATGACAAATTGTTTGGCGATGATGCGTCCCAGCACGAAAGTCGCAAGCACTTTGCCATGAAAGAGGGTACGCTGCCGTCGGCCGAAGCTCGCGCGCGGCTGGCGGATTTTTTCTTCTGGACGGCCTGGGCGGCGGCGACCGAACGGCCCGGCAGTGCAGCCACCTACACCAATAATTGGCCGCACGAACCGCTTATCGATAACGTACCGACTGCGGAAAACATGATCTGGTCAGTGGTCAGCATCATTTTGCTGATTGCGGGCGTGGGCCTGTTGGTCTGGGCCTGGGCGTTCATGCGCAAGGACCACGCGGAGGATCCGGCGCCGGCGCGCGATCCGATTCTACAGATGCCGCTGACTGCGTCCCAGAGAGCGCTGGGCAAATACTTGTTTGTCGTGGTCGCCCTGTTTGTCACGCAAATCTTCATCGGCGGCTTTACCGCGCACTACACGGTGGAAGGGCAAACCTTCTATGGGATCAATGTTTCGGAATGGCTTCCTTATTCCCTCGTGCGCAGTTGGCACATTCAGGCGGCGCTGTTCTGGATCGCCACGGGATTCCTGGCCGCTGGCCTGTTTTTGGTGCCTATTCTCAATGGTGGCAAGGATCCCAAGCACCAAAAACTTGGGGTGGATATCCTGTTCTGGGCGCTGATCGTCGTGGTGATCGGGGCTTTTACCGGAAATTTCGTGGCGCTGGCGCATCTGATTCCAGCTGAATGGAATTTCTGGCTGGGGCACCAGGGCTACGAATACGTTGAATTGGGCCGCCTGTGGCAGATCGGCAAGTTCCTGGGCATCGTGTTCTGGCTGTTTCTGATGCTGCGGGGCATTGTGCCTGCTCTGCGGCAGAAAGGCGACAAGAACCTGCTCGCGCTGTTCAGTGCATCGGTCATCTGCATTGGCCTGTTTTATGGCGCGGGCTTGGCTTATGGAGAGAAGACGCATATCACCATCATGGAGTACTGGCGCTGGTGGGTCGTTCATCTGTGGGTGGAGGGCTTCTTCGAAGTGTTTGCCACGACGGCGCTGGCCTTCATCTTTGCCACGATGGGCCTGGTATCGAAAAAGGCGGCCACGACAGCCAGCCTGGCAGCGGCCGTGCTGTTCATGCTGGGCGGCACACCGGGGACCATGCACCACCTGTATTTTTCGGGCACCACCACGCCCATCATGGCGATCGGCGCCACCTTCAGTGCGCTCGAGGTCGTGCCCCTGGTCGTGCTGGGCTATGAGGCCTGGGAAAACTGGCGCCTCAAGGCGCGTGCGCCCTGGATGGAAAACCTGCACTGGCCGCTCAAGTTCTTCATTGCGGTCGCCTTCTGGAACATGCTGGGCGCCGGGGTATTTGGCTTCATGGTCAATCCGCCCATCGCCCTGTACTACATTCAGGGGCTGAACACCACGGCCGTGCATGCCCATGCGGCGCTCTTCGGCGTGTACGGTTTCCTGGCGCTGGGCTTTACCCTGTTCGTACTGCGCTACATTCGCCCGAACATGCAGTTCAACAATGGCCTGATGAACACGGCGTTCTGGTCCATGAATATCGGCTTGGTCATGATGATCGTATTGAGCCTGCTGCCGATCGGTCTGATGCAGTTCCATGCGAGTTTCAGCGTGGGCACCTGGTGGGCGCGCAGCGAGACTTTCATGCAGCAGGACATCCTGCAGACCCTGCGTTGGGCCCGGACGTTCGGCGACGTGGTCTTCATCGTGGGCGGCCTGGGCGTGATGTGGCAAGTGGTCACGGCACTGCTGGGCAGCCAGTCCGCCTCGGCGGATGCCCGTCTGGCGACACAGCGGGGCTGAACTGAAGGTTTATAATCGTGTCCATTCATGGGGCCTGTTCCAGGCCCCATTCTGATGGACGAAGAACCGCATGTTTGCCATTCATGAGGCCTGGAAAGCGGGGTTGTTGGCGCCCCGTAACTGGGCCCGAAATATTGTTGCAGGCGTCATCGTGGGCGTGGTGGCGTTGCCGCTGGCCATGGCGTTCGCCATCGCCTCGGGGGTCAAGCCCGAGCAGGGGCTGTACACCGCCATCGTGGCCGGCATCGTCGTGTCCCTCTTCGGTGGCAGCCGGGTGCAGATCGCAGGCCCGACCGGTGCTTTCATCGTCATTCTCTCCGGCGTCGTGGCGGACCACGGGGTGGCTGGCCTGCAACTGGCCACGCTCATGGCCGGCCTGATGCTCCTGGCATTTGGCCTGGTGCGCATGGGCGGGGTCATTCGCTACATTCCCCTGCCGGTGATCCTGGGGTTCACGGCGGGCATCGGGGTCATCATCTGGGTGGGGCAGTGGCAGGCATTCTTTGGCCTGCCGCCTGTCGAGGGGCGGCATTTCCACGAAAAACTGTTGTTTTTGTTCACCGTGTTCCCCCAGATAGACTGGGTGACCACGGCCATCGGGCTGGGCTCGCTGGCGCTGGTGCTGCTACCCCGGTGGGTCGACGTCCTGCGCAATGTGCCAGGGCCCCTGCTGGCGCTGGTGGCGGCCACCCTGCTGCAATCGATCGTGCATTTCAGCCATGTGGCGACGATCGGTTCCACGTTCGGCGAGCTCCCCACGGGCCTGCCCATGCCGCGCGTACCAGACTGGTCATTTGATCAGGTCGTGGTCCTGATCGGCCCTGCTTTCACGATTGCACTGCTGGGCGCCATCGAATCCCTGCTGTCGGCCGTGGTGGCCGATGCCATGGCGGATACTCGCCATGACTCGAATACCGAACTCGTGGGGCAGGGTCTGGCCAATATCCTGTGCCCGCTGCTGGGTGGGATCGCTGCCACGGGCGCCATTGCCCGTACGGCCACCAACATTCGCAGTGGCGGCAATTCGCCGCTGGCCGGGGTGGTGCATTCTTTGGTGCTGATCCTGGTCGTGCTGGTGCTGGCGCCGCTGGCGCGCAACATTCCGCTGGCCACGCTGGCCGCCATCCTGTTCGTGGTGGCCTGGAACATGAGCGAGACGCATCGGGTGCGGGAAATCCTGCGCAAGGCGCCCCGCGCCGACATTGCCATTCTGGCGATCACTTTTTTCCTGACGGTATTCGCGGACCTGGTGGTGGCTGTCAATATCGGCATTGTGCTGGCAATTTTGCAATTCCTGCGCCGCATGGCAGGCAGCTTCAAGGTCGAGGTGCTGCAATCCCACCGGCATGCGCCCGAGGGGGAATCCCCGTCCGGGCAGCCCAATCCGTTGATCTTCAGGATTCAGGGGCCGCTGTTTTTTGCGGCCGTGGATTCGCTCAGGGCCGCGCTCGTGCATCCGGGTACGCGACCCTGGGTTCTGTGCCTCGAGCAGGTGCCCTTCGCCGACGTGACCGCGCTGCAGGCTTTGGATGATGCCGTGGCCGCGGCGCGCAGCCGCGGCGTGCGGGTATTGATTTCTGGCGCCAATGATCGCATCCAGCGCAAGCTGCAGCGCATGGGGACCCTGAACCGGCTCGAGTCGGGGGGGTTCCAGCCCAGCCTGGAACAGGCGCTGCAGCGCCTGTTCCAGGGCGCAGAGACGGCCCGGCCGGGGTCGTCATAGCTGCGTGCTGGCAAACGTATCTTCGTCCATGAAAACATAGCGCACGGCGTCGATGATCCCGAGCAGGGCGCTGATCGGGATGAACACCCAGGCCAGCAAGAGGTACAGTACGCCCCAGCCGACCTGGCCCAGGTAAAAACGGTGGATGCCCAGCCAGCCCAGGAAGATCGCCAGCACGATGGCAATGCGCCGCTGTGTGGCCGGTTGGCCCAGCGATTGTCCGTGCGAGCGCAGTATCCACAGGCTGACGGGCACCGTCAGGATGAGGGCCAGAAGCACTTTTCCGCCGTTCGTTTGCAGGTAGCCGAGCATGGCCCTGCGTACATCATCGAAATTGCGGATCAGGATGCCGGTCAGATCCGCAATCCAGGCCAGTAGTTGCGCGAATACGGTTTCACCGAAGCTCAGGGCGATCAGAATGACGAAAAAAATCGTCACGATGAGAATGATTTTCTTCAGCATGTCAGTGCGTGCAGGCTTGACGGACGGCGCGGTCCCAGGCGGCCAGGTGGTCGGCGGCCTGGTCGCGGGGCGTGACGGGATCGAACTGGCGTTCGATGCGCCAGAGGGATTCCAGCTCTTCGATGCTTGCATAGATGCCGGACTGCAGGCCCGCCAGAAAGGCGGCCCCCAGCGCCGTGGTTTCGATCATGGTCGGCCGCAGTACGGGGATGCCCAGCAGGTCGGCCTGGAACTGCATCAGCAAGTCATTGACGCAGGCGCCGCCATCGACGCGCAGCGCCTGCATGGGCGCTGCCTGGGCCGCCTGGGCATCGCGCTCCATGGCTTGCAGCAGCGCCGCACTCTGGTAGGCAATGCTCTCGAGGGCCGCGCGGGCGATGTGGGCCATGCTGGTGCCGCGCGTCAGGCCCGTGATCGTGCCGCGCGCGTCTGGATCCCACCAGGGCGCGCCCAATCCGGTAAATGCGGGTACGAACATGACCCCCCCGGAATCGGGCACGCTGCGAGCAAGCGCCTCGATGTCGCTGCTGTGCACGAACGCCTGTAAACCGTCGCGCAGCCATTGGACCACCGCCCCGCCTACGAAAACGCTGCCTTCGAGCGCAAAGGCCGGCGTTGTGTCGGGTTGGGCTGCGCGCGTGGTTACCAGGCCGTTGTCCGATATCCGGAAGTGCTCGCCAATGTTCATGAGCATGAAGCAACCCGTGCCGTAGGTGTTCTTGGCAGTGCCTGGTCGGAAGCAGGCCTGGCCGAAGAGGGCGCTCTGCTGGTCGCCAGCCACCCCGCTGATGGGCACGGCCCGCCCGAGCCATTGGGGATCTACGTGCCCAAAATCCGCCGTGGATGGAAGAATCTCGGGCATCATCCCGCGGGGGATGTCCAGGCAGGCAAGCAGATCGTCGTCCCAGTGCCCTGTGTGGACGTTCATCAGCAGGGTGCGGGCTGCGTTGCTGACGTCGGTCAGATGGCAGCGGCCCGCCGTCAATTGCCAAATCAGCCAGCTGTCGATGGTGCCGAACAGCAGGTCGCCCGCCTGGGCCCGCGCGCGCGCGCCGGGTACGTGATCGAGGATCCATTTCAGTTTGGTGGCCGAGAAATAAGCGTCGATCCGCAGCCCGGTCTTTTGCAGGATGCCGGGCTCCAGGCCTTGCGCCCTGAGGGCCGCGCAGGTGGGCTCGGCGCGCCTGTCCTGCCAGACGATGGCGTTGTATACGGGCGCGCCCGTGTGCCTGTCCCAGACCACCGTGGTTTCGCGCTGGTTGGTGATCCCGATGCCGGCCAGCTCATTTGGCTGGATGCCGGCCCGGGAGATGGCCTCGAGCAGCGTTTCTTTTTGCGTGCGCCAGATATCCATTGGATCGTGTTCGACCCAGCCCGGTTGGGGATAATGCTGTGCGAACTCGCGTTGCGACATGCCTACGATGCGGCCCCGCGAATCGAACACGATGCTGCGGGTGCTGGAAGTGCCCTGATCCAGGGCCAGGAGATAGCTCATGCGGTATGCCTCAGGATGCAATCATGCAGTCGACCCCAGCCGCTTCGAGCAGGTCTGGGAACGGCGCGGGCGGCTGCGCATCGGTGAACAGGCGGTCGATATCGGCCAGTTCGCCCAGCCGCACCATGGCCGGCCTGTGGAACTTGCTGGCATCGGCGGCCAGCCAGACTGCCCGCGCCGACTGCATGATGGCCTGGGCCACTTTGATTTCGCGGAAGTCATAATCGCGCAATGTACCATCTTCTTCTATGCCTGAAATCCCAATCAGGGCGACGTCGACCCGGAACTGACGGATGAATTCGACGGTCGCCTCGCCAACGATACCGTAGTCGCGTGAGCGCACACTGCCGCCGGCCAGGATGATCTCGCACCCGGGCTCGGGGCCAAGCGTGTAGGCCACGTTCATGTTGTTGGTGATCACGCGCAGGCCGGTATGGTGGATGAGCGCTCTGGCAATGGCCTCGGCCGTCGTGCCGATGTTGATGATGAGCGAGCAGTCGTTGGGGATTTCCCGGGCGATGGCTTGGGCAATGCGTTCCTTGCGGCCGGCGTTCAGCTGCGCGCGCTGCTGGTAGGCGATGTTTTCGATGGTCGAGTTGGGCAGCCGCGCACCGCCGTGGAAGCGAACCAGCAGGTGGGCTTCGGCCAGCCGCTGCACGTCGCGCCGTACCGTTTGTACTGTCACGCCCAATTCGTGGGCCAGGGTCTCGAGGCTGCAGGCCCCGGTGCCATGCAAAATTTTCAGCAATTGGATCTGTCTTGGATTGGGGTTCATGGAAAACACCTGTGGGCACGCTGGGAAAATGGTACAACGAAAACAAAGGAACAAATCTTGGGGTTTATATCTACGGGAATTTGGGTTAAAACGAACCGCAATGAAAAAGATAGAAATTATTGGGAAAATTTCCGAATGATTCTTAAACGCGAACGACGTGACGAATGGCGTGAAAAATTCAGCATGTGATGCGCCGGCTCTCGGGCTTGCGCCCCGACAGGCGCTGCTGGCCCGGCTGGCGGCGCTCGACGAGGTCGACCTGATCGTCATCGGGGGGGGCGCCACCGGTCTGGGGGTGGCTCTGGATGCCCGCCTGCGGGGCTTGTCGGTGCTGTTGCTCGAATCGCATGACTTTGCCGCAGGGACGTCATCGCGGGCCACCAAGCTGGTGCACGGCGGCGTGCGGTATCTGGCTCAGGGCAATATCGCCCTGGTGCGCGAGGCCCTGCACGAGCGCCGGGCCTTGCTGGCCAATGCCCCGCACCTGGCGCAGCCGCTGGGCTTCGTCATGCCGGCCTATCGTACCTGGCAACTGCCGTTCTACGGGCTGGGCCTGAAGATTTATGACGGCCTGGCGGGCGCTGCGAGCCTGGGGGCCACTCAGTGGCTGAATCGGGATCAAACCACGCGGCAATTGCCGGGGGTGAATCCCGTGCACCTCGTGGGCGGGGTGAAGTATTGGGATGGGCAGTTCGATGACGCGCGGCTGGCGCTGGCCCTGGCGCGCACTGCGGCGGCACAGGGGGCCGTGCTGCTCAATTACTGCCCGGCCGTGGAGATTCTGCACGAAAAGGGGCAGGTATGCGGTGTTCGCTGGCAGGATGCGCTGGATCCGGCTGGACAGCGGGTGGGCCAGGTTCGTGCCCGCTGTGTGGTCAACGCCACCGGTGTCTGGGCCGACGACGTGCGCACCCTCGATGACGCGGCCCGGGGCCGGGTGGCCACGCCCATGCTTGCACCGAGCCAAGGTGTCCATCTGGTGGTCGACCGTTCCTTCATGCCGGGTGGCGAGGCCTTGCTGGTGCCCCGCACGCGCGATGGCCGGGTCCTGTTTGCCGTTCCCTGGCTGGGGCACCTGATTCTCGGGACTACCGATACGCCGCGCAGCCACGTCGTGCGCGAACCGCAGGCCTTGCCCGAAGAAGTATCCTTCATCCTGGCTGAATCGGCCAAGGTGCTGGCCCGTGCGCCGCGGGTCGACGACGTGCTCAGCATCTGGGCCGGCTTTCGGCCCTTGGTCAAGCCCGCGGGCCGCGGTCGGGGCGAAACCCGCCGGCTGAGCCGGGAACATGACATCCGCCTCAGTCCGAGCCGGCTGGTGACGGTTACCGGCGGCAAATGGACCACCTATCGGGCCATGGCCGAGGACGTCCTGCAGTATTGTGTGCAGCATGGGCTGCTTGCCCACTTGCCGGCGTGCCGCACGGCCCGGTTTCCGCTCGTTGGCGCGCCTGCGCCCGGGACGCCTGCCACGCCCATGACCGCAATGCCCGGCTTGCACGTCTATGGCAGCGAAGCAGCCATTGTCCGCGCTTTGCCGGGGCACGATGTGGACCTTGGCCTGGGCCTGACCGGCGCCATGGTACGGTTTGCGGCTCGTTACGAATACGCCTGCAGCGTAGAGGACGTCCTGGCTCGCCGCCACCGCATGCTGTTTCTGGACGCGGCGCGCGCCATGCAGGCGGCGCCCGAGGTGGCGCGGATCCTGGAAGAAGAGATCGGCCACAGCGGCGCCCTGGACGCGTTTCTGCGGCTGGCGGCACAGTACAGAACAGTACCGCACTGAAATATCCTGCATTTATAATGGCAGGTTAGTTTCACTTTTTGGCCCCGTGCATGAAAACCTCCGAGATCCGTCAGAAATTCCTGTCTTTCTTTGAATCGAAAGGGCATCAGGTCGTCGCGTCGTCCTCCCTGGTGCCGGGCAACGATCCCACACTGCTGTTCACTAACGCGGGGATGGTCCAGTTCAAGGACGTGTTCACGGGCAAGGAAACCCGGCCTTACCATCGGGCCACAACGGCACAGCGTTGCGTGCGGGCGGGCGGCAAGCACAACGATCTCGAGAACGTCGGCTATACGGCGCGGCATCACACGTTCTTCGAGATGCTGGGCAATTTCAGTTTCGGCGATTATTTCAAGCAAGACGCCATTGCCTACGCCTGGGAGCTGCTGACGCGCGTGTATGGCCTGCCGGCCGACCGCCTCTGGGTCACGGTCTATCACGAAGACGACGAGGCCTACGGCATCTGGGCCGATCAGATCGGGGTGCCGAAGGCGCGCATCATCCGCATCGGAGACAACAAAGGCGCGCGTTATGCGTCGGACAACTTCTGGCAAATGGCTGATACGGGGCCCTGTGGACCCTGCTCAGAGATTTTTTATGACCACGGCCCGGGCATCTGGGGCGGCCCGCCGGGTTCGCCCGAAGAAGACGGGGATCGCTACATCGAGATCTGGAATCTGGTGTTCATGCAATTCGAACGGGATGCGCAAGGCGTCATGCATCCACTGCCCAAGCCGTGTGTGGATACGGGCATGGGGCTCGAGCGCATGGCTGCGGTGCTTCAGCATGTGCATTCCAATTACGAAATCGATCTGTTCCAGGCGTTGATTCGGGCGGCTGCGCGCGAAACCGGCTGTGCCCGGCTGGATGACAATTCACTGAAAGTCATCGCCGACCATATCCGTGCCTGCAGCTTTCTGGTGGTCGACGGGGTGATTCCGGGCAACGAGGGGCGCGGCTACGTGTTGCGGCGCATCATCCGCAGGGCCTTGCGTCACGGCCACAAGTTGGGCCAGAAGGGCCTTTTCTTCCATCGTCTGGTGGCCGATCTGGTCGGGCAGATGGGCGAAGCCTATCCCGAACTGATGGCCCAGCAGCAGCGGGTCGAGCAGGTGCTGCGCCAGGAAGAAGAGCGTTTTGGCGAAACCCTGGAAAACGGCATGCGCATTCTCGAAGCGGCCCTGGCCGAGCGGCCATCGGGCACGCCGCTCGATGGCCAGACGCTGTTCCTGCTGTACGACACCTATGGGTTTCCGGTCGACCTGACAGCCGATATTTGCCGTGAACGCTCGATTCCGGTCGATCTCGACGGTTTCGAGCACGCCATGGCCCGGCAGCGCGAGCAGGCCCGGGCTGCGGGCAGGTTCAAGGCCGCCGTGGATTTGGCTTATGAAGGGGCCGATACGCGCTTTGACGGCTACGAGCGGCTCGACGGCGAGGCGCATGTCCTTGCACTGTACGTCGAAGGCACACCGGTGCAGAGCATCGCTCAGGGGCAGGATGCAGTTGTCGTGCTCGATGCCACGCCGTTCTACGCCGAATCCGGTGGCCAAGTGGGCGATGCGGGGGTACTGAGCAATCCGGCTGCCCGTTTTCAGGTCGATGACACCCAGAAAATCCATAGCCAGGTGTATGGCCACCACGGCGGCCTGCTCGAAGGCACGCTATCCGTGGGGGATGCGGTGCAGGCTTGCGTCGACGTGCGCCGCCGCCAGGACACCATGCGCAATCACTCGGCGACGCACCTGATGCACAAAGCCTTGCGCCAGGTGCTGGGTGAGCACGTCCAGCAGCGCGGCTCACTGGTCGATGCCGACAAGACGCGCTTCGATTTTGCCCACGATGCGCCGCTGACGGCCGAACAGATCGCCCGTACGGAAGCGATCGTGAATGAGGAAATACTCGCCAATCAGGCTGTACGGGCGCGCCTGATGTCCTACGATGAAGCCGTGGCCGGCGGGGCGATGGCCTTGTTCGGCGAAAAATACGGGGATGTCGTGCGGGTGTTGGACATCGGGTTCTCGCGCGAGCTGTGCGGCGGCACGCACGTGCAACGTACGGGGGACATCGGGCTGTTCAAGCTGGTGTCCGAGGGCGGCGTCGCCGCGGGCATACGCCGTGTAGAGGCGATCACCGGGCATCGCGCGCTGGCCTGGGTACAGAGCATGCAAAATACGCTTCAGCGGGCGGCCGACCAGCTCAAGACGCGCCCTGAAGCGGTACCCGAACGCATCGATAGCCTGCAGCAGCAATTGCGCCACGACGAACGCGAAAGAGCGCGCCTGCAGGATAGATTGGCCTCTGCGGCGGGGGCGGACCTGGCAAACCAAGCCATCGACGTCGCCGGTGTCAAGCTGCTGGCAGCCCGCGTTCCGGGGGTCGAACCCAAGGCGTTGCGGGGCCTGGTCGATCAGCTCAAGTCGCGCCTGCCGGCTGCGGTGATCCTGCTGGCCACCGTGGCAGAAGACAGGGTCAGCCTGGTGGCCGGCGTGGGGCCCGATAGAGTGGCGCGCGTCAGAGCCGGGGATCTCGTATCCGCAGGCGCAGCCCAAGTGGGCGGCAAGGGGGGCGGCCGCCCCGACATGGCCATGGGGGGGGGGCCGGACGTCGCGGCACTGGACGCGGCACTGGCCCAGATCCCCGTCTGGCTGGCCAGCCGCCTCGAGGCGGTCGCATGAACCCGCCAGCCCCCCATCCAGATCAGCGCATCGATGCGCGTGGCCTGAACTGCCCATTGCCCATCCTGCGGGCGAAGAAGGCGCTCGCGACCCTGGGCTCTGGGCAATTGCTCGAGGTACTGACCACCGATGCGCACGCCGAGCGCGACTTCCAGGCCTTCTGCCAGCAGACGGGCAACCGCTTGCTGCGCCAGGAGAAACAGGATGACGCCGTCATGGCACACTATATCGAACGGCGCTGAGTTCGGCGGATCGAATGGCGTCGAGCCTGCCAGGCCGGTATCCAGCCGGGCGTATTGTCGCGCCGATGGCACGGCCTGGGCAGGGTCCGGCCCCCGATCATTGCTGATAAGGGCCTTGCAATGCTAGAATCTTTTGTTTTTTACTGAATTTTCAAAAGGATGATTCATGGTTGTGGTTCGCTTGGCCCGTGGTGGCTCAAAGAAGCGCCCTTTTTACAGCATCGTGGCTGCTGACTCGCGAGATCGCCGTGATGGCCGCTTCATCGAGCGGCTGGGCTTTTACAACCCCGTGGCTGCAGAAGGTCAGGAAAACCTGCGCATTGCGCTCGATCGCATCCAGTATTGGGTCGGGCATGGCGCACAGCTGTCCGACACCGTGGCGCGCCTGGTCAAGCAGTACAGCGCCAAGGTGGCTGAAGCCGCCTGAACGGCACGATAAGGCCGTGGTCACGCCCCTGGGGAACCACGGGACGATCACACCGCCAGCCGATCTGGTCGAAGTCGGCAGGGTGCTGGCGGCCCACGGCGTGCGCGGTTGGTTCAAGGTTCAAGCCCATTCTTCTTCGGCACTGGCGCTTCAGGCAGCGCCGAGCTGGTGGCTGTCGGCGCCGGTTGGCCCTGGCGGCGAACCGGCGCCGTTGCGCGCCTTGACCATTCGGGCCATCCATTCGGCGCCTGCGGGGTTGCGGGTCCAGGCACAGGGCATCGATGATCGCGACGCGGCCGAAAGCCTGCGCGGCAGCAAGATCTGGGTCTCCCGCGCGCAATTTCCTGAAGCGGATCCCGGTGAATATTACTGGGTGGATCTCATCGGCTGCCTGGTGGCAGGCCGCCAGGGCGATCAGCCTGTTCTTCTGGGGCAGGTCGACGATATATTCGACAACGGCGCCCACCCGGTTCTGCAGGTGGCGGCTGGCCACGTAGACGACACGACTGGCCGCTTCGAGCCTGCACTGGACGCTCGCGGGCGGGCGCGCCATATCCTGGTGCCATTCGTGGCGGCCCATGTTCTGGACGTGGATCTCGCGGCGCGCCGTATCGACAGCAATTGGCCGGCTGACTTCTGACATGCGCTTTGACGCCATTACCCTGTTTCCCGAGATGTTTGCGGCGCTCACGGCGGCTGGCGTGTGCGGGCGCGCCCATGGGCGCGGGCTTTGGGGGCTGAAAACCTGGAATCCGCGCGATTATGCCTTGGACGTGCATCGGACAGTCGATGACCGGCCTTACGGCGGCGGGCCCGGCATGGTCATGATGGCCGAGCCCCTGGCGCGGGCGGTCGAGGCCGTGCGCCAGGATCGCCTGCGGGCCGAAGCCGGCGAGGCAGACGCGGCGCCGGCGCCCGTCGTTCTGTTTTCACCCGCCGGCGTGCCCCATGAACAGGCCTTGGCCCATGAATGGGCGCACAGCCGGGGCGCCATCATCGTATGTGGCCGCTATGAGGGCGTAGACCAGCGGTTCATCGATGCCTACGTGGACTACGAGATCTCTTTGGGAGACTACGTCCTGTCGGGGGGCGAACTCGCCGCCATGGTCTGGCTCGACAGCATCGTGCGCCTGGTGCCGGGGGTGCTGCATGATGCCGCATCGGCCGAGCAGGATTCTTTTGCTGCCAAGGCAGGCGGCCTGCTCGACTGCCCGCACTACACACGGCCCGAGCAGTGGCGCGGGATGGCTGTGCCCGAGGTACTGATGTCGGGGCATCACGAGCGGATCGGGGCCTGGCGCCAAGCGCAGGCGCTGGCCCTGACCCGAATGCGCCGCCCCGATTTGCTGCAGGCCGGTGCTGCCAAGCCGAACGAACCGGCGGGCAGCGACCGATAGCGCCGCTTCGTGCCTACAGCCGCGACACCTTGCCTACAGCCCCAACACCTGCGAGACGTAGTCGGCATCCTTGTCGCCACGGCCCGACAGGTTCACCAAAATATGCTGGCCGGCGGGCAGTGTCGGGGCCGTACGCATGGCCCAGGCGACGGCGTGCGCGCTTTCGAGGGCCGGAATGATCCCTTCGGTACGTGACAGCGCCATGAAGGCGTCCAGGCATTCCTGGTCGGTGACGGCTTCATATTGCACCCGACCGACGTCTTTCAGATAGCTGTGTTGCGGACCCACACCAGGGTAGTCGAGCCCCGAAGCGATGCTGTGCACGGCTGCCGGGGTGCCGGGAGCGTCTTCGAGCACATAGCATTTCATGCCGTGGATTTCCCCGGGGTGGCCCATGGTCAGTGTGGCGGCATGGCGCCCGGCCCGATCGGTGCCTTCACCGGCGGGCTCGACGCCCACCAGGGTCACGGCTGGGTCTTCCAGGAACGCCGTGAACAGGCCGATGGCATTCGAGCCGCCGCCTACACAGGCCGCTGCGTAATCGGGCAGGCGCCCATGACGGGCCAGGAACTGTTCGCGCGCTTCGCGGCCCACGATGCTTTGGAAATCCCGCACCATCATTGGAAACGGGTGCGGCCCGACCACGGAGCCGATGGCGTAAAAATAATCGGTGGGGTTGTTCAGATATTCTTCGAATGCGCTGTCGACGGCTTCTTTGAGAGTCGCCGCCCCGCGTGTGACCGCGACGAGATTGCAGCCCAGGATGCGCATCTTCGTGACGTTGGGGTGCTCTTTTTCGATGTCCACCTGACCCATGTGGATTTCGCACGGGATCCCCACCAGCGCGCAGGCCGTGGCCAGCGCGACGCCATGCTGGCCGGCGCCCGTTTCGGCAATGACTTTTTTCTTGCCCATGAAGCGGGCCAGCAAGGCCTCGCCGAGACAGTGGTTGATCTTGTGGGCACCCGTGTGGTTGAGGTCTTCACGCTTGAGGTGGATCTGCGCGCCGCCCAGTTGCCTGGACAGGCGGTCTGCGTGGAATATCGGGCTGGGCCGGCCCACGTAATCTGCATACAGGCTGGCCAGTTCCTGCTGGAAATCGGCGCGTTGGGTGATCTCGGCGTAGGCCTGGGTGATCGCATCCATTGCCTGCTTCAAGTGGGGCGGCACCAACTGGCCGCCGTAAGGGCCGAAGAAACCGTGTTGGTCGGGCATGGGGGCAAAAGGGCTGGCTGTGCTCATAATGTGGATTTACAAGAAAGTAACGGGCGAAAGAAGCGGGATAAAAGAGCTTACTGTACTACTGCTTTCAATTTGTTTCGAGTGCAAGCGGATGGCGGACGCGCCGCGGGTTCGTCATTTGATCACTGGCGCCGCCATTCCACGACGCCAATGGTCATGCCGCTGGCGCAGACAATGGCGATGCCGGCCCAGGACGTGACGTCTGGAATGTCGCCCCACACCAGCCATCCGAGTGTCGTGGCACTGACGATCTGCAGGTACAGAAACGGCGACAGCAAGGACGCGGGCGCGCGCCGGTATGCCTGGATTTGCAGATAATGCCCCAGGCATCCCCAGAACCCGGTACCCAGCAGGATCAGCCACTGCCATGCGGTGAGCCGCGTCAAGGCCTGTTGCGCTTCGCCCCAGTACAACGGCAAGGCGAGAAACAAGAGCAGGCTGCCCACCGCGCCGCTCCAGATGAGCGTGGTGTAGGGGTCGTCGACCGCCACCTTGCGCGACGTAATGTACTGCACCGACATGATACAGGCCGTGACCAGGCCAAACAGCGTGCCCTCGGTGCTCAGCCCCGCGCCAGGCCGGATCACGATCAACACCCCCAGCAAGCCGACCGAGCACGCGACCCAGCGTGACAGGTACGTGCGCTCTTTGAGGAGCCACGGCGCCACCGCAAGCACCAGCAGGGGGGCCAGGAAATTGATGGCCGTGGCCTGGGCCAGCGGCAGGTAGTGCAGGGTGGTGAAAAAGGACATGGTGGCGGCCAGCATGGAACCGCCCCGTACGATCTGGGCCGCGGGCCGCTTGCAGCGCAGCGCGCGCCAGCCTCTGGCGGGGATCACCAGCGCCGACGCCAGTACCATGTGCACCCCATAGCGCAACAGACACAACGTCAGCAAGGGCAGGGCGATGTCCACGCCCATGAGGTATTTGGCGCTGGTGTCCAGGCTCGAGAGCGCCATCTGGGCGGTCACCAGAAACAGCGCACCCGCCATGACCTGGGAACCGGACATCCAGGAGACCCGAAAGTGAATCATGGCTGGTACGCTCGGGCAGAAGGGCGCGGATCACGTCTCAGGGGGCTGCGCCCGTCTGGTGTCATGGTGGGGCATGCCTTATCGGGGGGTGGCGCTGGCCGGGGCGCGTAGGGCCTTGGCGTGCCAGTCGGCATGATCGCCAAAGAATGAAGCAATGAAATAATAACTGTGATCGTAGCCTGGGTGCAGCCGCAGCGTCAGGGGGTGCCGGGCTGCCTCGCAGGCCGCCCGCAGGCGCTCGGGCTGCAGCTGCGGTTCGAGGAATTCGTCGGCGCCGCCCTGGTCGATCAGCAGAGGCAGGCGTTCGGGCGCCTCCGGAATCCGTGTGACCGCATCCCATTCTGCCCAGGCCCCGGGGTCTTCGCCCAGGTAGGCGGCGAAGGCCTTCTGCCCCCATGGCACGCGCGAAGGGGCGACGATAGGGGCAAACGCCGACACGCTGCGGTAGCGCCCCGGATGCCGCAGGGCCGTGATGAGGGCACCGTGCCCCCCCATGGAATGGCCCGAGATGCCTTGCGCACCCGTCGTGGGGAAATGGCGGTCGATGAGTTCGGGCAGTTCGCCGCTGATGTAGTCTTGCATCTGGTAGTGGCGTGCCCAGGGGGCCTGCGTCGCGTTCAGGTAGAAACCGGCGCCCTGGCCCAGATCGTAGGCTGGATCATCGGCCACGTCGGCGCCGCGCGGGCTGGTATCGGGGGCCACGAGGATCAGCTGGTGTCGGGCCGCGTGCTGCTGGGCCCCGGCCTTGGTGATGAAATTCTGCTCGGTGCAGGTCAGCCCCGAGAGCCAGTACAGGACCGGGCAGGGTTCGCCTGCGATCGCGCTGGGAGGCAGGTAGACGGCGAAGCGCATGGAACAGCCCAGCGTGCTCGATGCGTGCTGCCAGACCTGCTGCGCGCCGCCGAAACAGGCGTGCGACTCGACCGGCTGCAACCCGGATGATGATGCGGCCATGGTGGGTTCCTCAATACTTAATAGTGCACCACGGTGCGTATCGACTGGCCGGCGTGCATCAGCTCGAAGGCCTCGTTGATACGCTCGAGTGGCAGGGTGTGGGTGACGAACGGGGCGAGATCGATGTCGCCGCGCATGGCCTCTTCGACCATGCCGGGCAGCTGGCTGCGCCCCTTGACGCCGCCGAATGCCGTCCCGCGCCATGAACGCCCGGTCACCAGCTGGAAGGGCCGAGTGCGGATTTCCTTGCCGGCGCCTGCGACCCCGATGATGATCGACTGCCCCCAGCCCCGATGGGCGCACTCTAGCGCGGCGCGCATGACGTCCACGTTGCCGATGCATTCGAAGCTGTGGTCCACCCCCCAGCCCGTGAGGCCGACGATGACCTCTTGGATCGGCTGGTCGTGGTCGGCCGGGTTGATGCAATCGGTGGCCCCGAATACCTTGGCGAGGGCGAACTTGTCGGGGTTGGTGTCGATGGCGAAGATCCGACCGGCCCCTGCCTGGCGGGCACCCTGTACGACGGCCAGGCCGATGCCGCCCAGCCCGAACACCGCGACCGTGTCGCCGGGCTGAACCTTGGCGGTGTTGCGTACGGCGCCGATCCCGGTGGTGACCCCGCAGCCGAGCAGGCAAACGTGTTCGGGGTTGGCGCGGGGGTTGATTTTGGCGAGCGACACTTCGGCCACGACGGTGTATTCGCTGAACGTGGAGCAACCCATGTAATGGTAAAGCGGCTGACCCTGATAGGAGAAACGGGTGGTTCCGTCGGGCATCAGGCCCTGCCCCTGGGTCGCCCGCACGGCGACGCACAGATTGGTTTTGCCCGATCTGCAGAACAGGCATTCGCCGCATTCGGCCGTATACAGCGGGATGACGTGATCGCCGGGTGCGACGCTGGTGACCCCTTCGCCGATCTCGACCACCACGCCGGCGCCTTCGTGCCCGAGCACCGCCGGGAATACCCCTTCGGGGTCTTCGCCGCTCAGGGTGAAGGCATCCGTGTGGCATACCCCGGTATGGCTGATGCGGATCAGGACTTCCCCCTTGCGCGGCGGCGCGACGTCGATCTCGACGATCTCCAGAGGTTGACCTGGACCGAAGGCGACGGCGGCACGCGATTTCATGGGAGGGGCTCCTTGTACGGATACGGGGGACGAACAGCCACATCATAAGCTACGCAGGGCCAGCCGTGTCGGGCCGGCGGTCGGCTGCCGGCCTGTGTGCCGGTGACCGGATCGGTTACGATCCGGGTACGACCTGGCCGGATCGACGCCCTTGCTTATGAAAGATCGCGCTGCACCCGTGAATGAATCTCATCCCCGCTTTCTGCGGCTCAAGCGCCTGCGCGCATCGCAAAAGGACTCCTTCAGGATCCTGGTGCTTGCCAGCCTGGTCGGGGCGCTGGCCGGCCTGGCCGGGGCGTTGTTTCAACGCCTGACGGCCTGGGTGGGGGCCATGCGCCTGGACACTCTTTCCGAATCCCTGGCCGGTAGCTGGCTGTTGGCGCCAGTGCTGTTTCTGGCGTCGGCCGTGCTGGCCATGGGCGCCTACTTCCTGGTTCGCCGGGTGGCGCCAGAGACGGGGGGGTCCGGGGTGCCTGAAATCGAGGGCGCCCTGCAGGATCTGCGCCCCGTCCGTTGGCGGCGCGTGCTGCCGGTCAAGTTTTTCGGAGGTCTGGGCGCCCTGGGTTCGGGCATGGTGTTGGGCCGTGAAGGGCCGACCATCCAAATGGGCGCCAATATCGGCCAGATGATTTCAGAACGCTTCCGGGTTCTGGACAATGACGAGCGCCACATGCTGCTCCTCGCCGGTGGGGCCGGGGGGCTGGCGGCGGCCTTCAATGCGCCGTTGGCCGGCATCTTGTTCGTCATCGAGGAAATGCGGCCGCAGTTCAAGTACAGCCTGATCTCCATCAAGGCCGTGGTGCTGGGTTCGGTTATGGCGACCATCGTACTCAGGCTCGTCAATGGGCAGGCGGCGATTCTCCAGATCGGCACGTTCACGACGGCGCCCCTGGGCAGCCTCTGGCTGTACCTGGTGCTGGGGCTCCTCCTGGGTGCGGTGGGCGTGGTCTTCAACCGCGTTTTGTTTGCGCTTCAGGCCGTCTTCCAGCGTTTCTACGCCGGCAGCGGGGTGCGCTTCGTGCTCATGGGCGGCCTGCTGGGGGGGTGTTTCGGGTGGCTCGGGCTGTACGTGCCGCAGATCACGGGCGAGGGTTACGACACGATCCACGAAATGATGGCCGGACGCATTGCCTTGCCGTTGCTGGCCCTGTTCTTTTTTCTGCGATTCCTGACCACCACCGTCAGTTTCAGCTCGGGGGCGCCCGGTGGGATATTCTCGCCACTGCTCGCGCTGGGTACCCTGTTTGGCGGTACGTTTGGCTACTTGATGCTGATCGCGTTTCCGGATGCCGGGCTCGAGATGGGGGCCTTCGGCGTCGCGGGCATGGGTGCGCTCTTCGCCGCCACCGTGCGCGCCCCGCTCACGGGGATTCTACTGGTGCTGGAAATGACCAACAGCTATGCATTGATCCTGCCCATGATCATTACCTGCCTGGGGGCCACCATCGTGGCCCAGTCCCTGGGGGGCCAGCCACTGTACACCGCGCTGCTCGACAGGATCCTGGCCCGGGAGCGGCAGGCGGCCTCGGGCGGGTGAGGCCCGCCGGGCCGCTACACTCCCCATGGGGCCGCACAGCGCCGCGCGGCGGGGCCCCCATGTCATAATGGCCTTTCTTCGTATTCTCATCGACTGACAAGGGCGCAACATGTCTGGCCATGCAAAATTTCTGATCCTCAACCCGGCCGATGATGTCATGGTGGCGCTGCAGGCGCTGCAACCCGGGGAACAGGTCGACGGCACTGCCATTCTCGATCCAGTGCCCTTTGGCCACAAGGTGGCCCGGCGGGCCCTGGCCAAGGGGCAACCGGTCAAGCGCTACGGGCAGATCATCGGGTTTGCCACGCAGGACATCACCGCGGGCCAGCACGTGCATACCCACAACCTGGAGTTCCAGGAATTCGACAAGGATTACCGCTTTTCGGCCGACTATGCGGCTACTGAAATGGTGGCGGAACCCGACACCTTCATGGGCATCGTACGCCCCGACGGGCGCGTGGCAACGCGCAATTACATCGGCATTCTCACGTCGGTGAACTGTTCGGCGCGGGTGGCCCAGGCGGTTGCGGAACACTTTCGCCGCGATCTGCGCCCCGAGGCCCTGGCCGATTATCCGCAGGTGGACGGCGTGGTGGCGCTGACGCATGGGGCGGGCTGCGGCATCGATTCCACTGGCCGAGGGCTCGAGGTCCTGCAGCGGACCATTGCGGGCTATGTGCGCCACCCCAATTTCGCCGGTTTGCTCATCATTGGCCTGGGTTGCGAAACCAACCAGATTTCGGCCCTGATGAAAGCCCAGGCGCTCGAAGAAAGCAATCTGCTGCGTACCTTCAATATCCAGGATGTCGGTGGCACGCCCAAGAGCATCGCCCGGGGGATCGAACTCATCAAGCGCATGCTGCCCGAAGCCAACCGGGTCCAGCGTACCCGCGTTCCGGTCAGCCATCTGAAGATCGGCCTGCAATGTGGCGGCTCAGACAGCTTCTCGGGCATCACGGCCAATCCGGTCCTGGGGGCGGCGGCCGACATCCTGGTGCGCAACGGCGGCACCGTCATCCTGGCGGAGACCCCCGAAATCTATGGCGCCGAACACCTGCTCACCTGCCGGGCCGTCACACCTGCGGTCGGGCAGAAGCTGGTGGACGTCTTCGATTGGTGGGAAGACCTCTGCCACCGCAACAATGCGTCCATGAACAACAACCCTTCAGCAGGCAACAAGAAGGGGGGGCTGACCACGGTGCTCGAAAAATCCCTGGGCGGTGTATCCAAAGGCGGGACTACGGGGCTGATGGCGGTCTACGACTATGCCGAGGCCGTCGTGGCAAAAGGCCTGGTCTTCATGAACACGCCGGGCTACGACCCCATGTCGGCCACCGGCCAGCTGGCCGGCGGTGCCAACATCATCTGCTTTACTACCGGCAGGGGGTCTGCATTTGGCGCCGTGCCGGCACCGTCGCTTAAGTTGGCGACCAACACCGCCCTTTGGCAGCGCCAGCAGGACGACATGGACTTCAATTGCGGTCCGGTGGTCGACGAGGCGGCCGACATCCACGCACTGGGCCGCGCGTTCTACGACATGGTTCTGCGCTGTGCTTCCGGAGAGCCCTCGAAGAGCGAGCTCTATGGTTACGGGCAGAACGAATTCGTACCTTGGCAGCCCGGCGTGATCTGTTGATGGCGGGTCAGGCCTGCACGGTGGTCTGCTGCTGCTCGCCCAGGCCCTCGATACCCAGGCGCATGGTTTGCCCGGCCCGCAGGTACTTGGGTGGCTTCTGACCCATGCCGACGCCCGGGGGCGTGCCGGTCGAAATGATGTCGCCGGGCTGCAGGCTCATGAATTGGCTCAGGTAGCTGATCAGGTGCGGGACGTCGAAGATCATGGTCTGGGTCGAGCCATCCTGGAAGCGATGCCCGTCGACCTCGAGCCACATGTGCAGATTGCCGGGGTCGGAGATCTCGTCGCGGGTCACCAGCCAGGGCCCGATGGGTCCAAAGGTGTCGTTGCCCTTGCCCTTGGCCCACGAGCCACCGCGCTCGATCTGGAATTCGCGCTCGGATACGTCGTTGACCACGCAGTAGCCGGCCACGTGTTCCATGGCATGGGCTTTTTCGATATAACGCCCGCCTTGGCCGATGACGACCCCCAGTTCGACTTCCCAATCGGTTTTCTTAGCATTGCGCGGGATTTCCACATTGTCGTTGGGGCCGCAAATGGCACTGGTCCACTTCGCGAACAGAATCGGCTCTTTGGGAATGTCGGCACCGGTTTCAGCGGCATGGTCGGCATAGTTCAGGCCAATGCACACGAATTTCCCGACCTGCCCGACACACGGACCGATACGGGGCGACCCTTCGACCAGGGGCAGGGCGTCTGGGTCCAGCGCGCGCAGCGTGTCCAGCCCGGCGGGCGTCAGGACGTCGCCGGCGATGTCGCCGACCACGCCCGACAAGTCGCGCAGGCGCCCTTGCGCATCCAGCATGGCGGGTTTTTCCTGGCCTTTGGGGCCGACTCTTAGCAATTTCATGATGGGGTTCCTTCTTCAGTCATGCAGGTCGGGGCACGGTGCCGCGACCAGGGTTTATCATGGGCCTGGGCCTGGGCCTGGGCCCAGCGCCCGGCCGGTGTACGGGTGGCCCGCGCAGGGGCGGCAAAGGGATGCAGGCACGATCGCGTCATGATACACGCTCGGGCGCCTGGCCAGATGCGCAGGTGCATGATGGACGCCCGGG
>NZ_JBAYTI010000026.1:0-39624 GCF_041675725.1 Castellaniella sp. | reverse complement strand
GACCCGGGCGCCTTCTGGTCGCAAATGCAAAGCGGGGTCGACGTGATCGACGACGTCCTCAATGGGGTGATCAAGAGCGTGGTGTTCGGCGCGGTGGTCACGCTGATCGCGCTCTACCAGGGCTGGACGACGCGGGCCACCCCCGAAGGGGTGTCGCGCGCGACCACGCGCACGGTGGTAGACGGCGCGCTGGCCGTGCTGGGGCTGGACTTCCTGATGACCGCACTGATGTTTGCACAATGATCCACAACGGAAACAACGCTCATGACTCGTGATAAAACCGATTTCCTGGTCGGCCTGTTCATCCTGCTGGGCTTGCTGGCCCTGGTGTTCCTGGCGCTGCGCGCCGGCAACATGAGCTCGTTCACCTTTGCATCCACGTACAAGGTGCAGGCATACTTCGACAACGTGGGCGGCCTGAAGGTCCGCGCGCCCATCAAAAGCAGCGGCGTGGTGGTGGGCCGGGTGGCCTCCATCGGCTTCGACAACCAGCGCTTCCAGGCGCTGGTCAGCATGGATCTCGAAACGGCCTACCAGTTTCCGGCCGACAGTTCGGCCGCCATCCTGACGTCGGGCCTGCTGGGCGAGCAATACATCGGGCTGACACCCGGGGGCGATGACAAAAACCTGGCCGAGGGCAGCACGGTCGAGTTCACGCAATCCGCCGTGGTGCTGGAAGACCTGATCAGCAAGTTCCTGTACAGTTCGGCCGAAGGGGCTGGAAAATGAACAATAATATGACGACGTCCGTTTTTGCCCTTGCCGCATCCCCATCGGCAGGGCCTTGCACAACAGAATCTTCCCTACCGGCCGGGCCCGCGCCCACATCCCGGTCGGCGCGTGCGCGCCGGGCTGGGTGGCGCACGGCGCTGGTCCTGGCTACCACGCTGGTGCTCGGCGCCTGTGCGCACGTGCCCAACCCGCCCCCCGAAGACCCCTACGAATCCTTCAACCGGGGCATGTTCCAGTTCAACGAGACGGTCGACCGCTATACGCTCAAGCCGATCGCCACGGGCTACAACGCGGTGGTGCCCCGCCCGGTACGCACCTGCATCCACAATATCTTCGGCAACGTGGGCGATGTCTGGTCGGGGGTCAACAGCTTCCTGCAAGGCCGCGGGCGCGATTTCGTGGACACCTTCGGGCGGGTGCTGTTCAACAGCACCATGGGGCTGGGCGGCTGCATAGACGTCGCGTCGATGAACGGGGCGCGCAAGATTCCCAATGACTTCGGCATGACGCTGGCCGTCTGGGGCTTCGATTCCGGCCCGTACCTGGTGCTGCCGTTCGTCGGCGCCAGCTCGGTGCGCGATGGCACCGGCACGCTGGTCACGCTGGTGGCGCCGGGCACGATCACGTCGGCGGTGTTCGCCATCAACGACGTGCCTGTACGCAATTCGCTCATCGGCCTGTACCTGGTCGATGCCCGCGCGAGCCTGCTGGAAGACGAAAAACTGGTCGACCAGATCGCGCTCGACAAATACAGCTTCATCCGCGATGCCTACCTTCAGCGGCGCAAGGCGATGCTGGACAGCCGGCGCGCGGGCGAGCACGCGTCCACGGCCGAAGCGCTGGACGCCACCGATGACAACCTGCCGGTCTACGAAGACCCCGATCTGCTGCCGCCCGAAGAATAAGCATAGCCAGATCCGGCCCTTTTCCACCGAGACAACACCATGACACGTTTCAAGCATTTGTTTCACCGACTGTTCACTCTGTGCTTTCTGGGGGGTGTGCTCGCCCTCGCCAGCCCGGGCCTGGCTAGCGCCAGCCAGGCGGTCGACCCCCATGCCGAACCCAATGCCTTCCTGGGCGCGGTGGCCGACAACATGCTGGACGCCGTGAAAGCCGACCCGAAGGCGCTGGCGGGCGATACGGCGGCGATCACCGCGCTGGTGCGCCAATATGCCCTGCCGTACGTCGACATGGAACGCATGACGCGCCTGGCGGCGGGCCGGTATTGGCGCGATGCCAGCGATGCCCAGAAAAAAGCGCTGGTCGACGCCTTCACCGGCACGCTGATCCGCACGTACAGCGGCGCATTCACCAAGGTGACGCCCAGCACCAAGATCACACTGCTGCCGTTTCGCGGAGACGCAAAAGCCGACGACGCGGTGGTGCGCACCACCATTTCACAGCCCAATGCGCCAGCGATCGGCGTGGATTACCGCATGGGGCGTAGCGAGGCCGGCTGGAAGCTGTACGACCTGAACGTCGAAGGCATCTGGCTGATCCAGAACTACCGCAACCAGTTCGCCGACGAGATCAACCGCAATGGGATCGATGGGCTGATCCAGGCGCTGAACCGCAACAACTGACGGCGCCGCCCCCCCCAGCAAACCCCAGGTGCCGGCACGATATAATGCCGGATGGTGCGCAATTTCGCGCACTGCTTCATGACATCCATGCCTGCCTTATACCTGCACGACATCTCCAAGACCTACGCGCCGCCACCCCGCTCCTGGGCCGACCGCCTGCGCGGGCGCCCCAGAGGCCCTGGCTTCCAGGCCCTGCATCACGTCAACCTCACAGTCGAAGACGGCGAATTCTTTGGCCTGCTCGGCCCCAATGGCGCGGGCAAGACCACCGTCATTTCCATCCTGGCCGGGCTGGCGCACGCCACCAGCGGCGAAGCGCGCGTCTGCGGCTACGACGTGGTACGCGACTTCAAGCGCGCGCGCCAGTCGCTGGGCGTGGTGCCACAGGAAATCGTCTACGATCCCTTCTTCACCGTGCGCGAAACGCTGCGCCTGCAGTCGGGCTATTTCGGGCTGCGCCACAACGACGACTGGATCGACGAAGTGCTGGCGAACCTGGGCCTGCTCGACAAGGCCGACACCAATATGCGGGCGCTCTCGGGCGGCATGAAGCGGCGCGTGCTGGTGGCTCAGGCGCTGGTGCACCGCCCGCCGGTCATCATCCTGGACGAGCCCACGGCGGGGGTCGACGTCGACCTGCGCCGCACGCTCTGGGATTTCATCACGCGGCTGAACCACGCCGGGCACACGATTCTGCTCACCACGCACTACCTGGAAGAAGCCGAGACCCTCTGCGGGCGGGTGGCCATGCTCAAGCACGGCCATGTGGTGGCGCTGGACACCACCCGGGCGCTGATGGCGCGCTGGGGCGGGTCCGACCTGGAAGACGCGTTCGTGCGCATCATGCACGATGACTCCGTACTCGAGGCCGAGCTGTGATCCGCCCGATTTCCCAAGCGCGCCCAGAGCTGGGCTCCGGTTTTCCCACCCTGTTGCGCAAAGAGCTGATGCGCTTCTGGAAAGTGGGCCTGCAGACCATCGCGGCGCCGGTGGTCACCGCGCTGCTCTACCTGCTGATCTTCTCGCACGTGCTGGAAGACAGCGTGCAGGTCTATGACTCGATCCCCTATACGGCGTTCCTGATTCCGGGCCTGATGATGATGAGCATGCTGCAGAACAGTTTTGCCAATCCATCGTCTTCGCTGATCCAGAGCCGCATCACGGGCAACCTGATCTTCGTGTTGCTGCCGCCGTTTTCCCACCGGCAGATTTTCACGGCCTACCTGATGGCGTCGGTGGTGCGCGGCCTGGCCGTGGGGGCCTGCATCTGGATGGTGGCGCTGTTCTTCGTGCCCCTGCCGGTACAGGCGCCTTTGTGGATGCTGGTGTTCGCCGTGCTGTCGTGCTGGATCCTGGGCACGCTGGGGCTGATCGCCGGGCTGTGGTCCGAGAAATTCGACCAGCTGGCCGCCTTCCAGAACTTCCTGATCGTGCCCGCCACGTTTCTATCGGGCGTGTTTTATTCCATCTACAGCCTGCCCCCGTTCTGGCAGGCGGTGTCGCGCTTCAACCCGGTGTTCTACATGATCGACGGGTTTCGCTACGGCTTTTTCGCCGTGTCCGATGTCTCGCCCTGGCGCGGCCTGGCCATCGTGCTGGCCGTGGCCGTGCTGCTGAGCCTGTTTGCCCTGCGCCTGCTGGCGCGCGGCTATAAATTGCGGAGCTGACCCATGCAGCCTACTCCCGAACAAGTTCGCCAATACATTGCCGACCACCTGGATTGCACCCACCTCGAGGTCCGCGGCGACGGCGCGCATTTCGAAGCCCTGATCGTCAGCCCCCTGTTCGAGGGCAAGCGCACGCTGTCGCGCCACCAGGTGGTGTACCGTGCACTGGGCGAGCGCATGCGCGAGGAAATCCACGCGCTGTCCATGCGCACGCTGACGCCCGCCGAATACGAAGCCGAGCGCCCATGAGTCCATTGTTTCATGGATAAACTGCAGATCGGCGGCGGGCGGCCGCTGCAGGGCGAGATCGCCATCTCGGGGGCCAAGAACGCGGCCCTGCCCATTCTCTGCGCGGCCCTGCTCACGCCCGAACCGCTGGTGCTGGACAACGTGCCGGCGCTGCGCGACGTGGACACCATGCTCACGCTGCTGCAGCGCCTGGGGGTGCAGGTGCAGCGCGAAGGCACGCAGGTGCGCCTGCAGGCCGATGCGCTCACGGGGCACCAGGCGCCCTACGAGCTGGTCAAGACCATGCGCGCCTCGATCCTGGTGCTGGGCCCGCTGCTGGCGCGCACCGGCCAGGCGCAGGTCAGCCTGCCCGGGGGGTGCGCCATCGGCCAGCGCCCGGTCGACCAGCACATCCGCGGGCTGCAGGCCATGGGCGCGCAGGTGCGCATCGAGCACGGCTACGTGGTGGCGCACGCCGGGCGCCTGCAGGGCGCGGACATCGTCACCGACATGGTCACGGTCACCGGCACGGAAAACCTGCTCATGGCGGCCACGCTGGCCGAGGGGCGCACGGTGATCGAAAACGCGGCCTGCGAGCCCGAAGTCACCGACCTGGCCCGGCTGCTGATTGCGATGGGCGCCCAGATCGAGGGCCACGGCACGGACCGCATCGTGGTGCACGGGGTGGCCCGGCTGCACGGGGCCCATCATCGCATCGTGGCCGACCGCATCGAGACCGGCACGTTCCTGTGCGCCGTAGCGGCCACCGGGGGCGACATCACGCTGCGCGATGCGGCACCCGACACCCTGGGCGCGGTGCTCGACAAGCTGCGCGATGCCGGGCTCGACATCACCACGGGGCCCGACTGGATCCGGGCGCGCATGCGCGGGCGGCCCCGGGCGACCGGCTTTCGCACCAGCGAGTACCCGGGCTTTCCCACCGACATGCAGGCCCAGCTGATGGCGCTCGACACCCTGGCCGAGGGCACGGCAGTGATCACCGAGAACATCTTCGAGAACCGCTACATGCACGTGCAAGAGCTCTGCCGCATGGGCGCCGAGATCGAGATCGACGGGCATACGGCCGTGGTCACGGGCGTGCCCGAGCTGCTGGGCGCGACGGTCATGGCCACCGACCTGCGGGCCTCGGCCAGTCTGGTGATCGCCGGCCTGGCCGCGCGCGGGCAGACCACCATCGAGCGCATCTATCACCTGGACCGCGGCTACCAGTGCATGGAGCACAAGCTGCAGGCGCTGGGTGCCGACATCCGGAGGATCTCTTGAACGCCGATCCCTACCGCCCCACCGATGCGGCCACGCCGCTGACGCTGGCGCTGTCCAAAGGCCGCATCTTCGACGAAACCCTGCCGCTGCTGGCCGCCGCCGGGGTGGGCGTGCCCGAGAAGCCCAACGCCTCGCGCAAGCTGATCCTGCCCACCGACAACCCGGCGCTGCGCCTGCTGATCGTGCGCGCCTCGGATGTACCCACCTACGTACAGTATGGCGCGGCCGACTTCGGCATCGCCGGGCACGACGTGCTCTACGAACACGTGGCCGAACACCCGGGCGGCCTGTACCAGCCCATCGACCTGAACATCGCGCGCTGCCGCCTGTGCGTGGCCACGCCCAAGGGTTTCGACTACCAGGCCGCCGTACGCCAGGGCTCGCGCCTGCGCATTGCCACCAAATACGTACGCTCGGCGCGCGAGCATTTCGCCGGCAAGGGCGTGCACGTGGACATCATCAAGCTGTACGGGTCCATGGAACTGGCCCCGCTGGTGGGGTTGGCGGATGCGATCGTGGATCTGGTGTCCTCGGGCAACACCTTGCGCGCCAACCGGCTGGTCGAGGTCGAGGAAATCCGCCCGGTGTCCGCCCGCCTGATCGTCAACCAGGCGGCGCTGAAGATGCGCGGCGCCGCGCTGCAACCTTATCTGGATGCGTTTGCGCGGGCGTCGGCGGACATGGACGGCAACGGCGGCGGCGGGCCGCTTATTTCAGACAGGCCTTGAGCTTGTCCAGATCCGGGCCATCTGGCGAGCGGCCCAGGTTGAAGGGCGCAGACGCATCACGCCAGCCTTTGTAGTCGGCCAGGTACTGGACCTGGCTGGTATAGACCTTGGCCGCCAGCGGGCCGCTGCAGGCGACTTCGACCATGACTTCGTTGGAAATGTTCTGGATGGTGGCCAGGGACTCGTCGTCCATGCGGTTGATTTCGATGCCGGCATCCGCGAAGGTCTGATAGCCATCGATGGCGCGCTTTTCGGTGAAGGACATGGACCAGAGCAGATTGGCATCGGCCGCGATCTTGAGCTTGGCCTGCGTCTCGGGCGAGAGCTTGTCCCAGGCTTCCTTGTTGATCATCACGCCGAACATCGACGAGGACTGGTGCCAGCCCGGGGTAGCCCAATACTTGGTGACCTGGTGCAGGCCGGCCGACACGTCCACGTTGGGCGTGGAGAACTCGGCACCATCGATGACCCCGCGCTCGAGCGCCTGGTAGAGCTCTTGGCCGGCCATGGACACCTGGTTGCCGCCCAGCCGCTCGAGCACCTTGCCCTGTTCGAGGCCCGACAGGCGCAAGCGCTTGCCCTTGAGGTCTTCGAGGTTGCGAATGGGCTGCAGCGTGCGGAAGCCCGATTCATTGTTGGTTACGCCGTAAGGCAGATAGACCATCCCGTACTTGCCATAGACTTCGTTGAAGAGTGCGTCGCCCCCCCATTCTTTGATCCAGTTGATGTAATCGACCGCATTGAACAGGCTGGTATGGGTGCCCAGCGGTGAAAACGCGGGGTCGCGGCCCGCCCAGTATCCGGGCCAGTCGCCCGCGGCCTGGATGGTGCCGGATTCGACGGCCGCGAAGGCCTCGCCCGAAGGCACCAGCGAGCCCCCTTCAAAAAAATCGATCTTCAGCTCGTCGCCCGTCAGCTGGTTGGCCAGGTCGACCCAATGCTTGTCGATCTGCATCAGCTCGAGCGACGAGGGCCAGGTGCTGGTCATCGTCCAGGTTTGTTTCTGGGCCATGACCGGGGTGCTCAGCACGGCCGTCACCACCAGCGTGGACAGCATGGTTGCAGACAATTTCATTGCCAGACTCCTTTGAAAGCCGTCGCATGCAAACGGATGCGACACACCAAGAACCGGAACCGGCGCCCGCCTATTGACCATAGAGCCGTTCAGGCAGCCAGGTCGCCAGGTCTGGGAAAAACGCCAGTACCAGACTCATGAAAACGATGATGAAGATGAACGGCACCACCCCCACGATGATGTCCGCCATGCGGACTTCGGGTGGGGCAATGGCGCGCATGTAGAACAGCGCGTAGCCGAACGGCGGCGTCAGGAACGAGGTCTGCAGCACGACGGCCATGAGGATGATGAACCAGAGCATGCTGATGCCGAGTTCCTGGACCAGCGGCAAAAAGATGGGGAACGACAGCAGGACGATGCCTGTCCAGTCGAGGAAGCAGCCCAGGATGAAAATGATGAACATCATCACCGTGAGCAGCAGCCAGGGCTCCATGTCGAGCCCGCGCATGAGCGATTGCACGGCCGCCAGCCCGCCGGTGATGTTGAAGACCCCGGTGAAGGCCGTTGCGCCCACGACGATGAACAGGATCATGGCCGAGGTGCGGCCGGTTTCGTAGATGGCGCCAAAAAAGGTCCGCCAGCGAAACTTGCCGCGCACGATGACGATGAGCAGGGCCAGCAGCACCCCCACGGCCGAGGCTTCGGTGGCCGTTGCGACGCCGGCCAGCATGGTGCCCAGCACGCCCAGGATCAAAAGCAGCGGCGGAGCGGCCTCGACCAGCAGCATGAGGTACAGGGCCTGGGTGCTGATGCGTTCTTCGAGTTGCACGGCGGGCGCCAGGTCGGGGCGAAAGCGGGCCACCAGCAAGACATACAGGGCGTACATCAGGCCCAGCATCACCCCGGGGACCAGCGCCCCGGCAAAGAGCTCGCCCACCGACAGCGGCGAATAGCTGGCCATCAGGATGAGCATGATCGACGGCGGGATGAGGATGCCCAGGCAGCCCGACGCCGCGATGACGCCGGAGGTGAGCCGCTTGTCGTAGCCATAGCGCAGCATGGGGCGCATGGCCATGACGCCCGTCACCGTGATCGATGCGCCGATGATGCCCGTGGTGGCCGCCAGGAGGATGGAGATGAGCACCACGGCCAGCGCCAGGCCGCCGCGCACGCGGGCCATGAGCAGGCGCAAGGCCTCGAACATCTTGTCGGTGACGTCTGAATCCGACAGGAAGCGCGCCATGAGGATGAACAGCGGTATCGCGATCAGGGTGAAGTTGTCGAGGACCTCGCCAAAGATGCGGTTCACCACGATGCCCAGCACCATGGGTTTGCCGGCGATGAAGGCACCCAGCACCGCGGTGCCGCCGAGCACGAAGGCCAGCGGATGGCCCATGAACAGGCCGACCACCAGCAGGCCGGCCATGATGAGCGCGAGATACTCAGGCGACATGGTCGGAGGCCTCTGTGTTGAGGAGCAGTTTGATGAATTCTGCGATGCCCTGCAGCAAGAGCAGCAGGGCCGCCACCGCCATGGCGATTTTCAGGGGGTAGACCGGCAGCTGGACCGACCCGTAGGTGAGTTCGCCCTGATTCCAGGAGCGCAGGGCGAATTCATAGCTTTTGGTGAGAAACACCCAGACGAACGGAAAAAAGAAGATCGGATAGCCCAGGATCTCGACCCAGCGGCGCACCCGCGGCGACATTTTTTCGACCAGCAGGTCGACCCGGACATGCGCCTTGTGGCGCAAGGCGTAGCCGCCCAGCATGATGAAATAAAAGCCATACAGCTGCTTGGTGACGTCGAAGCCCCAGCGCGTGGGCGCGTGGAACACATAGCGCATGATCACGTCGAAGATGATCAACGCGGCAAAAATGACCGCTACGAAGGATACCAACCGCCCGACGACCTCGTTGGTCTGATCGATCAAACGTACCAGCATGCGCCCCCCAGGAGTATCATTTGCACGCAAATTGAATCAAATAATACCTTCATAAAACTGGATTCTTAAAAAACTTTGCTGTTCTGCGGGTAAACACCGGTCATTGGCCACCTAATATCAAGCAAAATAGGGTGGGCGGCTTGTAACGCGGCACTTCGCCGGGCCAGTCATGCTGCATTGCAGCAAAAAAGATGGCCAGTACCGCAGGCGCCACGACCATGGGGATCAGGCATGCTGCAGATTCAAGAACACTGGACCATCCACCAGGCCGTCACCGAAGCCGCCTTGCGCTATGCATCGGGCGATTTGCTGGTGGTGCCCGGCGACCCCGAGCGCAGCTACCACCCCAATGGCTACACGCTCAGCTTCGAGCAGGCGGCCCAGGCCATGCAGGCCCTGGCCGACGTCTACCGCGCCGCAGGCTATGGCTTTCCGCACCGCATCGGGCTGTTCCTGGCCAACCGGCCCGAACACCTGGCGCACAAGCTGGCCATGAACAGCCTGGGCATCTGCTGTGTGCCCATCAACCCGGATTACCGCGCGGCCGAACTGGTCTACCTGGTCGAGCATTCGCGCCTGGACCTGATCGTCACCCACGAAGACAGCCTGGACTTCATCACCCAAAGCCTGGCGGGCAGCCAGCACCAGCCGCCCGTGATCACGCTGGGGCCGTTCGAACACCGCACGCCGCCGGCGGCCCGCGCGTACGAACACCGCACGCCGCGGCACGACACCCCCGCCAGCATCCTGTATACCTCGGGCACGACAGGCCGCCCCAAAGGTTGCGTGCTGTCGCACCGCTACGAGCTGGCCTCGGGCGACTGGTACGCGCGGCAAGGCGGGCTGGTCAGCGTGCGGCCGGGCCAAGAGCGCCTGTACAACCCGCTGCCGCTGTTCCACGTCAATGCCTCGATTCTGTCTTTTTACTGCATGCTCCTGACCGGCAACTGCCAGATCCAGCCAGAACGCTTCCGCGTATCCCGCTGGTGGGAAGACGTCCGCCAGACCCGGGCCACCATCGTGCATTACCTGGGGGTCATCATCCCGATGCTGCTCAAGCAGCCCGAGTCCGCGCTCGACCGGCAGCACCAGGTCCGCCTGGGCTACGGCGCGGGCGTCGAACCCGAACTGCACGCGCTGTTCGAAGCCCGCTTTGGGTTTCCGCTGGTCGAACTCTGGGGCATGACCGAAATGGTGCGTGTGCTCAGCGACCGCCACGAACCGCGCAAGCGGGGCACACGCGCCTTTGGCCGGGCAGAGCCGGGCCTGGACGTGCAGGTGGTGGACGCCGCCGGCCAGCCGGTGCCCGATGGCACCCCGGGCGAAATGGTGATCCGCTATTCGGCCGACACCCCGCGCAAGGATTTCTTCACGGGCTACCTGGATGACCCGCAGGCCACCGAAACGGCCTGGCGCGGGGGCTGGTTCCACACGGGCGACGTGGTCACGCGGGATACCGACGGCATGCTGCATTTCGTCGACCGCGACAAAAACATCATCCGGCGTGCCGGCGAAAACATCGCGGCCGCCGAAGTCGAAGCCACGCTGCTGCTGCACCCCCGCGTGCAGCAGGTGGCCGTGCTGGCCGCGCCCGACGAAATCCGCGAAGCCGAGGTCCTGGCGTGCATCGTGCTCAAGCCGGATCCCGCCGCGCAGGCCGGCGCCCAGGCTGTCGCGCAGGCCGGGGGCCCAGCGGGCGCGGCCGGCCTGCCGGACGCGCGCCTTCTGGCACGCGAATTGTTTGATTTCTGTTTCGAGCGGCTGGCCTATTACAAGGTGCCCGGCTGGTGGTGGTTCACCCCGGAAATCCCCACCACCGGGACCCAAAAAATCCAGAAGCACCGCATTTTCCCCGCGGGCGCCGACCCCCGGGGCACCGCCGGCATGATCGACCTGCGCGCGCTGAAAAAACGGAACCGGGCGCCCTGAAAACCATCAAAGGTTTGGATTCAGCGTCTCAGCAAGCGCCTTGCCAGCAGTGTCCGCAAAGTCCATCTCGGCAAAGAACGCCTGGGCATCACGGTAGCGACCACTCTCGATATCTGCTTGCCCTAGAGCCAGAATTTTCAGGAGCGCCAAAGTCTGCTCTTTCTGCTCATAGCTGCTGACGTCCATGACGACCAGGCGCGCCTCACCATTTTGAGTGATCAGCATGGGTTCACCCGTCTCGGTGACATGGATGCTGCAAAGGCACATCCTGGGCGGCTGCGGCCACCTGGCGGGCGAGGGCCTGCAGCGCGGGCAGGGCGGCCGGATCTTGCGGATCGGGGGCAAAATGGGACAACACGCGGTACGCGGTCTGCGTCAGGTTCGCCAGACGCTGCCCCGCCGATGCCTCCGCAGGATCATCGGTGGGGTCATCGGCGGGGGCTGCGTTCGGGAGACCGTCCAGGCAGGCCGCCAGCGCTTCGAGCTGCAGGCGCTCGGCGGCGAGCTCGCACGCCTTCACAGACTGGCGCAGCGCATCGGTGGCGTCGGTGGGCGCGGGCTGCGGGCCGGTTTTCAGGCGCCGGCGGATGGCGCGCAGGGGCAGAACGACCTGGGTGCGCCACGCCTGCACGTGCTGGTCGGCCTGGGCGACCTCGGTGGCCGACAACGGCCGCTGCCTGATCCGTGCGGCCAACAGCGCCGCCAGGAGCACGCAGACATCCACGCCCGCCTGGTCCTGCAGGGCCAGGCACGCCTCGGCCACGCCGTTTCTGGTATAAAGTGAGACCGGGAAAGACCAGTGATTCACCGTGCAATCCGTATCCGCCATCAAACAGCACCCCCTGGTCTTCGCCCCACGACTCAACCAGTATATCCATTTCGCAGCGCGCAATTCACCAGGCCATGGCAGGGTGCGCGTCAAGCCATCATGGCCAAGGAACATCCATGCGCAACTACATGAACATCCTGAGATCCAGGGGTGATCTGATAGAAATCGACCGGCCGGTGGATCCCACGCACGAACTGGCCGCCGTCACCAAGGCCATCCAAGACAAAATCGGCAAGGCGATTCTGTTCAAGAACGTCAAGGGATCGCGCCTGCCGGTCCTGACCCACATCTATGGCACGCGTGCGCGCCTGGCCGAGCTCATCGGCATCGACCCGGCCCATTTCTGCAAAGAATGGAGCAACCTGGCCACGCTGGGCGCGGGCGGCACGGCGTACCAGCCCCGGCGCGCCCAGCAGGGCATCCCGGAACAGGTCGATCTCAAGCTCAGCGATCTGCCGCTGATCACGTATTCCGAACTCGACGCCGGGCCGTATTTCACGTCGGCCATGTTCATCGCCAAGGATCCGGACACGGGGGTCGGCAATCTGTCGTTTCACCGGTCCATGTATGTCAGCGACCAGGAACTGCGCTGCCGCCTGGCCCCCAAGCACCACCTGACCCTCTATCACGAAATCGCAGAAAAGCGCGGCGAGCCGCTCGAGGCGGCCATGCTGATCGGGCCGCCGTCCACCCTGTTCCTGTCGGCGGCCGCGCCGCTGCCGTACGACGTCGACGAGCTGGACGTGGCCGCGCAGCTGGCGCGCCGCGACATCCCCATGCGGCCCTGCAAGTACATCGATCTCGACGTGCCCGCCGACACGGAGATCGTGATCGAGGGCCGGTTCCTGCCCAATGTACGCCGCCCCGAAGGCCCTTTTGGCGAATTCATGGGCTATTACACGCCCGAAGGCCCGAACGCGGTATTCGAGGTGCTGGGGGTCACCGCCCGGCCGGACGCGATCTTCCACAGCATCCTCTGCGGGTCGCCAGAAGAAGTGCTGGCGCTGGACCTGTCCATTTCCGCCAACATCTATCAGCGGCTGAACGCCGCGCTGCCGGGCATTCTCGACGTCGCCTGCCAGCCGTTCGTGTCGCATGCCGTCATCCAGATCGACCCCAAGTACGAAGGCCACGCGCGGCAGGTCATGCTGGCCGTGATCGGCGCCGAACCCACGTGGGCCAAGGTGGTCACGGTGGTCAACCGGGACGTCGACATCCACGACATGAATGACGTCATGTGGGCCATACTCACGCGCTCCAGGCCCGACAAAGACAGCCTGATCATCCCCGACACCCCGTCGTTCTACCGCGACGAACAGCGCGACCACTGGGGCCGCCTGCTGATCGACGCCACGATCCCGTTCGGCCGCGAAAAAGAATTCGAACGCAAGCGGCTCAAGGGGCTGGAGCACATCAAACTGGAAGACTGGATTGGACGATAGGCCCCTACACGCTGCCCCGCGGCGCCTCATCATCGGCATCAGCGGGGCATCCGGCGCGGTGTATGGCGTGCGCGCCATCGACATGCTGCAGGCGCTCGACATCGAATCCCACCTGGTCATCAGCAAGTCGGCCGCCCTGACCCTGCAGCACGAGATGGGTCTGCGCCCGGCCGATCTGGCGGCCCGGGTGGCCGTCTTTCACCATATCCACGACATCGGGGCGACCCTGTCCAGCGGATCCTTCAGGACCATGGGCATGCTGATCGCGCCGTGTTCCATCCGCACGCTGTCGGAAATCGCCACGGGCATCACTTCGACCCTGCTGACGCGCGCCGCCGACGTCACGCTGAAAGAGCGGCGCCGGCTGGTGCTGATGCTGCGCGAAACCCCCCTGCACCTGGGCCACATCCGCAGCATGGCGGCCGTGACCGAGGCCGGGGCCATCGTCATGCCGCCGGTACCCGCCTGGTATGCCCGGCCCGCCACGCTCGACGAACTGGTAACGCACAGCGTAGCCCGGGCGCTCGACCTGTTCGGCATCGATACCGACCAGATTGCCCGCTGGCCCGGCCTGCGCGGCCAACCTGGCCATTTTGACACCCACCACGGAGAGACACCATGAACATCAAACGATACGCCGGCACGTTCATCCTGACGGCATCCCTCGGGCTCGGTTTCGCGATCCCGGGCGCCCAAGCGGCCGACCAGCCCAAAGAAAAGGTCGACCTGCTGGCCAACTATTCGTTCCACGGCCGGCATGCGCCGTATTTCGTCGGCATCGAAAACGGCTATTTCGATGACGCAGGCTTCAAGGTCAATGCCCTGCCGGCCGCCGGCAGCGGCGCGGTCATCGCCGCCATCGACAGCGGCAAAGCGGATTTCGGCATGGCCGACGCCGCCCCGGTGGTCCAGGCGGTTTCGAAAGGCTCTAAGGTGAAGACGTTCATGATCTACATGGACCGTTCCACCATGGGGCTGGCCTCGACCAAGCCCTATCCGGACCTGGCTTCGCTGAAAGATGCACGCATCGCGGCATCGGGCGCGGATAGCGTGCGCGTGATCCTGCCCATCATCCTGAAGATGGAAAACCTGCAGGACATGCCGCTCAACTGGCTGAGCGCAGACCCCAGCGTGTACATCTCGCTGGTGCTCAGCGGCCAGGCCGACCTGTTCACCGCCTCCAGCGACGGCGACGTGCCGGCCTTCGAGGCCGTGGCCAAGAAGCAGGGCAAGGACACCCATTTCATTTCGTTCGCCGACAACGGCTTCGATGCCTATGGTTATGTGCTGATCGCCAACGACAAAACCATCCAGGCATCGCCCGACAAGGTGAAGCGGTTCTATGGCGCCATGAAGAAAGCGGTGGAGTTTTCGCTCGAGAACCCCGAAAAAACCGCGGAGATCATGCTCAAGTACAACCCGACGCTGAACTACGATACCGTGCTGCGGCAGTGGCAGCAGGCCAGCGACAGCATCAACACCGACTACACCGCGAAAAACGGCTACGGCGTGATCACCCATGACCGCGCGCAAGCCACCATCGACATGGTGGCCGAAGTCCTGCACCTGGACAAGGCCGGCCTGGAGGTCGAGAAGGTCTTCGACATCCAGGATCACTGATGGCGGATCTGGTCACCATACGGCACCTGTCGAAAAAATTCGGTGCCCACGTGACGGCGCTGGAAGACGTTACGCTGGATATCGCCGCCAATGCCTTCGTATCGATCGTGGGCCCCAGCGGCTGCGGGAAATCGACGCTGCTGCGGCTGATATCCGGCCTGATTCCGGCTACCTCGGGCCAGATTACGGTGGCCGGCGAAACCGTGCGCGGGCCCATCCGGCAGTCCAGCATGGTGTTCCAGAGCCCCGTGCTGCTGCCCTGGCGCACAGTGCTGGAAAACGTCTTCTTCGTGGCCGAGCTCGGCCACAAGAAGCCGTCCACCCTGCGGGGCCGGGCGCTGGAGCTGCTCGAGATGGCGGGCCTGGGCGGGTTTGAAGACCACTACCCGCACCAGCTCTCGGGCGGCATGCAGCAGCGCGCGTCGATCTGCCGCGCCCTGCTGATGAACCCGCCGCTGATCCTGATGGACGAGCCCTTCGGCGCCCTGGACGTCCTCACCCGCGAAATCCTCGGCTTCAAGCTGCAGGAAATGTGGGGCGCCAACCGAAACACCGTCCTGTTCATCACCCACAGCATCTCGGAAGCCATTTTGCTGTCCGATACGGTGGTGGTGATGACCCCCCGGCCCGGGAAAATCAGCGAGATCATCCCGATCGACCTGCCGCGGCCCCGAACGATCGACACGCTGTCCGAACCCCGGTTCATCGAGCTGGCGGCGAGAATCCGCAGCCACATTGGCACGCAATGGGAAGGATGATGAAGAGCACCCTTCGGATCACCATGACCGTGGCCATTCTTTTGGCCGCCTGGCAATACCTGGTTCCCTATGCCGACATCCCGGCGTACATTCTGCCGCTGCCCAGCGAGATCTGGGCCCGCTTCCTGGAGACCTTTTCGCTGCAGGCCTACAACCTGGCCGTCACGGCCGGCACCACGCTGCTGGGGCTGTGCATCGGCGTGCTGGTGGGGGTGCTGCTGGCCCTGCTGGTGGTGTACGTCAAAAGCGCTAAATCCATCATCCTGCCGTTTCTGGCCACCTTCAACGGCATCCCCAAGATCGCCATCGCCCCCTTGCTGGTGATCTGGTTCGGCCTGGGGCCCGATTCGAAGATCATCCTGGCGTTCCTGCTGTCGCTGTTTCCCATTTTTGTGCATTCGCTCACCGGGCTGAACGAAATCGACGACGACATCCTCGATCTGGCCCGGCTGGCCGGCGGCAGCAACTGGCAGATGTTTACCAAGGTGCGCCTGATGCACGCCCTGCCCTACATCACGGACGCCCTCAAGGTGGCCTTTCCGCTGGCACTGGTGGGCTCCATCGTGGGCGAGTTCATCGGCGGCAACGTGGGCATCGGCTACCTGGTGCTGTCGGGCCAGTTCAACATGGACATTGCCCTGGTGTTCGCGGCCCTGCTGTCCATCACCATCTTCACGTCGGTGGGGATCTCGGCCATCGGCCTGTTCGAGCGCCTGTTCCTGAAGTGGCAGCCGTCGCGCCGCGAACGCTGAACGCCGGGCGCTAGGCACCGGGCGCTGAAACGCTGTCTGACGAACGCCCGGCGCAGGCCGCCGGGCGGGTCAACCCGTGTACTGCGGGCTTTCGCCTTCTGCTACTATGGAATTCCAGATATGGTTGATGCCGCGGTGCCGTCCATTGCCATGGGTCTCCATGGTTCTGCCCAGACACCCCGGTTTGGAGAATTCGGATGGCACATACATTCAAGGCCGCCGCAGTACTGGCCTCCCCCTACATGTTCGATCTGGACAGAACGGTGGAAAAATGCTGCAACATGGTTGACGAAGCCGCTGCCCAGGGGGCGCGTCTGATCGCATTTCCCGAAACGTTCCTGCCGCTGTATCCGTGGTGGATCTGGATGGCGGTCAACAACGTCGAGCGCGGGCACTTGTACAAACAGCTCTACGACCAATCCGTCGAGCTCGACGGCCTGGCCATGCAGCGGCTGTGCCAAAAAGCCAAAGAAAAGAGCGTCTTCATCGTGGTCGGCATCAACGAAAAAGACCACGGCACCATTTACAACTCGCAGGTGTTCATCAACGAACACGGCGAGATCGTCCGGTGCCGCCGCAAGCTGATCCCCACCGGCGAAGAAAGAACCCTCTGGGGCCGCGGCGACGGCAGCGACCTGATGGTGCTGAACACCTCGCTGGGGCGCCTCGGCGGCCTGATCTGCTACGAAAACATCATGCCGCTGGCGCGCTACACGCTGTACAGCAAGCACGAACAGGTGCACATCGCCAACTGGCCGGGCAACAACCTGAAAAGCCAGCCGCGTGACCGCACGGCCGTCATCAAGACCACATCGCGCTTTGCCGCCATCGAAGGGCAGATGTTCGTGATCGCCTCGTCCTCGTGCATTGGCGCCGAAGAGGTCGAATTCTACAAGAAGCTCGATCCGGGCCTGGGCGCCAAGCTCACGGTCGGCGGCGGGGTGGCGGCCATTTATTCGCCCTTCGGCGAAGTCCTGGCCTGCATCGAAGACCAAGAAGGCATCGCCTACGCCGACATCGACCTCGACCAGATCCCCGAGGCCAAGCACTTGCTCGATACGGTCGGCCACTATGCGCGCCCCGACGTCAACCGCGTGCTGTTCGACGGCGGCGTGCGCAAGATGCCGGTGGTGCCCATCCATGGCAAGGCCCCGGCCGCCCCCCAGGAAGACGCCCCCGAAGAAGAAACCGCCGACACCAGCCAGGCCGCCAACCCCTGAAACAGGCATACGGGCGCCTGGCCTGCGCAGGCCGGCTAGGCGCCCGCGACCCAACCGCGGCATCGAACCATCATACTAAGACACTAAGGCCGTTCATGGCCCTTTCGGAGACAACGATGACACACTTTGCACTCAAGGCCGCCGTGGCGGCGCTGGCTCTTCCCCTGACGCTGGGGCTGGGTTCGGCCCAGGCCAATGAACCCCTGCGCGTGGGGGTCACCACGTTCCTGTCCGGGCCCGGGGCCGTGTTCGGCGTGCCGGCCAAAGACGCGGCCGACCTGCTGGTCGCGGAAATCAACGCCAAGGGCGGGATCAAGGGTGCGCCCGTCGAACTCATCTACCTGGACGAGGCCAAGGGCATCGACGACGTGGTCGCCCAATACAAGCAGCTGGCCACCGCCGGCAAGGTCGACCTGATGATCGCCGGTCTGTCCAGCTCCACGTGCCTGGCGCTGGCCCCGGTGATCGAAGACTTCGAAATGCCGGCCATTCTCTGGGATTGCGGCACGCACCGCATTTTCGAAGAAAACGATTTCGACTACATCTACCGCACGGGCGACTTAACACCGCCCAACAACGTCTCCATCGCCCTGTACACGCTCAAGCACAACCCCGAGATCAAAACCATCGCCGGCATCAACCCCGATTACGCGTTCGGGCGCGACAACTGGGAATCCTTCCGGACCGCGATGCAGGCGCTCGACCCCGACATCAAGGTGGTGGCCGAGCTCTTCCCGAAACTGGGCGCTTCAGACTATTCCAGCGAAATCTCGCGGCTCTCGGCCCTGCGCCCCGACGTGGTCTTCACCACCCTCTGGGGCGGCGACATGAACACCTTCATCAAGCAGGCGTCATCGCGTTCGCTGTTCAACAACAGCACGCTGGTGTCGTCCAACGGCGAATCCGCCCTGCAAGAGCTGGGGGATGCCTTCCCCGAAGGCGCGATCATCGGTGCGCGCGGCGACAGCTGGTTCCTGGGGCCGCGCACGGCCCACAACCCCGAGCACACGAAGTTCGTGGAAGACTTCAAGGCAAAGACGGGCCACTATCCCATCTTCCCGGCCTATCACATGGCCCAGTCGGTCACGGCGCTGCAGCAGGCGCTCGAAAAAGGCTGGGATGGCACGCCCGAGAACCTCACGAAGGGCTTTCTGGCGGGCATGGATGGCCTGGCCCTGGACAACTTCACCGGCCAGCTGACGATACGGCCCGATCACCAGGCGATCGAAGACCAGATCATCGGCGTCACGGTCAAATCGCCCGACTACAGCTTCCCCATCCTCAAGCAGATGACGTACATCCCGGCTGAACTCATCACGCCCCCGGTGGGCACCACCACGGCCGAATGGGCCAAGACGCTGTCGCCCAAGCTGCTCGACCAGGTCACCATCGCCCAGTAAGCCGCCGCAGATTCTCGGGCACCGCGCCAGGTGCCCGGGAAGGCGGGCACTTGCGGGTTCCATCCAGTCCGGGGAAAGGCCGTGAATCAGATCGTCTTGTTGTCGCTGCTGGACGGGGTCGCCATGTCGTCGGTGCTGTTTCTGCTGGCGGTCGGCCTGAGCCTGATTTTCGGCGTCATGCGCATCCTGAACATCGCCCACGGCGGGTTCTATGCCATCGGCGCCTACGGCGCCTCGCTGCTGGGGCAATACCTGATCGGCGCATCGGGCAGCTGGCTGAACTTCATCGTGCTGCTGCTGGTGGCCGTGGTGGCCGGCATCGTCCTGGGGTTCGCCGTCGAGAAGCTGGTGCTCGCCAAAATGTATGACAAGGAACACGTGCTGCAGATCCTCAGCACGTTCGCGGTCTTCATGATCCTCGAAGACGGCCAGAAGCTGCTGTTCGGCGTACGGCCGTATTTCTATGACGCGCCGCTGGTGCTGCTGGGCACCATCGACGTGGCGGGCATCTTCTACACCCGCTACCAGCTGGTTTTCCTGCCGATCGTGGCACTGCTGGTGCTGGCCAGCCTGATGATATTCTTCAGGCGCACGCAAACGGGGAAAATCATCGAGGCGGTTATCGAAGACACCGAGATCTCTTCCACGCTGGGCATCAACACCAAGAAGATCTATACCTATACCTTCATCCTGGGCACGTTCCTGGCGTGCCTGGCCGGCGCCCTGGCGTCCCCGTCGACCTCGATCGTGCCGGGCATCGGGGCCGAGGTGATCGTGCTGTCGTTCGCGATCGTGGCCACGGCGGGCCTGGGCAATTTCTTCGGCACGGCGCTGACGTCGCTGATCATCGGGCTGGCCTATTCGATCAGCGTCTATACGTACAGCGAATTCACCAACGTCATTCCTTACCTGGTCATGGCGCTGATCCTGATCGTCAAGCCCTATGGCCTGTTCGGCAAAAAAGAACTGGCGCGGTTGTAAATCATGAAGCTGAATTCCGAAACGTTCGTGCTGCTGCTGGTGATTGCCGTGCTGGCCCTGGTGCCGCTGGCCGACATTTCGCTGCGCGCCATCCTGCTGCTGGCGATCAGCCTGGCGTTCCCGGCGCTGGGCCTGGGGCTGCTGCTGCGCTCGGGCCAGGTGTCCTTCGGCCACGCCCTGTATTACGCCGTGGGCGCCTACACCGTGGCGGTCGCGCAAAAGCTGCACGTCACAGACGTCTTTCTCACCCTGGCGCTGGCGCTCGCGGCCAGCATGGTGCTGGGCCTGATCCTGGGCGCGATCCTGTCGCGGTACCGCGGGATTTTCTACGGCATGCTGAACCTGGCCTTTTCCATGGTGGGCTTCACCCTGCTGCTCAAGCTCTACGACATCACCGGCGGCAGCGACGGCATGGGGATCCTGCGGCCCACGTTCCTGGGCCACAAATTCAGCAACCCGCAGACCGCCTGGGCCATCTACTACCTGGCGGTGGCCGTGCTGGTGGCCGGCATCCTGTTTCTCGAACAATACATGCGCTCGGCGCCGGGCTCGGCGCTGGGCGCGATCCGCACCAACGAAACCCGCCTCGAGTACCTGGGCCGTTCGGCGCGCCAGGTGTTCCTGGCCGGGCACGTGATCTCGGCCGGGTTCGCCGGGGTGGGCGGCATGATCATCGCCTACAGCACCAGCCACGTCACCCCCGAGCTGGCCTACTGGACGCTGTCGGCCGAATTCCTGATCGTGGCCATCTTCGGCGGGGCCGGCAGCTTCACGGCCATCACCATCGGCGCGCTTGCGTTCGTCCTGCTCAGGAACCTCATCAGCAGCTACGTGGTCGATGCCTGGCAGCTGATCCTGGGCATCATCCTGCTGGGCATCATCATGTACATGCCCGATGGGCTATGGACACTGTTTCGCAAGAAGCCGGACGCCAAGGCCCCCTGACTCCGATGCCGCCATGACCCACACCCCCGACACGACCGCCCCCATCCTGCTCGAAGCGTCCCACATCTCGGTGCGCTTCGGCGGGGTGACCGCCGCCGACGACATCAACCTGCAGGTGCGCCAAAGCGAAGTGCTGGGCGTGATCGGGTCGAACGGCTCGGGCAAGAGCACATTTCTGAACCTGTGTACCGGGTACATTCGCGCCGCCGCCGGCGAGATCCGTTTCCAGGGCCGGCCCATCACGCATCTGTCGCCGCGCGAGATCACGCGCCTGGGCATCGCCCGCGCGTTCCAGCACCCCCAGCTGTTCCTCGACAAAACCGTGCTGCAGAGCATTGTGCTCGGTGTGGCCTGCCGCAACCGGTTCTGGAGCCTGGGCACGGTGTTCCAGCCCGGCTACCGGGCCAAGGCCGATGCCATCGTGCGCACCTTCGGCCTGGGCGACTACGCCGACACGCTCAACAGCGCGCTGCCCGAGGGCGTGAAGAAACTATCCGACATCGCCATCGCGATGGCCCTGGAGCCCAGCCTGCTGCTGCTCGACGAGCCCACGAGCAGCGTGAGCTCGGCCAACAAATTCATCATCATGGACACCTTGATGCCGATCCTGCGCAACAGCGGGGTCACCACCATCATCGTCGAACACGACATGGAGATCGTCGAAAGATACATGGATCGGGTGGTGGCCTGGGACAGCGGGCAGATCATTGCCGAGGGTTCGTTCAGCGACATCATGCGCAACGAGGACGTACGCCAGAGGGTGACAGGATAAGACCACCATGACCCGTTTATCGTTCGAGGCCGTCGACGTCTCCATCCACACGACCCAGATCCTGCGCAACATCCACCTGACGCTGGAGGCCGGGGAAACCGTGGCCCTGATCGGCCGAAACGGCGCGGGCAAGACCACGCTGCTGCGCACCATCATGGGGCTGACGCAGATCACGGCCGGCCAGGTCACGTTCGATGGCCAGCCCCTGAACCGGCTGCCGGTGCACGCGCGGGCGGCGCTGGGCATCGGCTATGTCCCCGAAGACCGCCGCCTGATCGGCAAGTTCACGGTCATGGACAACGTTCGCCTGGGCGCCTGGGCCACCCAGATGCCGCCGGCCGAGTTCGAACAGACGTTCCAGCGCATCTGCCAATCGCTGCCCGACATCCCCAACCTCGCGCAGCGCATTGCCGGCGAGCTCTCGGGCGGCCAGCAGAAAATGGCGGCCCTGGCGCGCGCGCTGGTCTGCGGCACCCGCCTGCTGCTACTCGACGAGCCCTTCCAGGGCCTGGCGCCGGCGGTGGCCAAGCGCTATGCCGAAAGCCTGACCGGCCTGCGCGCACAGTACCCCGATCTGACCATCCTGATCGCCGAATCCAACCCCAGCCTGCTGGTCGACATGGCCGACCGCGCCTATCTGATCGAACGCGGCGAGGTCCAGCTTTCTCAGGCGCTTTCCCAGGACAGCCACCATGCCTAAGGGCTATCTCATCGCCACCGTTCAGATCACCGACGAGGCGCAATATTCGTGATCGCCACGGGCGCCTGACGGCCAGCGCACGACGACGGGCGCCCGGCCACGGCGCGCCGGCCCCCAAGCACGGCCACGGGCGTATGATGAATGGACGCTGTTTCTGGATCTTTTCTGATGGGGGCCGTCATGCCGACGCTGGACACCAAGTTAACCCGATTGCTCAATCTGCAGTATCCGATTCTTTCCGCACCCATGGCGTTCGCCGCCGGGGGCCGGCTGGCGGCCGCGGTCAGCCGCAAGGGCGGCCTGGGGATCATCGGCGGCGGCTATGGCGACCCGGCCTGGCTCGAAGCGCAGTTCGCCGCGGCCGAAGGCACGCCGGTGGGCGTGGGCTTCATCACGTGGTCGCTGCGCAAGTCGCCCTCGATGCTGACCGACGTGCTCAAGCACAAGCCGGTGGCCGTGATGCTGTCGTTCGGCGACCCGCGGCCCTTCGTGGATGAAATCCGGGCGGCCGGGGCCAAGCTGATCTGTCAGTGCCAGAGCATGGGACACATCATGGATGCCGTAGACGTCGGCGCCGACGTAGTCGTCGCACAAGGCAGCGAAGCCGGCGGCCATGGGGCGGTGCGCGGCACGCTGACCCTGGTGCCCGAGGCCGCCGACTACATCCAGAAAATGGCCGCCCCCAGCGTGCTGGTGGCGGCAGGCGGCATCGCCGACGGCCGCGGCTTGGCGGCGGCGCTGATGCTGGGGGCCGAGGGCGTGCTGATGGGCACGCGCTTCTGGGCGTCGGCCGAATCGCTGGTGCACGAAACCCACCGGGCGGCCCTGCTCGAGTCCGATGGCGACGGCACGATCCGCACGCAGGTGGCCGACATCGCCCGCCAGCTCGCCTGGCCGATCGAATTCACGGCGCGCATCAGGCACAACGCCTTCACGCGCCGCTGGCACGGCCACGAAGACGCGCTGCGCAAAGAGGCCGGCACGGTGGGGCCCATCTACCGCAAGGGGTTTGCCGAGGGCGATACCGAACAGACCGGGGTGTTCTTCGGCGAGGCAGCCGGCCTGATCCATTCGATCGAATCGGTGGACACGATCATCGATCAGGTCATGGAACAGGCTGTCCGCCGCCTTGAGCACCGAGCGGTACAGTAATATCAGATGTTGACGCGCGGAAGCCGACATCCTATGATAAGCACCATCCAGCCCCTAGCAGTAAGCACCACACCCATAGGGTGGTCGCCGAGCCTTGGGGCTTTCTTTCGCCTATTGGATATTGATGTTTGCAGCCGTTCTGATTGACGGAGCCTACTTTGTCAAGCGCTTCAGGGCCATTGAGCCGCACAACCGCGATAATGGCAAAAGAGCGGCCGAATTGGCGTTCAGATTTGCGTGCGCGCATTTGGTAGAGAAAGATCATTCTCGCAAGTTTGACCTCTACCGAATATTTTTCTACGACTGCCCACCGGTAGCAAAGAAAATGCACACTCCGTTTGCCAAGCAGGCCGTAGACTTTTCGAAATCTGTTGAAGCTATTTTCAGAGCTGACCTTCATAAAACATTGCGTATGAAGCGTAAGGTTGCACTGCGAATGGGAACATTGGCACATGCCGATTGGAGTTTCAAAGCTTCTGTAGCCAGCGACTTGCTGAAAGGCAAGCGGAAATTCGATACCTTAACTGACGCCGATGTAGCATTAGATCTACGCCAAAAAGGAGTTGACATGCGAATTGGTCTCGATATCGCTTCGCTGGCGTTCAAACGGCAAGTTAGCAAGATCATTCTGATGGCGGGCGATGCTGATTTCGTGCCGGCTGCAAAGCTAGCGCGCCGAGAAGGTATAGATTTTGTGCTGGATCCCATGTGGCAGCGCATCTCTCACGAACTCAATGAACATATTGACGGCCTGCGATCGGTGTGTCCAAGACCCGTCCAGCATTCCCGCCCAGAAATAGGTCAGAATCTGGGATAATCATGGTCTGATCCTGTCATTGCCTTCGCCATGTCCCTGATTCACCGCCTGGATGCCCAGGCCCCCGGGTTCGACGCCACCCTGGCGCGGCTGCTCGATCGCGAGGCCGCGCAAGACGAAGCCATCGAGACCGCGGTACGCACCATTTTGCAGCAGGTCCGCAGCCGCGGCGATGCCGCGGTACTGGAATACACGCAGCGCTTCGATCACGTCAAGGCCGCCACGGTGGCCGAGCTCGAAATCCCCCTGGCCGACTGCCGGGCCGCCCTGCAGGCCCTGCCGCCCGCACAGCGCGCCGCGCTGCAGGCCGCGGCCGACCGCATCCGCAGCTATCACGAACGCCAGGTGGCCCATACCTGGACGTACACCGAGGCCGACGGCACGATGCTGGGCCAGCAGGTCACGCCGCTCGACCGGGTCGGCCTGTATGTGCCCGGGGGCAAGGCCGCGTACCCGTCGTCGGTGCTGATGAACGCCATCCCGGCCAAGGTGGCCGGGGTGCCCGAGCTCATCATGGTTACGCCCACCCCGGGGGGCGAACGCAACGCGCTAGTGCTGGCCGCCGCCGCCGTGGGCGGGGCCGATCGCCTTTTTGCCCTGGGCGGCGCCCAGGCCGTGGCGGCGCTGGCCTATGGCACCGCCACCGTGCCCGCGGTCGACAAAATCACCGGCCCGGGCAATGCCTATGTGGCCGAGGCCAAGCGGCGGGTGTTCGGCACCGTGGGCATCGACATGATCGCCGGGCCGTCCGAAATCCTCATCGTGGCCGACGGCAGCACGCGGCCCGAATGGCTGGCCATGGACCTCTTCTCGCAGGCCGAGCACGACGAGCTCGCCCAGGCCATCCTGCTGTGCCCCGATGCCGCCTACCTGGACGCCGTTCATGCGGCCATCGCGCGCCTGCTGCCCGAACAGCCACGGCTGGACATTCTGCGCCAGAGCCTGGCCGGGCGCGGGGCCCTGATCCAGGTGCGCGACCTCGCCCACGCCTGCGAGCTGGTCAACCGCATCGCACCCGAGCACCTCGAGCTCTCGGTGCGCGATCCCCAGGCGCTGCTGCCGCAGATCCGCCACGCGGGGGCGATTTTCCTGGGCGCGTACAGTTCCGAGGCGCTGGGCGATTACTGCGCAGGGCCCAACCACGTGCTGCCCACGTCGCGCACGGCGCGGTTCTCCTCGCCGCTGGGCGTGTACGATTTCCAAAAACGCAGCAGCCTGATCCAGGTCTCGTCCGCCGGGGCGCAGACGCTGGGGCAGATCGCCGACACGCTGGCGCGCGGCGAAGGCCTGCCCGCGCATGCGGCCAGTGCGCGGCTGCGCCTGCACACGCCGTCCTGACCCCCATGGTGGGCACCCATCACCCGCCGCCTTTTCACGGAGCCCTGACCCCCTCATGAGCCCTCGTACTGCCAGTGTAGAACGCAATACCAACGAAACCCGCATCCGCGTGAACCTGAATCTGGATGGCACCGGCCAGCGCACGCTGGATACGGGCGTGCCGTTCCTGGACCACATGCTCGACCAGATCGCGCGCCACGGCCTCATCGACCTCGACATCCATTGCGACGGCGATACACACATCGACGACCATCACAGCGTCGAAGACGTGGGCATCACGCTGGGCCAGGCACTGGCCCAGGCGGTGGGCAACAAGGCGGGCCTGCGGCGCTACGGGCATGCCTACGTGCCGCTCGACGAATCCCTGTCGCGGGTGGTGATCGACCTGTCCGGGCGCCCCGGGCTGTACTACCACGTGGACTACGCCCGCGCGCGCATCGGCCAGTTCGACGTCGATCTGGCGCGCGAATTCTTCCAGGGCTTCGTCAACCACGCGGCCGCCACGGTGCACATCGACAATCTGCGCGGCGAAAACGCGCACCACCAGTGCGAAACCATCTTCAAGGCGTTCGGTCGGGCTCTGCGCATGGCGCTCGAGGTCGACGCGCGCGCGGGCGGCGCCATCCCCTCCACCAAGGGGGCGCTGTAAGCCATCATGGGCCGCATCGCCATCGTGGATTACGGCATGGGCAATTTCCACTCGGTGGCGCGCGCACTGCGCGCGGTGGCGCCGGGTCAAACCATCCACATGGCCCGCCAGGCCGCCGACATCCGCGCAGCCGACCGCGTGGTGCTGCCGGGCCAGGGCGCCATGCCAGACTGCATGCAGACGCTGCGCGCCTCGGGCCTGCTCGAAGCGCTGCTGGATGCGGCCCGCAGCAAGCCGCTGCTGGGGGTGTGCGTGGGCGAGCAGATGCTGTTCGAGGCCAGCGAAGAAGGCCCGGTGGCGGGCCTGGGCCTGTTGCGCGGGCGCGTGGTGCGCTTTGGCGGGCCAGGGTTCGCCGGCCCCGGCGCCGGCCCGGGGGGCACGCCCCCCGCCGCGCTGAAGATCCCGCACATGGGCTGGAACGCGGTGCACCAGCTGCACCCCCACGCAATGTGGCGGGGCATCGCGCAGGATACGCCGTTCTACTTCGTACACAGCTATTTTGCCCAGCCGGCCGACCCCCGCGTGATCCAGGGATGCAGTCGATATGGCGGCCCGTTTTGTTGTGCGATTGCAGTCGACAATATTTTTGCCGTACAGTTTCATCCAGAAAAGAGTGCACGCCCCGGCTTGCGCCTGTACGATAACTTCATACGCTGGCAGCCCTGACGCGGGCCCGCCGCATCCATTTTCACTTTCATTATCAAAACCATGCTTCTCATTCCCGCCATAGACCTCAAAGACGGGCACTGCGTGCGGCTGCGCCAAGGTGATCTGGGCGACGCCACCGTGTTTTCCGACGATCCCGCCGCCATGGCCCTGCAGTGGCTGGACCAGGGCGCGCGGCGGCTGCATCTGGTCGACCTGAACGGCGCCGTGGCCGGCCGGCCACGCAACCGGGCCGCCATCGAGGCCATCGTGGACGCGCTCGACGACGACATCCCCATCCAGATCGGCGGCGGCATCCGCGACCTGGATACGGTCGAAGATTACCTGGACAGCGGCATTTCCTACGTGATCATCGGCACGGCGGCCGTGAAAGACCCAGGCTTCCTGAGCGACGCCTGCACGGCGTTCCCCGGCCACATCATCGTGGGCCTCGATGCCCGCGACGGCAAGGTGGCCACCGACGGCTGGTCCAAGCTCACGCGCCACGACGTACTGGATCTGGCCACCAAGCTCGAAGACCAGGGGGTCGAAGCCATCATCTACACCGATATCGGGCGCGACGGCATGCTCTCGGGCGTCAACATCGAGGCCACGGTGCGCCTCGCGCAGCAGGTGCGCATCCCCATTTTCGCCTCGGGCGGGGTGCACGGCATAGACGACATCCGCGCCCTGTGCGCCGCGGCCGGCGACGGCATCGAGGGCGCCATCCTGGGGCGCAGCCTGTACGAAGGCACGCTGGATTTCGCCCAGGCGCAGGCATTGGCCGATACGCTGTGCGGCGGGGGCCCGGCATGACGGCCGCCGTATCCGGGCCGGCCGATTCCACCCTGTGCTGCCGCATCATCCCCTGCCTGGACGTGAACGCCGGGCGCGTGGTCAAGGGGGTGAATTTCGTCAACCTGGCCGATGCCGGCGATCCGGTCGAGATCGCGCGCCGCTATGACGAACAGGGCGCCGACGAGCTCACTTTCCTGGACATCACCGCCAGCACCGAAGACCGCGACCTGATCCTGCCGGTAATCGAGGCCGTGGCCCGCCAGGTGTTCATTCCGCTCACGGTGGGCGGCGGCGTACGCCAGCTGGGCGACGTGCAGCGCCTGCTGGATGCCGGGGCCGACAAGGTCTCGGTCAACAGCGCCGCCGTGGCACGGCCCGCGCTCATCGAAGAGATCTCGCGCCATCATGGTGCGCAATGCCTGGTGGTGGCCATCGATGCGCGCCGGGTATCGGCGGCGGGCGAACCCGCGCGCTGGGAGGTCTTCACCCACGGCGGCCAGCGCGCCACGGGGCTGGACGCCGTGCAATGGGCGCAGCGCATGGCCGCGGCGGGCGCGGGCGAATTGCTGCTCACCAGCATGGATCGCGACGGCACCAAAGCCGGCTTCGATCTCGAACTGACCCGCGCCGTGGCCGATGCGGTGCCGGTGCCCGTCATCGCCTCGGGCGGTGTGGGCACGCTGCAGCACCTGGCCGACGGCATCCTGAAAGGGCACGCCAGCGCGGTGCTGGCGGCCAGCATCTTCCACTTCGGCCAGCACACCGTGGGCGAGGCCAAGGCCTACCTGGCTGCGCAAGGCATCCGCGTGCGCGAGACCCGCGCCCCGGGGGCGGCATGAGCGCACCCGATTCCCGCCCACCCGCCTGGCTGGCCGACCTGCGCTTCGATGCGCAGGGGCTGATCCCGGCCATCGCCCAGGACGCGGCCAGCGGCCAGGTGCTGATGGTGGCCTGGATGGACGCCGCCGCCGTCCAGGAAACCGTGCGCACCGGCCAGGCGGTGTACTATTCGCGCTCGCGCCAGCGCCTGTGGCGCAAGGGCGAACGCTCGGGCCACGTGCAGCAGGTGCACGACATCCGCCTGGATTGCGATGGCGACGTACTGCTGCTGCAAGTGCACCAGGCGGGCGGCATGGCCTGCCACACGGGCCGGGCGCGCTGCTTCTACCGGCAGCTGCAGGCGGCGGGCGGCGCGGCTCTGCCGGCGGGCGACGGCGCCACGCCCAACGCCACGGGCGTGCACTGGGCCAGCACCGATCCCGTACTGAAAGATCCCGCCGAGATCTACGGGGCGGCGCCGGCGCACCAGCCAGCGAACCAACCGGCCCCCCAAGGCACCGACGCCACGCTGGCGCGTCTGGCCGATACGCTGGCCAGCCGCCACCCGGCGCGCGGCGGCGATCCAGCCACGTCCTACACCGCGCGGCTGCTGGCCAAGGGCCCGGATGCCTACCTAAAGAAGATCGGCGAAGAGGCCACCGAACTGGTGATGGCGGTCAAGGACGGCCAGCCCGAGCGCGTCGTGGCCGAAACCGCCGATCTCTGGTTCCACTGCCTGGTGGCGCTCAGCGCCCAGGGCCTGCGCCCCGAAGACGTGCTCGCCGAGCTCGCCCGGCGCGAAGGGCTGTCAGGGCTGGCGGAAAAGGCCGCGCGGCCGAAGGGCTGATCGCAATCCCTGGCCGGGGCTCACAGGATCCCCAGCTCGGGGTAGGGTGCCGAACGCTCTACCCGTTCGTATCCCAGGCGCGACAGGTCCAGGGTGCGGTACTCGCCGTACGTGATCAATTCTGCCACTGCCATCGCCGCAGCCGGCGCGTGCATCATGCCGTGCCCGGAAAACCCGGCGACCGTATACAAATCCGGCAGGCGCGTGTTCCAGGCGCCAATGACGGGGTTCCCGTCCAGCTCGTTGACCTCGTACAGCCCGGCCCAGGTTCTGTGGCACCGGGTGGCCTCGAACGCAGGAAACCGATGGGCCAGCGCCGGCCATACGGTTCTCTCGAAGTAACCGTGGTCGACATCGAAGTTGAATCCGCGCGTTTCGCTGCCGTCGACCAGGCCGCCCGAGTAACCCGGCCCTTCGGACCGGAACGCCAGGCGGGCCAGATCCTTGACATAAGGTAAAGGGCCGATGGCGCTGCCCGCGGTGAAGTAATGTTCGAAACGGCGCATCGGACTGATGGGCAGGTGCATCCCGAACAGCCGGGCGACCTCGCCCGACCACGCCCCCGTCGCATTCACATACGCGTCAGCCCGAATCCGGGTGCCATCCTGCAACTGGATCGAACGGATCCTCGATGCGCCCACGTCCGCACCCACGACCTTGCTGCCCAGGTACACCGCGCCCAGCGCTTCGGCCTTGTGCCGGAACCCCCACAACAGGCCGTTGGGGTCGCACCAGCCGTCGTGCGGGCTGTGGGCGCCCAATGCCAGGTCATCCACATGCATGGCCGGGAACGTCTCCTTGAGCGCTTTCTGGTCCAGCAGATCGACCACCGCCCCCCTGGCCACCTGATGCTGTACGTTGCGCTCGAGCTGATCGGCCACCTCTGCGGGCACGATGAACAAGTACCCCCCTTCGACCCAGTCTACGTGGGCCTCATGGTGCGCCGTGCGCATTCGGTCCGGGAACGTCTTGATGAAATCGATGCTGTACAGGGACATATCGATATTTTCCGGCGCAGTGAACTGGACCCGGCACCCCCCCGAAGACAGCGTCGATGAAGCATATTCGTACGTCGGATCGGGCTCGACCACGGTCACCACGCTGGCCGGATTCAGATGCTTGATGAAATAGGCCGTCGCGCTGCCGACCACCCCCCCGCCCATCACCACGATGTCTGCCGCTATGGAATTTGCCGTCATGTCTGATCTATGCCCCTTTCCTGAAAATCACATGTCATAGGATACGGCTCAAGAACGCTCGAGCCCGGTCTGTTTCAGGCTGGTTGAAAAAGTCGGACGGACTGCGGTCCTCGACGATTTCGCCCTCGTCCATGAACAGAACCCTGTCTGCCACCTTTCTTGCGAACCCCATTTCGTGGGTGACGACCAGCATGGTCATGCCTTCTTCCGCCAGCTTCGTCATGACTTCCAGCACTTCGCCGACCATTTCGGGATCCAGCGCGGATGTGGGCTCATCAAACAAAATGACTTCCGGACGCATGGCCAGCGCCCGGGCAATGGCGGCGCGTTGCTGCTGCCCCCCCGAGAGCTGGGCCGGATATTTGTCGGCCTGAGAGGCGATCCCCACGCTGTCGAGCAGCGCCAGCGCATGCTGGCGCGCTTGTTCCTTGGCGACCCCGCGCAGCTTGCGCGGCGCCAGGGTAATGTTTTCGATCACGGTCAGGTGCGAAAACAGGTTGAAGCTTTGGAACACCATGCCCACATTGGCGCGCAGCTCGCGCAGTGCCCTGCCTTCGCTGGGCAGCACGCGGCCATCGATCACGATGCTGCCCTGATCGATGCTTTCCAGCCGGTTGATGGTGCGGCACAGCGTCGATTTGCCCGAGCCGGAAGGCCCGCACACCACCACGACCTGGCCGCGGTCGATCGCCAGGTTGATGTTCTTGAGCACATGGAAATCGCCATACCATTTGTCGACCCCACGAAGCTCTACCATGATGTCGCTCATGTCGTCGTGCCCCATGCGCGGTACGCTGCAAGCATCGCTCATCAGCCCGCCGTATTGGTTTTTCTGTTGGCGATCCAGTTGCTTATGTGAGCCACCAGCAGGTTGATCGCCACGTACACGATGCCGATGACGATATAGGTCTGCAGTGGATTGCTCAGCTGGAGCGCTGCGTTTTGTGCCTTGGCCGTCAGTTCGTGAAACCCGACGATGAACCCAAGGGCGCTGTCCTTGATGATGATGATGAACTGGCTCACCAGCGCGGGGATCATCAGGCGCACCGCCTGCGGAACCAGGATGTATTTCAATGTCTGGAACTCGGAAAAGCCAAGCGCCAGCGAGGCCGACCGCTGCCCCGACGGCAGGGCGGCGATGCCTGCCCTGACGATCTCTGCGATGACTGCCGAGTTATACAGCACGAGCGCAATGACCACGACGGAATAGGCCGAAATGTTCAGGCGCAACACGAGCGGCACGCCCAGAAAAAGAAACAGCATGTTCAGCAGCACCGGAATGCCGCGAAACACCTGGACGTAAGCCGCGATGGCCAGCGACAGCAACCGGTGCCCAAGCGCGCGGCCGACGGCCAGCACGATCCCGAGCAGCAACGAAAACACCAGCGCCACCGAAGACGCGCTCAAGGTCTGCAACAGCCCTTCGCCCAGGAACTTCAGCAGCTTCACGTTCGTGACGAACGGCAGCCATTTCCCCGGTGCGAGCTGGCCGCGCGCATCGAGGCGCCAGACCACATAGGCGACGATCAGCAACAACACCGCCACCCAGACCGCCGTGGCCATTCTGATGAGGCGCAGGCCACGGGGGCCCGGGCTGTCGAACAAATGCGTGTGTTTCATCGGGTCAGCCGGATTTTCCTTTCGACCAGATCGCCCAGCAGACCGATCCCCAGGGACAACGCCAGGTAGATCGCCGCCGTCAGCATCATGATCTGGATGACGTAGCCGCTATTCTGATTCACCATCTCGACCATGACCCCGGTCGCCTCCAGAACGCCGAACGCGCTGGCGATGGACGTGTTCTTCAACAAGGCGATGTAGTTGCTGGTCATGGGCGGCACCACGGACCGCGCAGCCTGCGGCAGGATGAGGCTGGTGAGCAGCTGGTGCCACGACAGCCCCAGCGCACGGGCGGCCTCGACTTCGCCGATGGCCACGGACAGCACGCCCGCGCGCAGGGTTTCGGCCACGAAGGTTGCGGTGTACAGCGTGAGTGCCAGCCAGGCAAAAGGGAAAAACGGCAGGATCAGGCCGACTTGCGGCAGCCCGAAGACGACCAGGAAAAAAACGATGGTCAGGGGGGTGTTGCGGATGACATGGATATAGACCTGCACCGTCTTTTGCAGCGGCGACACCGGAAGGATGTAGCCGATCGTCAGCAGGGCGCCCAGCGCAGTCGAGCTGAGGATGGTCAGCAGCGTCAGCGACAGCGTCGTCAGGAACGCCGTACCCACCGTGAGTGTGATGGCTGAAAAGGTCACTGGTGCCCCCGGGCCTGGACGTCATCCGACCGGTGCCCGCCCGCGGGGCGAATGCCCGCCCGGCAGGGCGCGGCCATGCCGCGCCCCCGCCTGCAACACCCCCCGACCATTTGCGAGCCCGCAGGCATGCGGCTTACCGGCAGGTCCCGCCAGGGCCGGGCGGCGTGGGTACCGGACCGGACAGTACGGTTCCCAGTGTGTCCTGATACGCCTTGGCCCACGACCCATCGGCATAGATCTCATCCAGAGCCTGATTGATCCACTTGCAGAATACTTTGTCATCCGTCTTCTGGATACCCACCCCGTATTCTCCCGGCCGATACTGAATGCTCGTGATGACTTCGAGCTTGCCGTCATGTTGCGCCGCCAGGGCTGCGAGAATCGCGTTTTCGGTCGATGAGGCATCGACCTGCCCATTGATGATCGCCTCTGCGCATTTCGCGCTCGAGTCGAAATAGACGAGACTGTCGGCGAGATAGGCGTAGTGCTCTTTGATGTAGGGAACAATGGCGGCCCCCAGCGGAACACACAGCTTGTGCCCCTTGAGATCTTCCATTTTCGATATGTTGAGGGGATTGCCCTTGGGCACCATGATGGAGTTCGGCGTAATGTAGTACGGGCCGGCAAAATCGACCACCTTCTGGTTTTCCGGGTTGATCGTATACGCGGCCAGAATCATGTCGACCTTGGATTCCGACAAAAACGGCTCGCGTGTCGAGGTCGTGACCGGAACGAACTCGACCTTGTCGGCGGCGATCCCCAGCTTGCCGGCAATGAGCTTGGCGATTTCTATGTCGAATCCCGTATAGCCATCGAAGGACTGGAAACCCACCAGCGGATACTGGCTCTGGGTGCCGACCTTGATGGTGCCCGCCTTGGCCAGCTGGGCCATTTTGCTGCCTTCGGGGAAGGTTTCGGCATGCGCGGCGACCGCATACAGCGTGGTCGCCGCAAGAAATGCCGAGGAAAGAACCAGCGAAACAGCCGACGTCAGCTTTTTATATTTGGACATTGTGATACCTCCGGATAATACGTGTCTGAATTCCGTGAATACGTGCCTGAATTCCGTGCTTGTGTCAAAAACCGGAATGAACCGAATACAACTCTTGATTGCTGTTCAGCAAAGCCCTCCTGGTAGCATTGATGTGATCTTCCAGAATACGGACGGCCAGGCTCACGTCGCCCGCGGCACAGGCGTCCAGTATCTTGTGGTGATCCTTCTGCGGCTCGGTCTTGCCCGAGATCAGCGAAACGTACGTGCGCACGAAGCGGTCGTTCGAGAGTACGTTGTCTTCGATCAGCTTGAGCAAGCGCGGCCTGGCACAGGGCGCATACAAGGCCAGATGAAAGCGCAGGTTCAGGTCGCGCCAGGCACGCGGGCTGATGCTTTCATCGTACTCATCGATGATCGATTCGAGTTCTTTCAGGTCGTCTGCCGTATATTTTGGAACGGCCAGGCGCAAGGCGTAGGTTTCAAGCGCAATGCGGATATCAAACGACTCATACAGCTCGTCCAGGGTGGCGCTTGCCACGAATGCGCCCCGGTTTTTCTTGAACGTCACCAGGCCTTCGGCCTTGAGCTGATTCAGCGCCTCGCGGACAGGTATCCGGCTGACGCCGTACTGCCCCGCGATTTCGGACTGCAAAAGCTGGAGATTCGGCGGCAATATACCATCCAGGATTTTGTTCCGGAGATCATGCACGATGGTCCGGGTGCCGGACGCCAGGCCCGTAGAGGCCAGGCCGGTTCTTGCAGAATCGCTATCCGTCATAATTCCCCCTGGCCCTGCTTCTGTATCTCTGCCATCAGGGCTGGATCCTGGTAGCGCGCCAGGGACAAGTTGGCCTCGAGGCGCGAAACCTGTTTCCCGGCGACCCAGGATGCGCACAGCGATCCCGCCGCGCAGGCCCCCATGGTGCCATAGCCGGACAACGCGATCGCCATGAATGCGCCCTGCCCGTCCAGGGGCCCGATCAGCGGCAGGTTTTCGTCGTTCATCGTGTAATAGCCGCCATAATGGCTGAGCGGCGCAGGCAGCGCAGCCAGATAGTTTTTCAGGCCAGGATGCAGGCGGCTCGCGCCCCTGAGGACGAATTCAGGAAACTGGCCGTCCAGGGGCTCGCCGTCGTGGACATCCGATTTCTTCTTGTTGTACGCCCAGCCCAATTTGATCCGCGTGCCGGATCTTGGGCCGTCCGGACGACAATGGATATTGCCGGGCATGGGCTCCAGCCAGTGCCGCATCTCTGGATCATCCCGCAAAAGCGCTTTTTCTTCCTCGGTCCAGGCCAGGGTTTGGCCATCGATGTCGATGGAAAAGGGCATGTCGCGCGGGATGACCTGCAATACGTCGTCAAAGGCGATTTTTTGCTGATATACGTTGTAGATGGGGAGGTCCTGCCCCAGCATTTTTGCGATTTCATCGGCATACGGCCCGGCCGCGTTCACCACCGATTCGGCGGCCAGTGTCTGCACGGTGCCATCGGCCCCCAGGACGTCCAGGTGATATTTGCCGGAATGCGCGATGGCGACCACCTTGCCCTGGCGGACTTCGACGTTTCTTGATTTCAAGGCGGACAACATGAACTGGCCGAGATCGCGCGCGTTGATCGACCCCGCCCGGCGGATGTGAACCACCGACAGGATGTCGGGAGAGAATTCGGGGAATGCCTCATGAACCGGGCCGGCGCCGAGAATGACGTCGACCCCGCCGGGCGCCTCTGGCCAGGCGCAGGCCCGGTCAAACTGATAACCGGACAACCGGTGGTCGTGGACGCGGATGTCTTCCGATATGCCCGCATAAGTTTCACGCAGATTCTCGACCAGCGCAGCGGGGTCTGCCTGGCGCGTTGCCAGCGCATAGCCGCCGCGCGTCATGCCGATGATGCCCGGACTGGCCTGCTCGATCTGTTCCATCAGGGTGATGGACCGGCTGGTGAACGCCGTCATGATGGCATGGGGCCACCAGTCGCGGTAGTTCTCGCCGGATTGCGCCGACGTCAGGCTCATGGGCGGCAGCGGATCCAGCAGCACGATGTCTTCGAGCCCGTGCTCTGTCGCCAAGTAGTAGGCCACGGCAATACCGACGTTCCCTGCGCCGATGACTGCAACGTGGGTATCGTTTTTCGAAGGATGTGCCATAGTGCGTGAACACCTATTGTGTGGACGAGACGGATGAGGATGGCCAAAGCCCCCAAAGCAAATGTATACGATTTTGGATACGATCGGGGTACTGGGACATACCCTCGGGTCGCTGCACACACCCAACCCAGCCGACACAAAAATATGGCAAGATACGAGATTGAGCGGGTCACGGTACGGCCCGGCAACAGTGAGCCCTCATGAGTCAAGATTGTCTGTTCTGCAAGATCGCCCGGCACGAGATCCCAGCCAAAGTCGTCTACGAAGACGACGAATTCATCGCCTTTCACGACATCAACCCCATGGCGCCAGTACACATTTTGCTTATCCCCAAGCGCCATGTGGTCACCTTGGCCGACCTGACCGACGCCGATGCCGCCTGGACGGCACGCATGCTGCGGCTGGTGCCGCAGCTGGCGCGCGAAAACGGCAGCAGTCCCCTGCCCGAAGGGGGGTTTCGCCTGGTGGTCAACAACGGCACCGAAGGCGGGCAAGAAATCGATCACCTGCATTTTCATATCCTGGGCGGCGCCCGTCCCTGGTCCAAACGCGCGGCACCCGCTGCATAAGGAGTCTTCATGGGTAGTTTCAGCATCTGGCACTGGCTGATCGTTCTGGTCATCGTGGCCCTGATCTTCGGCACCAAAAAATTGCGCAACGTGGGCGAAGACCTGGGCGGCGCCGTCAAGGGCTTCAAGAAAGGCATGAAAGACGCCGAAGACGAAGCCCCCAAGCCGGCCGTCACGCAACAAGTCAGCGATGACCAGACCGTGGATGTACAGGCCCGCGAGAAATCGGACACTTGACCCACACTCTGCACGGCGCCTGGCTGGCCCACCCGTCCGGATCGGGCCAGTACGGCGCGCCGTCTACCTGATGCCCAGCCGCCCGCCTCACCATGTTTGATATCAGTTTCAGCGAGCTGATGCTGATCGGCGTGATCGCGCTGATCGTGATCGGCCCCGAACGCCTGCCCAAGGTGGCCCGTACGGTCGGCCATCTGCTGGGGCGTGCACAGCGCTATGTGAACGAGGTCAAGGCCGACATCCAAAAAGAGGTCGACCTGAAGGAAATCAGCGACATCAAAAACCAGATGCAGGATGCCGCGCAATCAGTGAAATCTTCCATGACGTCATCGGTCGAAGAACTCAAGGCCAGCGTCACCGAACCGACCCAGGCGCTGAAAGACAGCCTCGAGCAGGCCCGCAAGGCGCTGGACGTAAAAGCCACACTGACGCCGGACCCCGCAGATCCGGCGGCTGACCCCGCGGCAGCTGATTCGGCGGCTGATTCGGCGGCTGATCCGGCAGCTGACCCCGCGGCTGCCGAACCCGACGGGCCGGCAGCCCCCAGCACCGGAGCGGCCGCGCCCCCCACCGATGCGCCGAGCGCCGCCACGCCGCCCCCCGTCTTGCCGGCCGGGGCCGCGCCCGCTGCTCCAGTGCCCGCAGAACCTGTTGCCAAGCTCGAATGACCGACGCCTCTGATTCGTCCTCCGATACCTTCATATCGCACCTGATCGAGCTGCGTTCGCGGCTCATGCGGGCCGTTGCGGGCGTGCTGCTGATCTTCGTGGCGCTGTTCCTGTATCCGGGTCCGTCGGCCATCTATGACGTGCTCGCACAGCCGATGCTGGCCTCGTTGCCCCAGGGCACGCGCATGATCGCCACGGGGGTGATCACACCGTTCATGGTGCCCATCAAAGTCACGCTGCTGGCGGCCTTCGTGCTGGCCCTGCCCTATGTGCTGTACCAGGCCTGGGCCTTCGTGGCCCCTGGGCTGTACCGGCACGAACAACGCCTGGCGCTGCCCCTGATCGTTTCCAGCACGCTGCTGTTCCTGCTGGGCATGGCGTTCTGCTATTTCGTGGTGTTCCACACGGTCTTCAGCTTCATCGCCAATTTCGCGCCCGAGTCGATCACCCCGGCGCCGGATATCGAAGCCTACGTCAACTTCGTGCTGACGCTGTTCATCGCCTTTGGCGTCACCTTCGAAGTTCCGATCGCGGTCATCCTCCTGGTCAAGACCGGCATGGTGTCGGTCAAGAAGCTGCGCGAGGTGCGCGGCTACGTGATCGTGGGCGCCTTCGTGCTGGCGGCCATCGTCACGCCACCCGACGTCCTCAGCCAGATCCTGCTGGCGCTGCCCCTGTGCCTGCTCTATGAAATCGGCATCCTGGCGGGCAAGGTGATCGAAAAGCAGAAAGCCGAGACCGAGACGGATACCGACGCTACCGAAGCGGCGCGCGAGCTCCACGAATGAGCGGCCGGTGACTGCCAAGTAGAAACGCCAAGCCCAGCGCCACCAGCACCGCGGCGACAATAAACGTATCTGCGTAACTGCGTAGATAAGCATACGTAGCAGCGAACAGCGACGGACCCATCAACACCCCAGAAAACGTGAGGAACAATGCACCGCCTGTCGCCGTGCTGACTTGGCCAGAGGGCGCAAGACGAGCCACCTCGGCCAGAAAAACGCCGTTCCAGCCAATGGCTGTGGCCCCCATGACGATAAACGCCACCGATATCGCCCATACCTCCCACTGGGGATCGACTCGTGTGATGGCCAGGGTAGACAGCAGCATGCATATGCTCAACACCAGCAGGGTCGCGCGACTTGCATGCCAGCGGTCCGCCAGCCAGCCCCAGCCGATCCGGCCAATCGCACCCGCAAACTGTACGGCAGACAGCAGCAACCCGGCATCGATCAGCGAATAGCCGGCCTCTTTGACCAAAAAACTCACGGTAAAGGTCATGAGGCACAGCTGCACCCCGGCAAAACAAAGTGCCATCAACGACAAATAGCGCAAATCACGCTGCCGCCACACCAGACGAATACCGTCAAAGGCATGGGCCCAGCCCTGTTGCGACCGCTGTGTCGCAGCCGAGTTACGGTCGTCATCCCAATGAGGCCGCACGGGCTGCAAGAGCAAAAGCCCCAAGCTAGCCAGTACAAGAACACAGGCCAGCGCGATCCGCCAATCAAACGCGTGAGCGAGATAGGGCGCCACCAGGGCCGCCGCCATGCCGCCCAACGGCACACCCGTCTGTTTCAGCGAAAAAATCAGGTTGCGCCGACCGGCAGGCGTGAAACGTGCCAGCAAATGGGCTCCCGACGGGTTCGACACGCCATAGCCGAAGCCCAGGAAGAGTGCCGCCATAGCCAGCAAAAAGAGCTGAGGCACCATGGAGAGCACCATAGCGATACCTACCCACCCCAGTGCAACCTGAGTGGCCCTGCACGCACCCAGCCGCAACACCACCTGACCACCCACTGCAGAGCTAAGCATGGCACCGGCATAGACGATACTAACCTGGTAGCCAATCAATGACGCGTCGACGCGCAGCACCTCGCCCAATGTCGGCGCCAATACCGGCAAGGTCAGCGCTCCCATGGATACGACGGCTTGGGCCAGTAACGTCGCCG
>NZ_JBAYTI010000025.1:0-40410 GCF_041675725.1 Castellaniella sp. | reverse complement strand
TCGTGGAAATCATTGGATGCAAGGCAGTCCAATTATTTCAAAGCCCCGGCCCAAGCCGCTGATATTGAAAGGATTAGAGTGTATACGATCCAATCCTTTCAAAGCTATGGTGCCGTCGGCGAGAGTCGAACTCGCACAGCTTTCGCCACTACCCCCTCAAGATAGCGTGTCTACCAATTCCACCACGACGGCGTGCTGCAGTGTTGTGCCGCACGAAAGACAGCGATTGTAGCACTGATCCGATCAGTTTTCAGCGGGCTGAGCCGCGCCGTCTGGCGCCGGCACCACGGGTACCGAAGCCTCTGTGGAGGCGCCAGCTGGCGCCGCCCCCAGCGACGGTACACTGGCATCCCCGCCGGCCGATGCGCCACCTTGGGTACCGGCGGCTTCGGGCACTGCAGGGACCGACGCCCCGAGATCAGGAACAGCGGCACCCGCAGGCACCGTATCGGCCGGCGCCGACGAGGTGAAGCCCTGCATGATGCCGGAATCCAATGGCGAGCCTGATGGATGGTGCGCGATCCAGGCCAGGCCGCCTGTTGTAACGAAAAAGATGATGGCTGCCCATTTGGTGGCACGCGACAGGAAATTGGCTGCGCCGGCCGCCCCGAACACGCTGCCGGCCGAACCACTGCCGAATGCGGCCCCCATGTCGGCGCCCTTGCCCTGCTGCAGCAGAACCAGCCCGATGACCAGCAGTGAAGACAGAACCTGCAGGGTTTGCAGTATCGTGGAAAACAAATGCATGAATGAATACTCCGCCGAATAGGTGGGTGCCCGGATCAGGACACGGCCGCCGCAATGCCAAGGAAACTGTCGGCCTGCAACGAGGCGCCACCGACCAGGGCCCCGTCGATGTCGCTCTGCGCGAACAGGGCTGCGGCATTGTCGGGCTTCACGCTGCCACCATACAAGATACGTGTGTCGGCCGCCCCATGCCGGCCCAGGCTGGCACGGATCAGCGCATGCACTTCTTGGGCCTGCTCGGGCGTCGCGCTGCGCCCGGTACCGATGGCCCAGACCGGCTCGTAGGCAATGACCAGGCGGGATAGCGCATCGGCCCCCAGGGCCAGAACGGGATCGAGCTGGTCGCCGATGACGCATTCGGTGTCACCGGCTTCGCGATCCGCCAGGGTTTCGCCCACGCAGACCACCGGCGTAAGCCCGGCTGCGAGCGCGCCCGCTGCCTTGGCCGCAACCAGGGCACTGCTTTCGCCATGCAGCGCCCGCCGCTCGGAATGCCCGCACAGCACCCACCGGCAGCCGAACTCTGCCAGCATGGCGGCGGAGACTTCGCCAGTATAGGCGCCGTGATCGTGGACGCTGAGATCTTGCGCCCCCCAGCCCACGGCTGAATCGGCCAAGACCGCCTGGACTTGCGCCAGATAGACATAAGGCACGCAGACTGCCAGCTCGGGCTGACCACGCAAGCTGGCCGCCCCCTGCCGAATGCCGGCCAGCAGCGCTGCGTTGCCGGCCAGGCTGCCATGCATTTTCCAGTTGCCCATGACCAAGGGCCGCCGCGTCGCCATGCCAATACCACCATGAGAAAATCGTGAACCCTGCATTGTAGCGTTTTTGAGGCGTATCATGAACCCAGACCCTGTTACTTATTTCAGGAGGAAAGACATGGCCATTTATACCGTCACACTCGCCGGGAAAAAACAGGTCGCCGAAGGCACCTTCGAATTTCTGCTGAGCAAGCCCGAAGGCTTCAAATACCGCGCCGGGCAGTTTTTCGACATTCTGCTCGAACCCGTGGCAAATGCCCCCAAAAGCAGCTATGTCCATGGATTCTCATTTGCCAGTGCACCTTTTGAACCCAATCTGGCGGCCGCCACCCGGATGCGCGATACGGCGTTCAAAAACGCCATACGGAACCTACCCGATGGCACAGAAGTCAAAATCGACGCCTGCTTTGGCAGCTTCACGCTGCCGAAGCAAACCGACACACCCGTGGCCTTCCTGATCGGCGGCATCGGCATCACGCCGGTACGCAGCATGATTGCGCAAGCCAGCCACGATCAATCCGCACAGGCGATCACCCTGCTTTATGCCAACAAGACGCCGGATCTTGCGGCCTTCACCCAAGACCTGCGCGCCTACTCGCAACACAACACACACTTCACGTTCGTACCCGTCTACACGGACCCTGGCCAGCAGGTGGACGGCGCCGAAAGTGGCGTGATCGACGCGGCCATGATTCGCCGCCACGTGACCCGCATCCCGGACACCCTCTTCTACCTGTCAGGGCCTGCCGGCATGGTGCGGGCCATGCGCGCCATCCTGATGGACGAATTGCACGTAGACGAGGACAATATCCGCACTGAAGAATTTGATGGTTATTGATACCCCGTGAGCGAGGACCCCCAGGATTTCAGCCTGCGAAAGATTGCTGTCGCCGCATTCGGGCCCTCGTTGCTGTTTGGCATCGGCGAAGGGGCGATATTTCCTGTGGTGGCGCTCAGTGCCCGCGACGTGGGCGCCTCGACCGCCTGGGCGGGTTTTATCGTCGCCCTGCTCGGTCTCGGGGCACTGGTCGCCAACATCCCCGCCGCTGCCCTGACCACCCGTTTCGGCGAGCGCCGGGCCATGGTCGGCGCCGCCGCTTTCAGCCTGGTGGGCCTGGCATTGTGCCTATTGGCTGTCGAACCGGTCGTACTGGCGCTCGGCGTGCTGATGGTCGGCATGGCCAGCGCCGTATTCCTGCTGGCCCGACAGACATGGCTGATCGAAGCGGTGCCCCTGCCGCTGCGCGCACGCGCCATGTCGACCTTGGGCGGTATCAGGCGGATCGGAATGTTCGCCGGGCCGTTCATCGCGGCGCTGTTCATCCAGCTGCTCGGCCTGCGCGGGGCCTATTGGGTGGCGACGGTGGCCATTCTGGCCGCCGGCCTGCTGTCGCTGCTGGTGCCGGACTTGCCCAGCAGCCAGCAGAAACGGGCCACTGGCCGGCGCCCATCGATGCGCGAGCTGCTGGGCCTGCACGCGCATGTCCTGCTGACGCTGGGGATCGCGTGCAGCCTGGTCTCGGCCCTGCGGGCCTGCCGCCAGATCGTGATCCCGCTGTGGGCCGACCAGATCGGCCTGGACGCCACCAGCACGGCCCTGATCTACGGCCTGATGGGTGGCGTGGACATGCTGCTGTTCTATCCCGCCGGGATGGTCATGGACAAACGGGGCCGGCTGTGGATCGCACTGCCCTCTATATTGATCATGGCCGGCAGCCTGACGCTCATGCCGCTGACCACCGGATTCGCCAGCCTGCTGCTGCTGAGCGTGGTCTTGGGCCTGGGCAACGGCATCGGTTCGGGCATTGTCATGACCATCGGCGCGGATGCCTCGCCCACCCAGGGCCGCACCCATTTTCTGGGCGCCTGGCGCACCATCGCCGACCTGGGCGGGGGCACCGGCCCCCTGCTGCTTTCCGGGATCACGGCGCTGGCCTCGCTGGCCTGGGGCATCGTCGCCATCAGCACCATCGGCTACCTGGCCGCCTGGATGTTCTGGCGCTGGCTGCCGCGCGGCGAACCCGTGGTGCAGGTGCGTTCATGAGTCGTCGTCGGCGCCCCGGTAGCGCCGATAGGGCATGTTGTTCCAGGTCCGCGCCTGCAGACGGTGATCGCTGACCGTCGGGGGCACGTCATCCAGGAGCCCGCGTGCCGCATCCAGCTCGCGCCCGACCTCGGCCCGGTCTTGGTACATGAACCCGTCCGACGCCTTTTCCGGTGCCTGGGCCAGCTTGCCCTCGAGATCACCGATCAGGTCTTGCTGATATCCGGCCAAAGCCCCACGGGCCTCTTCAATCCAACTGGGCTGCACGTTCCGGTTGCCATCGAGCAACGCACTGTATTCACGGTAAATATCGCCATAGAGGCGCGAGGCGTGATCACGGACGTCGCGCGTGGCGATCTCGAGATCGGCCACGTCCAGGTCTTCTTCCTTTAGGGGCGTGGCCCGGGCCTGCCCCCCGAGAGACGTGTATTTCATGTAGTACGGATACATTTTCCGGATGACCCCGCCCACATGCATGGTGCCGACGTTTCGTTCGTCCACCCCCTTGGGCTGCACCCCCTGCATGGCTGGAAGCGCCGACTCGGGCCGCACCACTTCTTTGGGCGGAATAATGCCAAAGCGCAGCATTTCCCGAATCGCCGTACCCGAGATGTTGAGATGATGGCGTTCGTCGTGCGGGCACGTGCGTTCGGTGGCATGGCTTGCGCAGCGCATGCAATAGAACACCTCGTGGAACAGCCGCACCGAAATCCCGAGTTCCTGCGGATCGTATTCATCGAAAATACTGTGTCCCGCGTATTTGTCATAAAAGCTGCCGATGCCCGCATGATCGCGCCCGATGAGCGCGTGCGTGCAGCCGTAGTTTTTCATGATCAGGGCGTGCAGAACCGCCTCGCGCGGGCCCGCAAAAATGTAAGTGACGCGCAGCGGCGAGAGAATGGCCCGCTCTTTGGGGTAATACGCGTTTAGCACGTTGCGGTAGGCCCGCACCCGATACTCGGGACGCACGAACTCGCGCTTGGCCATCTCGACCAGCGGCTGCAAAAAAACGCCATCCACTTCTTCGAGCGCATTGCGATGAATGTACTCATGCCCGCGATGCAAGGGGTTGGCGCCCGTGATGAACCCAGCCACCGACCTGAATTGACGCTCTTCGTAGAACAGGCGCCAGATGTCCCGGGGTTCGCGCCGCAGGGCCTCGAAAGGCCCCCAATCGACCCGATTGAGCAGGAACAGGTCGCCGCCGATGGACAGGTCGCCCATGCGGTCGAAAATAGACGCCACACCCGGGTGGCTTCGATCCGTGGTGCCGAACAAATGCTTTGCCCGGTGTTCACGGTCGTAGTCGAACAGGTCGTTGACCTCGAGCCGGGCCACGGGCTCGCCCTGGTGGTCGACCAGCGCCACGTGGTCGCCCACCGACAGTTTTCTGATGACCTCGGTGTTGCGCCGCCCAATCGGGGCAAAGCTCAGGGGGACCGGCCAAATGGTGCCATCTGCCAGCCGCCCGTTCTCGAGGCTGGACAGATAATCGGCGCGATTCATGAAACCTTTGTTGGGGGACAGCACACCCGTGCAAATCATCTCGATGGTGATGACGGCCTGCAAGTCGACCATGATGGCCGGAAGGCTGCGCGCCCGTTCGATTTCCGCGGCGCGCCGGTCGGGCGGCACCACCTGGTCGACCAGGTGCCCGCCGTGGGGTTTCTGTGGATAATTTTCAAATGGCAACTCGATCGGATCATGCATCGTTGTCTCCTGGTTTCTTTTGGCAATGCCGAGGCGAAGGATGCCCGAATGGTAGCAGATCGGCCCACCCGGAAGATTCGGTACACTGGCACTCGATCGAGCACCCCACTGTCCCCTTCATTTCCGCCGCGAGGCCTGCATGGACACACAAAAATGGCTCGTCGCCGTCGCGTTACCGCAAGAATTCGAGCATACGGCCCTGGCCCACGACATCCCGGTCGTCTATACCGGCGTGGGCAAATTGAACGCCGCCCTGGCGCTGATGGACGCCATCGAGCGCCATCAACCCGATTGCCTGATCAATTACGGCACGGCCGGTACGCTGGCGGGCCGGGCCAGCGGCCTGGTGGAGGTCGCCGAAGTCATCCAGCGGGACATGAACACCGAGCCCCTGTGCCCCCGCGGCGTCACGCCATTCGATGACACGCCCCCCCTGTTCCGTTCCGGCTCGGCCGGGCTGCGTTGCGCCACCGGCGACAGTTTCCTGCAGACCACCGACCCCTGGCTGCTCGAGCAGGGCGTGGATCTCGTCGACATGGAGCTGTTCGCGCTGGCGGCCGTCTGCCATCGCAAGCACCTGCGCTGGCGCGCATTCAAGTTCATCACGGACAACACGGACGGCCAGTCGGAAACGGACTGGACCGCGCGTGTGCACTTGGGGCAGGCCCTGTTTATGGCCCGGCTGGACGAGCTGCTGATGGGCCGCTGACAGTTGGTGCCCGAGACCGGAATCGAACCGGTACGATCAAAGATCGAGGGATTTTCTTACCACTACGGCTTTCGCCGCCAGCACATAGGCTGTTTGTAGTCTGGAGCACGCCTTCACCATAGTCTTGCGACCGTAGGTGCCCACCGTCTGCTCTCTACACCTTCCCGGTTTAAAAACCGGGCTTGGCTCGGCGTTGGCTCGGATATCGAAATATCCAGGGCGTTCGCCGAATTTGACGGGCTTCACATCGGGCGTTTCCCCCCGAAGGCTCAAATTGTTCAAGTCCCTTGTGTCTACCTATTCCACCACTCGGGCAATGCATTAAATCTGACCGTTTCTGCTGGTACCCACCTGGCTCCCAGCTGGTTGGCCACGCAACTGGATGCTATGGCCGGCCCCTATTTTAGCGTAAGTATCTGCCTGGTCAGCCACCCCCGTACGCCAGGCCCGACCGCATCGGACCCACGCCGAACTCATGCCGGCAGCATGCTCTGGCCCAATAGCCCGGCCAACGTCATCACCCCCAGCAGCACGAACGCCTCGATCGCGAGTATCCGGACGAAGCCGTGTCCGGCCACGCTATCGCCGGCGGCCAGGCGCGGCATCCAGAACCAGCGGTTGCGCAGGCCCAACGCAATGGCCAGAACCATGAGCCCGACCTTGACCAACAGGATCCACGCATAGGCCGTGCTACCCCAATGGGCCGCCGGGCCCAGGGTGCGCCAACCATCGAGCAGCCCGGTCAGGATCAACAAAGGAACGGCCACGGTGGCCGCCCGCGAAAGACGGTGCGCCTGGGCACTGGCCTCGGACGGCGTCAGATCCCCCCAGCCTGGATGCAATAGACGCGACACCCAGACGGGTCCCGCCCAGGCGCCGGCCGCAAGAATGTGTACCGCATGAACCCCGGCGGCCAGGCTGAACAGGCCGTGATCCGCGGCATGCCCTGTGGCGGCCCGGGTGTACGACAGCAGCAGAAGAAAGAAGACCGCGACCCCATGACCGGGCGACCGGCCCGCAGACGCATCAGCCGGCGGCACACTGCGGCGGCGCCCTGCCATCATCCAACCAGCCACCAGCCACGAGACCGACCACAGAGCCGACAGGGTGACCGTGGTGCCGAACATCGTGTGCAGGACAGTCAGCCGAACCGCGTCCAGCCACGGCCACCACCCGGTCGGTTCGGCCATCCGGTAAGCGCCATTGAACAGAAATGCCAGCTGAAGCCACAGCAGGCCCCACAAGAACCGCCGTTGCAGGCGAAGCAGGCGCTTTCCCTGAAGGGCCGCGGTGGCGCCGGCCATGAGCGTGCAACCCACCAGGCCGGCAAGCAGGATATCCTGCCCGGCTGCCAACAACGGTTGCACTAGGTCGACCAGGCCCGGCACCCCGCGCAGGATCAGCGCACGCTGAAAGAATAGGTGCCCTGCATGCGATGGCCATCACTGGCCACCGCCACCCAGCGCCCTTCGTAGTCGCCGGGCTGCAGCTCGGGCAGGCTGGCGCAGAGCACGTGGCCATCATTGCGAAGCACTGCCTGAGTGGAATCTACCTGGGTACCCTGGGCGTCGTGGACCTGCAGCGTACTGAAGGCGGCCTCGAGCGGGCTGTCGAATTCGACGCAGGTTTCGGCCGGGCTGGGCACTGCAGCGCCTGCGGCCGGTGTCTGTGAGACGACGTGCGCGTGCGCCCACGCTTGACCCATGCCGGCCAGGGCCAGCGCCCCGGCCAAAAACACTTTGCGTACCCGTGTGCTGTAAGTGTACGACATTGATACCAAATCCTTGATTGAGGCTTAATGCAATGAGGCCAGTTTAACGTCTTTCTGGCCAAGCGCCTGCGCCACGTCGTACATGGCCTGGTTCAGGATGCGGTGGGTAAGCTCATCGGCGCCATGCCCCGCCTGCACTTCGATGTCGGCCATGACCTGATTGTGCAAGCCATGTGACAAGGCCTTATCGAATAAGAAGCCCGACCACCAGGTGCCGTCATCCGTTGTGCCAGCCTGCACCAAAACCAGCGCCAATTTCTGGCCTTTTAGATCAGCGGGTGCCGGCGGCAGCGTCACGCCCGCCTCGGTGGCCCGCTTCAGGCCATCGTTCACGGCGAACGTCATCCCATTGATGAATTGCTTGACCTGATCCGCGCCATACTGCTTGTTGAGCTTGGCGACCTCGGCGTTGACCGTATCTTCGCCCAACATGGCGACCAGCGCGTTGGCAAAGGAAAAGTTGTCCGCGCCACCACCGGCCTCGACCAGGGCGGCGGTGACTTCGAGTGCCGGCTCGCCCATGTAGGCGGGGCCGCCGAACCAATTCATGGTGTGGGTCGTGATGGTGGACTGTGGCGCCGCATGCGTGTTGACGGTGGCCAGGGTGCCGCCGAGGGCAAGGCCCAATGACGCGGCCAGCACCCAGCTGCCGCGTGCCATGGTTGATGGGATCTTCATGATGATGCTCCTTCAGAAAAGGCCGCAGTGCCGTCATCCACCCTGGACGCCGGGGCGCTGAGACCCGACAGATTGGCGGGCAACCCCCCGTCGGGGTACAACGCAGCCAAAGCCTGCACGTCCGGCTCTGACATCAAGGTGTCGATCCGTGACCCGAGGGCCTGGCTGAGAGTCGCCAGCAGCAGCTGCTGGCGAATGAAATCGGCCGCCAGCTGCACGACGGCGGGCTGGCGCGTGGTCAATCCGTGGCTGGCGCGCGCCTGGCCGCCAACCCCATGCACCTGGCCGATCACGGCCGTTTCGTCATCCGCCACCAGAATCAGCCGATCGGACCCGGTTTCGGTGGCGACCGCCCGCCGATAGACCACCCCCTGGCAAGCGCCACACGCCGCATCGCATGCGGCCAGGCACAGCGTGGCCATGTGCACGCCGCGTTCGTCTGCCATGCGCAAGGCATCGGCCAGGAACGCGGCTGCCTCTGGGTGCAGGGCGAGCAGCAGCCGGTGCTGACAGGCATCGATCAGCTGGCGCGCGTGGGCCAGGAATTCCTGGCCTTGCAGGTTGAGCACGGCGACAGACTCTGCACCGCTGCCGCGACGCTCGAACGCCTGGCGCGCAGCCTGCAGGGCCCGCTGGTGCTGAGCCTGCAGGCTGCGCAATAGCGGCTCGGGCGCGAGAGCGACATAACGGCGCCCCCCGGCGTGCTCGGCGGGCAATACCGCGCCGCGTTCGACCAGGCGGGCCGCCACGGCATAAATGTTTGCGCGCGGGATGCCGGTTTTCTTGGCCAGTTCATAGCCGTTCATTTCGCCGCCGGCCACCAGTGCCGCATAAGCCCGGGCTTCGTACTCGGTGAACCCCAGCTGCTGCAAGGTGAGTGTCGTATCCATCCAACTGATGATATAAGTAGTTGCTCGTATAGCTACTAATATAAACCCAATCTGATGGAAGTCAATATTTGCGACATATCAGGGTTTTGACTAACACCGGCCACCGGATACGATCCGTATAATTTTTCTACGGAGCCTACGCGCCACCGACATTCATTCCATCCAGGGCGAGATCGACATCTACGTGGATCTCGCCTGCCCGTTGCAGGAGTCCCCTTTTGTCTTCTTCCTCTACAACCCCCCAATCCAACGCGCCTGCCATCACCCGAATCAGCGTCATTGGGGCCGGCACCATAGGCGCCAGCTGGGCCGCCCTGTTCCTGGCGCATGGCCTGAAAGTCACCCTGCATGACCCCGGGCCCGACGCCGAATCCATCGCCAGGACCCTCATTACGCAAGCCTGGCCGGCGCTGGTGACGCTGGGCACCGCAGCGCCCGACATCCCCTGGGGCGCGCTGCAGTTCGAAGCCGATCTCGAACAGGCGGTGGCCCAGGCCGATTTCGTCCAGGAAAACGCCCCCGAGCGCGAGGCATTCAAAATCGACCTGTACAAGCGCATGGATGCCGCTGCCCCAGAGCACACCATCCTGGCCTCCAGCACCTCCGGGCTGCACATGACCCGCCTGCAGAGCCAGTGCGCGCACCCCGAACGCTGCGTGGTCGGCCATCCGTTCAACCCGCCCCACCTGATCCCACTGGTCGAGGTGATCGGCGGCCGGCAAACGTCCAACGACACCATCGAACGCACCATGGCGTTTTATCGCCAGACCGGCAAACGGCCCATTCGCATCCACAAAGAAATCAGCGGGCACGTGGCCAACCGCCTGCAGGCCGCCCTCTGGCGCGAGGCCGTCTACCTGGCCGCCCAGGGGGTCGCCTCGGTCGAAGACATCGATACCGCCATCACCGAAGGCCCGGGCTTGCGCTGGGCCGTTTTCGGGCCTCACATGACCTTCAACCTGGGGGGCGGGCAAGGGGGCATGGCGCGGTTTCTCGACCACTTCTCCGGGCCCATAAAAAGCTGGTGGGATGATCTGGGCGAAGCCCCGCTCGACGACGCCACCCGTGCAATATTGCTCGAGGGGCTGACCCAGGAGAGCGACGGGCGTACCATAGAGGCCCTGGCCCACGAACGCGACGAGATGTTGCTGCGGGTCCTTGAAGCCAAGCGCCGCCATACGGAGTAATCACACATGAAACAAGCCAAGAAAGTCATCATTACCTGTGCCGTCACGGGCTCCATCCATACGCCCACCATGTCGCCCTATCTGCCCATCACCCCCGAGGAAATCGCGCGTGACGCAGTGGCGGCGGCACAGGCGGGGGCCGCCATGGTGCACTTGCATGCCCGCGATCCAGAAACCGGGCAGCCGCGCCAGGATCCCAAGCTGTTTGCGCAATTTCTGCCCGTCATCAAGAGCCAGACAGACGCCATCATCAACATCACCACCGGTGGCGGCCTGGGCATGACGCTCGACGAGCGTCTGGCCCCCGCCAAAGCAGCGCAACCCGAAATCGCGTCCATGAACATGGGCTCGTTCAATTTCAACATTTCGGGCGCCGCGGCCAAGATCGGCCAGTTCAAGTTCGACTGGGAAAAGCCCTATCTCGAAATGACCAAAGACCTGATCCTGTCGAACACTTTCTCGCAGATCGAGCGCGGTGTCGCCGAACTGTCCGCGCAGGGCACCCGGTTCGAATTCGAATGCTACGACGTCGGCCACCTGTACAACGTCGCCCACTTTGCCGACCGCGGCCTCATCAAGCCGCCCTTCTTCCTGCAATGCATTTTCGGTATTTCCGGCGGCATCGGGGCGCACCACGAAAACCTGCTGCACATGCGCACGATCGCCGACAAGCTCCTGGGCAATGACTACTACCTGTCGGTACTGGCGGCGGGCCGCCATCAAATGCCCTTCGTAACCCTCAGCGCCATTCTTGGGGGCAACGTACGCGTCGGCCTGGAAGACAGCCTGTACCTGTCCAAGGGCCAGCTGGCGCCCTCGAATGCCGACCAGGTCGCAAAAATCCGGCGCATCCTCGAAGAACTTTCGCTCGAGATCGCCACCCCCGACGAAGCCCGCGAAATGCTGCAGACCAAAGGCAAGGACAACGTGGCCTTCTGATACCGTGCATCACCCCGTCTACCCGATCCATCCCGGCCCGCGAGCCGTTTTTCCTACGAGGAACTCATGAAAATTCGCACCCTAGCGCTGGCCCTGGCCACTCTTGGCCTGGGCTTTGCCGGCCCCACACAGGCCGCCGGCTTTTCCGATGACGTCATCCGCGTTGGCTTCATCACAGACCTGTCCAGCGTATATGCCGACGTCGATGGCAAGGCGGGGGCCGACGTGATCCAGATGGCCATCGATGACATCGGTGGCGAAATCAACGGCACCAAGGTCGAACTGCTCGTCGCCGATCACCAGATGAAGGCCGACGTGGCTTCCACGCGCGCGCGCGAGTGGTTCGACCAGCAGAACATGGACATGCTGATCGGCGGGACCAACTCGGCCACCGGCCTGGCGATGGCCGCCGTGGCCGCCGAGAAGAAAAAGCCGTTCATTGCCGTGGGCCCGGGTGCCACGCAGCTCACCAATGAACAATGCACCCCCTATACGGTGCACTATGCCTACAACACCGAGGCCCTGGCGCGCGGCACGGGCATGGCCGTGGTCGAGCAAGGCGGCAAGACCTGGTATTTCCTGACGGCCGATTACGCGTTTGGCCACTCTCTCGAACAGAACACCGCGAAAGTGGTCAAAGAAGCCGGCGGCAAGGTGCTCGGCCAGGTGCGCGCACCGCTGTCCACGTCAGACTTCTCCTCGTACCTGCTGCAGGCCCAGCAATCCGGGGCCGAGGTCCTGGGGCTCGCCAATGCGGGCGGCGACACCATCAATTCCATCAAGACCGCCAAAGAATTCGGCGTTACCGACACCATGAAGCTCGCCGGCCTGCTGATGTTCGTCACCGACATCAACTCGCTTGGGCTCGAAAACGCGGCAGGCCTCTACCTCACCGCGCCCTGGTACTGGAACCAGAACGACGAGGCCAAGGCATGGTCGCAGCGCTTCATCGACAAAAACGGCCGCGCGCCCACCTGGATCCAGGCGGCTGACTACTCGGCGGCACGCACCTACCTCGAAGCCGTCAAGGCCACCGGCACAGATGATGGCGACACCATCATGCAGTACCTGAAATCGCACAAGATCAACGACATGTTCGTCAAGGACGGTACCATCCGGCCCGATGGCCTGATGATGCACGACATGATGCTGGTGCAGGTCAAGACGCCGGCCGAATCCACCGGCCCCTGGGACTACTACAAAACAGTCCGCAGCCTCTCGGCCGAATCGGTGTTTGGCCCCGAGTCCTCATCCACCTGTGCCCTGGTCAAGAAATAAAGGAGTCCTCGATGTTCGACAAGACATGCATGCAGGGGCGCAAGGTACTGATCACCGCCGGCGCGAGCGGCCTGGGCCTTGAAATGGCCCGGTTGTTCTCTTCCACGGGGGCCCAGGTCTTCATTTGCGATGTCGACGAAAAAGCCCTCGAAAAGGCCCACGCCGAGATCCCCGGGGCCTGGACCATGGTCGCCGACGTATCCGACGAAGCCAGCGTCGCACGCCTGTTCGAGCAGGTCGCAACGCAAATGGGCGGGCTGGACGTCCTCATCAACAATGCAGGCATCGCAGGCCCCACCGGCTTTGTGGAAACCCTCAGCAAAAAAGACTGGGATCGCACGCTCGCGGTCAACATCACCGGGCAGTTTCTGTGCGTACGTCAGGCGGTCCCCCTGCTCAAGGCCTCCAAGGCCGGGGTCATCATCAACCTGTCGTCAGCGGCCGGCCATCTGGGCTTTGCCGGCCGGGCGCCCTATTCGGCCTCGAAATGGGCTGTTGTGGGCTTCACCAAGACGCTGGCCATCGAACTGGGCAAGTTTGGCATCCGGGCCAATGCCATCCTGCCCGGTGCGGTCGATGGGGATCGCATCCGCGCGGTGATCAAGGCCAAGGCCGAGACCCTGGGCGTACCGGTCGACGACATGACCCGTACCTACACCAACCTGGCCTCTTTGGGGCGCATGGTCACGGCAAGCGATATAGCCAACATGGCCTTGTTCGTGGCCAGCGATGCCGCAATCAACATCAGCGGCCAGGCCCTGGCCGTCGACGGCCATACCCAGGCGCTCACCTGACCGCCTGGCCCCCCGGGCCCACCCTGCCCATTCTGGCGGCATGCCGCCAGAATGGGCAACGGGCAGCACAACCCATCCGGGATCAGGCCCGAAGACGCCTGTTCAGCCATTCGAACAGCCCCATGCCCAGCAGCAGGGCAACGAAGAACACCGCAGGCTTGAGCTGCCCCGTCCCCAGGTCGACCAGGGCTGGCCCGGGGCACAGGCCCGCGATGCCCCAACCCACGCCAAACAACAGGCTGCCGACGACCAGGCGTGCATCGATCTGCCGGTTGGTGGGCAGTTTGATTTCAAAACCGAGGGCGCTGCGCGGGCGCTTGCGTGCAATGGCGAAGGCGATCGAGCCAGCGGCAATGGCGCCCACCATGACCAGCCCCAGCGACGGATCCCAGTGCCCCGCCAAATCCAGAAAACCCAGAACCTTGGCTGGAAAGATCATGCCGGAGACGACCAGGCCCACACCAAAGATGACGCCGGCCAACAGCGCGGTAAAAAGAGGCATGGCAGATTCCTTACAGACCCAGAAGATGACGAACGACGAAAGTCGTGGCAAAGCCGGCCAGCATGAACAGGGCGGTGGCCACCAAAGAGCGTGGAGACAGGCGCGAGATGCCGCAGACCCCGTGCCCCGAGGTACACCCTGAACCCAGGCGCGTACCCAGGCCGACCAGCAGGCCAGCCAATATCAGGGCGCCATAGCCCGACTCGATGGGCACGACCTGCGGCCGCCCCGCAAGCATGAAAAGCAGCGGTGTGACAAGCAGGCCGATGAGAAAGGCCAGACGCCAGCCGACGTCGCCGGAGCGCGGCTGAAGCAACCCGCCCAACACCCCACTGATGCCCGCGATGCGGCCGTTGACCAGCAGAAACACAGCGGCCGCCAGGCCGATGAGAACCCCGCCCCCGAGCGCGGACCAGGGTGTAAAGACAGTCCAATCGATGTTCATGGTCATTCCTTGGGGCAGTACAAGGTGTAGAGCAAAGCCAGTACCTGCAGCAGGCCTTCATCGGCCACACGATAATAAATGTACTTGCCGCAGCGGCGTGTCTGGACCACGTCATCGTGGCGCAAGACCGCCAACTGCTGGGACAGGGTGGGCTGCCGGATATCGAGAACCTCTTCGAGCTCGCTGACGCAGCACTCTCCTTGGGACAGATGACACAGGATCAGCAGGCGATCGGGGTTGGCCAGAACCTTGAGCTTTTCGACCACGTCGACAGCCGCGTGGCGCATGAGCTGCGCTGGAAGAACAGTGGGTATTTGGGTCATTTCAAGCTTGGACAATTGTCTATTTGCCAATATTATATAGAATGATATATTATTCATCAACAAATTGACTGCCCCCTGGAATCATCACTATGACACGCACCATACAGGCATTCTTCGACACCGATACCGGCACGATCAGTTATGTGCTGCACGATGGCCGGCATGCAGCCATCATCGATCCCGTGCTGGACTACGATCCGGCCGCGGCCCGTACCAGCACGCACATGGCCGATCAGATCGTCGACTACGTCACCGAGCAGAAGCTGACCGTTCAATGGCTGCTCGAGACCCACGCGCACGCCGACCACCTGTCAGCCGCGGCCTACCTGAAATCCCGCCTGGGCGGGCGTATTGCCATCGGCGAGCATATCCTGCAAGTTCAGGAAATCTTCAAAACGCTCTATAACCTGGACCGCGAATTTTTGCCCAACGGCAGCCAGTTCGATCAGTTGCTGAAAGAAGGCGAGACCATACAGATCGGCACGTTGTCGATGAACATCCTGTGGGTGCCCGGCCACACCTTGGCCGACCTGGCTTTTCAGGTGGATGACGTGATCTTCGTGGGTGACACCTTGTTCATGCCGGACGTCGGCACCGCCCGTACAGATTTCCCCGGCGGCAGTGCCCGATCCTTGTACCGCTCGATTCGCAAGCTGTTGGCCCTGCCCGAGAACACCCTGCTGATGCACTGCCACGACTACCCGCCGGCGGGGCGTGACCCGCTTTGGGCCAGTACCGTCGCCCAGCAGCGCGCCGAAAATATCCACGTCCATGATGGCATCAGCGAAGACGAATTCGTCGCCATGCGCGAAGCCCGCGATGCCACGCTGGCGCCGCCGCGCCTGATCCTGCCGTCCCTGCAGGTGAATATCCGTGCCGGGCAACTGCCGCCCGCCGAAGACAACGGCACCCATTACCTGAAAATCCCGCTCAACAAGCTGGCAATCGGGTAGCGCGCCGGGTCAGACGCCGATGTCTTCGTTCCAGAGGTCGGGGTGGGCGCGGATGAACGCCTGCATCAGGGCCACGCATGCGGCATCCTGCAGCACCTCGACCTGCACGCCACGCTCGCGCAACAAGGTTTCTTCGCCCATGAAGCTCTGGTTTTCGCCAATCACCACCCGCGGGATGCCATACAGCAGAATCGCTCCGGTGCACATGGCACAAGGCGACAGCGTGGTATAGAGCACCGATTCGCGATAGGTCTGGGCCGCGAGGCGGCCGGCGTTTTCAAGCGCGTCCATCTCGCCGTGCAAAATGGCACTGCCCTGTTGCACGCGGCGATTATGCCCACGGCCAATGACGCGGCCATCGTGCACCAGGACCGAACCAATCGGGATCCCGCCTTCGGCCAGGCCCTGGCGGGCTTCATCGATGGCTGCCTGCATATAAGAATCCATAGACTCTCCGGATTGCGCGCTGGACAGGATTCAGGCCCCCGCCTGCGCAATAATGCGACGGGCCCGCGAAATGACGGGCTGGTCTACCATCTGGCCATCGAGCTGGAAAGCCAGCGAACCGGTTTGCTGGTGGTGCGCCAGCACGCGCCGCGCCCAGGCCTGTTCGGCCTCTGACACGGCATGAACGGCATGCACCACGGGCACCTGCCTGGGGTGGATGCACAGCATGCCGCCAAAGCCCAGGTCACGGGCATCTTGCGCAAAAGCCTGCAAGCCGACCGTGTCTGAAAAGTCAGGATACACCGTATCCAAAGGATCAGCCAGACCCTGCCTGCGGCTGGCCAGCAGCACCTTGAAGCGCAGTGTCTGCAGGACCGCCTGCGCCGCCGCCGTCTGCGGCCGAGTGCCCAGCGCCTCCATGAAATCCAGAATACCGAAGCACAGACGCTGCACGCCCGACGTGGCTGCAATCGCGTTGAGCTCGTCGACGCCCGCAGGGGTTTCAACGAGCGCCATCACGGGCAGCCCGGTGGCGGTGGCCCGGCTCAGCGCCGCGTCGTGCTCGGCCTTGGGCAAGACCAGGCCCGCCAAGCCCGCCTGCGCCCGACAGACCGCGAGATCGGCTTCGAACTCATCCGTGTCTCCGGCATTGATGCGCACCCAGACGGGCCGGGGCGCATCTTGCAGATAGCCCACCAACTGTTGGCGCGCCGTATCCTTGGCATCCGGTGCAACCGCGTCTTCGAGATCGACGATGACCGCGTCGGCGCCACTGGCCCATGCCTTGGCCACGCGATCCAGCCGCGTCGCCGGCACAAACAGCGCACTGCGCATTAAAGAGAAACCCATAGAACCTACCTTTACACCCTAATTTCTGGGACGTCTGGAACGTGCGCGCACCCGCGTGCGCGCCGCGATACGTTGCTGCCACTCGCGCGGCCCGCTGCGATGCACGGATTCCCCCCGGGCGTCGACGGCCACCGTGACTGGCATGTCGCAGACATCGAACTCGTGAATGGCCTCCATGCCCAGGTCTTCGAAGGCGACCACGCGCGCGCTGCGAATGGCCTTCGATACCAGGTAGGCCGCCCCCCCGACCGCCACCAGGTAGGCCGCCCGATGGCGCTGGATGGACTCGGTGGCCTGATCCCCCCTTTCGGCCTTGCCCACCATCGCCAGCAGGCCCGCCTGACCCAGCATCATGTCCGTGTAGGCATCCATGCGCGTGGCCGTGGTTGGGCCGGCCGGGCCAACGGCCTCATCGCGCACGGCCTTGACCGGCCCGACGTAGTAGATGACCCGGTCGCGGAAATCGACCGGCAAGGTTTCGCCCCGCGCCAGCATGTCTTGAATACGCTGATGGGCCGCATCGCGCCCCGTGAGCATGCGACCCGTCAGCAGCAGGCGCTCGCCCGGCTTCCAGGAAGCCACCTCGGCGCGGCTGAGGCGGCCCAGATCCACCCGCCGGGCGGCTTTGAAGTCGGGCGCCCAGTGCATATCCGGCCAATCGGACAGCGCGGGCGGATGAAGCGCGGCGGGACCCTGACCATCGAGCACGAAATGCACGTGGCGGGTGGCGGCACAGTTGGGGATCATCGCCACCGGCTTGGAGGCGGCATGGGTGGGGCACGTACGGATCTTGACGTCCAGCACGGTGCTCAGGCCGCCCAGGCCCTGCGCCCCGATACCCAGGGCATTGACCTTGTCGTACAGATCGATGCGCAGTGCCTCGAGCGACGTCTGCGGCCCGCGCGCGCGCAATTGCGCCATGTCGATGGGCTCCATCAGCACCTGCTTGGCCATCAGCATCGCCTTTTCGGCCGTCCCGCCGACCCCAATGCCGAGCATGCCGGGCGGACACCAGCCGGCCCCCATGGCGGGCACGGTGTTCAACACCCATTCTTCGAGTGATTGATTGGGATTGAGCATGGCGAACTGGGCCTTGTTCTCGGACCCGCCCCCCTTGGCCGCGACCTCGATTTCTACGGTATGGCCGGGCACCAGCTCGACGTGCAGCATGCACGGCGTGTTGTCGCCCGTATTGCGGCGGTCGAACAGCGGGTCGGCCACCATCGAGGCTCTCAAGGGATTGTCGGCATCCAGATAGCCGCGCCGCACCCCTTCGTCGCAAAGGGCCTGCAGGCTGCGGGCCGTATCGAAACGCACCCCCATGCCCACCCGCATGAACACGTTCACGATGCCGGTATCCTGGCAGATTGGCCGCTGCCCTTCGGCGCATAATCTTGAATTGGTGAGGATTTGCGCGATCGCATCGCGGATCGATTGAATCAGGTGTTCTTCGGCAATGAGCGTGGTCATGGCAGGTTGGTCGTCGGGCGGCGGTGTTCTGGATCCTACCCGCACAGTACGCGCAAAGTGCCGCTCAAAGCAAACGGCCCAATGTCGGGATGTCTTCGAGCCCCCAGACCTGGGCAATCAGGCGATCGACCTGAGCTTCGGACACCGCCTTTTGCACCGCCGCCAGGCGGCGCACCTTGTCTTCGATTTCGGGGCGCGACAAGGTATTGGCAGGATCCCCCTTGGGGACGTCGACGCGCCCCTGGAATACCTGGCCCGAGCGGGTGCGCACGCTGACGCGCCCCAGCCAGCGTGCAGGATAGGCGGCATCGACTTCGGGATCGAGCTCCATGCGCACGCGCGCCTCGAACGCCCGGATGTCCGGGTCGTTCAGGCCATTGTCAAAATCGGCCAGCCCCGCCTGGCGATGCTTGGCGATCAGCCCCAGCACGGTCGACATGGAGAACTTGGACTGGTGCACGGTGACTGGCGCGACCACCGGACCCAGCACGTCGATGGCGCCCTGGTGCACGTGGGCCACCACGGATTCGATGTCATCGATGGACAGATCGTGTTCAGTGACCACCTGCAGCAAAGCATCCGCCGCCGGATGCGTATGCCGGCAGGAGGCGTGGTATTTGAATGAGGTCTCGAGCACGGCCCAGCGGCTGCCCAGGCCATCGACCAGCCGGGCCGGATCGGCATCCTGCGACATGCCCGCCGCCATGCCCTGGCGCCCCTCGAGGATGTGGCTTGCCCCGGTGAAGCCATCGTGCGCCAACCAGGCGGCCATCAGGCCGTTGGCGGCGGCCTTGGCGGTATGCAGCTGCTTGGAATCCGCCCCGTCGCGCAGGAACTCCCAGAGGCCGGCCGCCTGGGTGCCGGCTGAACCGAGGGCGTGGAGCATCTGGCGGGCATCGAGGTGAAGCAGCCGGCCAGTGGCCACGGCGGCCGCGAGCGTACCCGCGGTACCGGTGGTATGGAAAACCCGGTAGTGGCTGCGCCCCAGGTACTCGCCGATGCGGATGCCTGCTTCGTACCCGGCCACGGCCGCCACCAGGACGTCGCGCCCCGATCGCCCCAGGGCCTGAGCCGTCGCGAGGGCGGGCGGGAACACCACCGCCGCAGGATGAAAGACCGAACCATTGTGCACGTCGTCCTGCTCGACCATATGGGCAGCCGCCGCATTGACCAGGGCCGCGAACAGCGGACTGGTAGCGGACTGATCGACCAGGCTTTCACTGGGCCCGTCGGCCGGACCCATGATGCGTGCATAGCGGGCCATGGACTGCACCGGCCTCTGGGCGGCTCCGGCTAAAATGGAGCCCAGGCCGTCGAGCAGCAGATCTTCTATGCGCCGCAACACGGGGGTGGGAATATCACCATACTGTAGTTCGGCCACGAATCGGGACAAGGTCGCACTGAGATCCTGCATGGTTGTTCCTGTCAATCTGATTTGTATGGATTCTGCATCGGCCGACCCGATTTGCCTATTCTTGTTTGCTTAGGGGCGGCTTCAAGCATTTCAAAGGAGAAAGGCCGGTATGGCGACACACATAGACCTCACGGACATGCAACTGATGGTGCATGTGGCCAGCGCCCGGAGCCTGACCAAAGGGGCCGAACGCACCCACCTGTCTCTGCCGGCAGCCAGTAACCGGGTCAAGAACATGGAAGCCCATCTGGGCACCCAGCTGCTGTATCGCACCAGCCAGGGGGTCAGCCTGACGCCTTCGGGCGAGGCCCTGGTCAAACACGCCCGGGTCGTGTTGCGCCAGATCGAGCACCTGCGGGGCGACATGCGCGAATTTGCCAGCGGTATCAAGGGGCGGGTGCGGGTCTATGCCAACACCACGGCGATGAATGAATTCCTGCCCGCCGCACTGGAGCGCTATCTGGTGGCCCATCCAGACGTCAACATCGAACTGCGCGAACGGCTCAGCCACGAAGTGGTGCGCGCCGTGGCCGAAGGCGTGGCCGACATCGGCCTGACGGCGCAGGCCAGTGGCGGCGCCGGCGTGCGCTTCCTGCCCTACCGCACCGATCGTCTGGTTCTGGTCACGCACGCCCGCCACGCATTGGCGCAGCAGAGCTGCCACCCGTTTGCCAGCCTGCTCGATTACGATTTCATATGCCTGTTCGAGGCCAGCGCCATCCATTCCTTCCTGCTGCAGGCAGCCGAAGACCAGGGCCGCCTGCTCAAAAAGCGGGTCGAGGTCAGCAATTTCGAAACGTGCTGCCGCCTGATCGCAGCCCAGGTCGGTATCGGCGTGATCCCGGAATCGGCCGCCTTGCGCTACGCGGACTCGATGCCCATTGCCATCCTGACCCTGGAAGACGCCTGGGCGCTGCGAAAATTGCACATCTGCGTTCAAGAAACCACTGAACTGCCGGCCTTTGCACGCGAGCTGGTCGACCTGCTGGTTGCCGATGCCGCGGCCGCGCGGCTGCCCCCACAACCCTCTTAATTGCAATCAAAGTCGACGTTTGCCAAATACAGATTGTCGCCACTACCGGATTGCCGCACCCTTAAACAATCTTGAAGATTGCCATACCCTTAAACTTTGCCCTGTAGCTTGGCCGAGGAAAACATGCACCAAAACGCTGACAAATACCAGGACATCCGTGAAGCCATCCGCGACTTGTGCGCACAATTCGGCGATGCGTATTTCCGCGAAATCGATCTGCAACGAGGCTATCCCGCCGAATTTGTCGACGCCCTGACCCATGCCGGCTGGCTGGCGGCCCTGATCCCCGAAGCATACGGCGGCTCGGGGCTGGGGCTGACCGAAGCCTCGGTCATCATGGAAGAAATCAACCGCTCGGGCGGCAATTCCGGGGCTTGTCACGGCCAGATGTACAACATGGGCACGGTGCTGCGCCACGGGTCCGAGCGCCAGAAACAAGAATGGCTGCCCAAGATCGCCAGCGGTGAACTGCGCCTGCAGTCCATGGGCGTCACAGAGCCCACGACCGGCACCGATACCACCCGCATCAAGACCACGGCCGTCAAGAAAGACGGCCGCTACGTCATCAACGGGCAGAAGGTCTGGATCTCGCGCATCCAGCATTCCGACCTGATGGTGCTGCTGGCGCGCACCACCCCCCTGGAGCAAGTCACCAAAAAATCCGAGGGCATGTCGATCTTCATGGTCGACCTGCGCACCGCCATCGGCCAGGGCCTGACCGTGCGCCCGATCCTGAACATGGTCAACCATGAAACCAACGAACTATTCTTCGAGAATCTCGAAATCCCCGAAGAAAACCTGATCGGCGAAGAAGGCAAGGGGTTCAAATACATTCTCGACGGGCTGAATGCCGAACGCACGCTGATCGCCGCCGAATGCATCGGCGATGGCTATTGGTTCGTCGATCGGGCCAGCAAATACGCCAGCGAACGCATTGTCTTCGATCGGCCCATCGGCCAGAACCAGGGCGTTCAGTTCCCCATCGCCCGGGCCTGGGTCAACGTGGAAGCGGCCAGCCTCATGCGCTACGAGGCAGCGGCCCGCTTCGACGCCCGGCAAGACTGCGGGGCGCAGGCCAACATGGCCAAGCTGCTGGCGGCCGATGCGTCCTGGGAAGCCGGCAACGCCTGCCTGCAGACGCACGGCGGTTTCGGTTTTGCGTGCGAATACGACATCGAACGCAAGTTTCGCGAAACCCGCCTCTATCAGGTCGCCCCGATTTCCACCAATCTGATTCTTTCTTACGTGGCCCAGCACGTCCTGGGCATGCCCCGGTCATTCTGAAACGAGTACAACCATGCGTCCCCTCGAAGGCATCACCGTCGTCACCCTGGAGCATGCCATCGCGGCCCCCTTCTGCACGCGCCAGCTGGCAGACCAGGGCGCCCGCGTCATCAAGATCGAGCGCCCCGGGGTGGGTGATTTCGCGCGTGGCTATGACCAGCGCACCCATGGCCTGTCCTCGCACTTCGTCTGGGTCAACCGCTCCAAGGAAAGCCTGGCGCTCGACCTGAAGGCCGCGCAATCCGCCACCGTGCTCGAGCGCCTGCTGCACAAAGCCGACGTCCTGGTGCAAAACCTGGCGCCCGGTGCCGCAGCCCGCCTCGGGCTGTCCTTCGAGGCCTTGCACGAGCGCTTCCCACGCCTGATCGTGTGCGATATTTCAGGCTATGGCAATGATGGCCCCTACCGCGACCGCAAGGCCTACGATCTCCTCATTCAGAGCGAGGCCGGATTTCTGTCGGTCTCGGGGACCCCGGACGAGCCAGCCAAGGCCGGCTGCTCGATCGCCGACATCGCGGCGGGCATGTACGCCTACTCGAACATCCTCGCCGCCCTGATCGAACGCGGCAAAACCGGTCGCGGCCGGCACATCGATATCTCGATGCTCGAATCCATGGTCGAATGGATGTCGTATCCACTGTACTACAGCTACGATGACGCTCCCCCGCCCCCGCGCAGTGGCGCCTCGCATTCCACCATCTATCCCTACGGCCCATTTCCCGCCGGCGACGGCAAGACGGTGATGCTGGGCCTGCAGAATGAACGCGAATGGCATGCATTCTGCGGTCAGGTCCTGCAGCAGCCCGCCTTGGCCGATGATCCGCGCTTCGACAGCAATTTCAAGCGCTCAGCAGCACGCACCGAACTGCGCGCCGTCATCGTGCAGGCTTTTGCCACCCTGACGGCCCACCAGGTCATCGAGCGCCTCGACGCGGCCGACATCGCCAACGCGCACGTCAATGACATGCACGGTGTGTGGCACCATCCCCAACTACGGGCCCGCAACCGATGGACGACCGTGGCCAGCCCGGCGGGCGATCTGCCGGCCCTGTTGCCACCCGGCATCCGTTACGCGGCAGACGCACGGATGGATCCCATCCCCGCGCTGGGCGAGCACACCCAAGCCATCCTGGCCGAACTCGGCCTGGAACCTGGCCCAGACCTCGGCTCGGAACCCGGCTCGCAACCCGCGCCGCTGGCGCCTGGCCAGGATCGCCGTCCAGACAGCCCCTGAGCGCCCCGGCTCGCGCCCCGACTCTTATGATTACGGAGACCCCGATATGCACGACAATGATCTCAACGCCTGGATAGGCCACACCGATACCTGCACGGACAGCCTCGATGCTCTGCACGCGGCGCGCGTTGCCCTGAGCATCGGCGATGACCCCAGCCAGCTGGGCCCGCACCTGCCCTTGCTCTGGCACTGGGCCTTTTTTGTGTCGGGCCAGCCCTATGCCCTGTTGGGCCACGACGGGCATCCGGCTCAGGGGGGACCACTGCCCCCAACCGCAGAAAATCGACGCCGCATGTGGGCGGGCGGCCGCGTACAGTTCCATGAGCCGCTGCGGATCGGAACGCCGGCGCAGCGCACGTCCGCCATCACCTCGGTGACCGAAAAACAAGGGCGCACCGGCGCCCTGACCTTCGTGACGGCCCACCACGAATACCGGCAAGATGGCCAAATCTGCATCACCGAAGAGCAGGACATCGTGTACCGGGCACCGGCCGCGCCACGGCTGCAGGGCTCATTGCCCATTCCCGACGGCGGCTGGCGGCAAACGATACAACCCGATCCTGTCATGCTGTTTCGGTACTCGGCCGTGACCTTCAATGGGCATCGGATCCACTACGACCTGCCCTACGCACGCGACGTCGAAGGCTACCCAGGCCTGGTCGTGCATGGCCCCATGATCGCCACCCTGATGGTGCGGGCCTTCAAGCAGGCCCATCCCGATCGCACCGTACGAACCCTCTCGTACCAGGGCTTGCGGCCCTTGATCGCACCACGGCCATTCGAAGTGGGCGGCGTCATGCTGGAAGACGGCAAAGCCCAGCTCTGGGCTGGGCAAGAAGGCACCCTGGCGCACCAGGGTGAAATCGGATTCTGACGATTCCAGAGAATCAGGCCTCCAGCATGATGCAATCACGCAATCCAGAACCTGATGCAAGATGATCAAAGCCTTCGTTGATCTGATCCAGGGTGAACACCTGGCCCAGTAATTTGTTCACGGGCAGCTTGCCGCCCAGATACAAGTCGATATAGCGGGCAATATCGACGGCTGGCACGCCCGAGCCCAGATAGCTGCCGCGGATATCGCGCTCTTCACCCACGAGCTGTGCCAATGGCAGGGAAAAGGCCGCTTTCGGATGCGGCAGGCCCGACGTGATGGTGGTGCCCCCGCGCGCCGTCAGGCGATAGGCCGTTTCGAAGGCCGCCACGGCGCCGGCCATGTCGAAGCCGAAGTCTACCGCGCCACCGGCCGCCTCGAGGCGGTCGGCATCAGTGGTGACGTGCCTGGGGTTGATGACATGGGTGGCGCCGAGCGTCTTGGCCAGCGCCAGCTTTTCATCGCTGAGATCGACCGCCACGATCCGCCGGGCGCCAGCGGCCACGGCGGCCAGCAAGGCACTGAGGCCCACGCCCCCCAGGCCCACAATGGCCGCTGTCTGGCCCGCCTTGATACGCGCCCGATTGATCACCGCCCCCGCGCCGGTGAGCACGGCGCAGCCGAACAGCGCCGCTTCGCGATGCGAGAGCTCGCGCAGAACCTTGATACACGAATAGCGCGAGACCACGGCATAATCGGCAAAGCACGACACCCCCAAGTGATGATTCAAGGGCTCGCCCTGCCGCTGCAGGCGGCGCCCACCCCCCAGCAGAACACCTTGCGCATTGGCCTGCGCCCCCGGCTCGCACAGGGCCGGGCGGCCCTGGCTGCAAGGCGTGCAGTGCCCGCAAATAGGCACGAAGTCGGTGACGACGTGATCCCCTACTTTGAGGTCGTCGACGCCGGCACCGAGCTCGGCCACCTCGGCTGAAGATTCGTGCCCCAGCACCATGGGCATGCCACGCGGCCTGTCGCCATTGATGACGGACAGGTCGGAATGACAGAGCCCGGCCACCTTGATCTTGAGCAGCACCTCGCCGGGCCCGGGCGGATCCAGCTCGACGTCTTCGATCTGCACCGGGCGGCTTTGGGCATACGGGCTGGCAAGCCCCATCTGACGCAATACGGCAGCACGAATTTTCATGGCTTTTCCTGCGGGATGAGATTGGACAATGGCTTCAAATGGTGCGCCCCCCATCGACGGGGAATTCGACACCCGTGATGAATTCGGCCGCATCGCTGGCCAGGAATGTGGCCACGGCGGCAATGTCGGATGGTTTGCTGAAGCGCCCGAGAGGGATCGTGGACACGAACTTGGCGCGATTTTCCGGTGTGTCCGGCAGGCCCATGAAGGCTTCGAACAAGCCCGTTACGCCCATGACGGGGCAAATGGCATTGACCCGGATCCTGTCGGGCGCCAATTCGATGGCCATGGAGCGCGACAGCAGATTGACCGCGCCCTTTGAAGCGTTGTACCAGGTCAGCCCCGGGCGCGGCCGGATCCCCGCGGTGGATCCCACGTTGAGGATCACCCCCCCGCCCTGTTTGCGCATCACGGGCACGATGGCTTTGGAGATCAGGTAAATGGACTTGACGTTGACGTTGAATACGCGGTCGAACGTCTGCTCGTCCACATCCAGCATGGGCTGATTCTTGTGGGTGGTACCGGCATTGTTGACGATGATGTCAATGCGGCCGAATTTTTCGAGTGTCTTGGCGACCATGTCGGCCACTTCGGCCGACGACGTAATGTCGACCTTGACGGCAAGCGCCTGCGGGCCAATGGCGGATGCCACCCGCTCGGCGCCCTGCTGGTTGATGTCGGCCACGACGACCTGGGCGCCTTCCTGCGCATACATATGCGCGATTCCTTCGCCAAAACCACCCCCTGCCCCGGTGACAATGGCAACTTTACCGCTGAGTTGATTTCCAGACATGCTTGGGCTCCTGTGAAAATCCTGACCGAGTCGCAAATGCGCCCGTGTGTCCATGATAATGGTATCGCTCTGGTATCGCTCGCTAGCGGCTTCTTCATGGTAGAAATACACGCCAGGATCCGTCAATTCACTTTTTATTAAGCGGCGCTTCATCAAAAGCATATCGGTAGTAACCCGATGGCACCGCCCGAAGTGCGCCGAACCGCCCGGTGGCTCAGGGCTGGCGTTCCAGCACCAGCAAGGGATCGATGCGTACGTCGAACCAGGTCATGCCCCAGTGCACGTGCGGGCCGGTGGCCCGGCCCGTGGCCCCCGCCCGGCCGATGACCTGACCCTGGGCGACGACATCGCCGACCGCCACATCAAGCCTGGAGAGATGCAGGAAGTTGGACCCGATGCCATAGCCATGGTCGATCAGGACCGTACCGCCCGTCAAGTACAGATCGGGCTCGGCGAAGACGATCCGGCCGCTGGCTGGCGCCTTCACGGGCGTGCCGCTGGGGACGGCAATGTCCATGCCGGAATGGGCAGCGCCCGGTACGCCGTTATAGATGCGCTGATTGCCGAACCGCCCCGAAATCCGCCCCTGGACGGGCCAGATGAAAGCCTGGGCAAAACCGGTGTCGTGGCTGCTGGTCGCCCGTGCGTGGGCGACCCGCGCCTGCTCGCGGCGAATGCGTTCGGCAATGTGCGGCGGCGGCGCTACGGTCTTGGGCGGCACCCCGTTGACCCGCTCGACAGGCCAGTCGCGCGGCACAATGGCGATATCCACCGAATGCGGCTGACCACCCGGTGGCGTGATGGTGAGCCTCGCAGGACGGTCGGCATCACGGGCCACGCCCAGCACCACCGTGCCATAGCCCGTGACGTCGAGCGCCCGGTCGCCATAGCGGACCTGACTGCCAGGCGGCACCTTGCCGATGACCATGGCCCCCTGCTGCACCTGTATGGGAAAGATGATTTCGGCGTCCGCGGCCCATGCTGCGCCAAACCCTATCAGCCATGCATACGCCAACGCGCAGAGCGCAAAGCGTCGCGCCAGACGCCAGATGAAACCGATACGACGCATGGGCTGCCCCCGATCCAGGAACGACTGCCTTTCAGTGTACCTTGCGCCGATCGTCGATCAGCTTGCCGTCCGTGGCCAGCTGCGCCGCGCCCACGATCTCGACCTCGCACCGCAATTTGGTGAATTCGCGCACGGCCGCGGCCAGGCGGGTATCCAGGCCGTCTGTGTGCGCATGGGGCAGAACCTGAAGCACCATGCGGTCCTTGCCGATTTCGCCGGTGATCACCAGGCTCGCGCGCGACACTTCGGGGAAGCGCGACAGTACGTCACGGATCTGTTCGGGCCGGATGAACAGGCCCCGCACCTTGGTCGCCTGATCGGCACGCCCCATCCACCCCTGGATGCGGACATTCGTGCGTCCGCTCGGGCAGGCGCCCGACATGATCGCCGAGAGGTCTCCCGTGCCCAGGCGAATCAGCGGGTAGACCGGGTTCAGGACGCTGACCACCAGCTCGCCAACCTGCCCGTCGGGCACGGGCTGGCGCGTATCCGGATCCACGATCTCGATGAGGACGTGTTCATCGGCCACCATGCCCTCGCGCGGCCCGGTTTCATAGGCAATGAGCCCGGCCTCGGCCGTTGCGTAGCATTGATAGGCATCCACCCCACGGGTCGCCAGCCAGGCGCGCAAGTCGGCTGGAAAGGGTTCGCCCCCCACCATGGCCTTGCCCAGGCTGCCGATGTCCACTTGAGCGTCGTTTGCGCGTTCGACCAGCAGCCGCAGATGGCTGGGTGTGCCGATATAGCCATTGGGCTGCAGGTCGGCAATCGCCTGCAGCTGGAGCTCGGTTTGGCCGACGCCCGCCGGAAATACCGTGCAGCCCAGCTGGGCTGCGCCGCCATCCATCATGAATGCGCCCGGCGTCATGTGGTAGCTGAGCGCATTGTGCACCAGGTCGCCGGCCCGAAACCCCGCCGCAAACAAGGACCGGGCCATACGCCAATGGTCGGTATTGCGCCCCTGTGGTTCGTAGATCGGCCCCGGGCTGGCAAACACGCGGGCCAGTGCGGGACCCCGAGCGACCGTTGCAAAGCCGCCCAGCGCATCACCGCCCTGCCTGCGCGCCTGCTGCTGCCATTGCAGCAACTGTGTTTTGCGCACCACCGGCAGCTGCGCCAATGCATGCCGATCCGACACGTCGGCCGGTTCCACCCCTTCGAGCACGCCCGCCCACCCGGCGCTCGCATTCTTTGCGTGACCGATCAACTCTGCAAGCGCCTTGAACAGGCGCGCTTCCCGCTGCTCGGGCGCCTCGGTCTCGAGCGCATCGTAAAACGGCGTCATGTATCGGCCCCCTTGTCGGCCGCCCCCTTGGGTGCCGCCGGTTGCACAAAGGTGAAGTCCAGGAAGTAGTCGATGGCCTGGGGATTGCTCATGGCGTCGCGGTTGACCACGGTCTCTGGCGCCACCCCCATCAGCAGCTTGCGGATCGGCACTTCCATCTTCTTGCCGGTGAGCGTATAGGGCACGGCCGGGACCGCATGGATTTCGTCGGGCACGTGCCGCGGGCTGGCCTCGTCGCGCAGCTTTGCCATAATGCGCTTTTTCAGGGCATCATCGAGCGTGATCCCCGGTCGGGTCACCACGAACAAAGGCATCACGAACCGCCCGCCCGGCAGCTCGCAGCAGACGATGAGGCTGTCGGCGATCTCGGGCATTTTTTCGACCGTCTGGTAGATCTCGGCCGTACCGATACGGACCCCGTAGCGGTTCAGGGTAGAGTCCGAGCGTCCGTAGATGAAGCAGCCGCCCCGCGAATTGACCTTGATGAAATCGCCATGTCGCCAGACGCCTGGGAACACGTCGAAGTAGGCCTGGTGATAACGCTGTCCGTCGGCGTCGTTCCAGAAGAACAGCGGCATGGAGGGAAACGGCTTGCGGATCACCAGCTCACCCACTTCGTCGATGACCTCGTGGCCGTGGTCATCCCAGGCCTGAAGATCGATACCCAGCGCCCGCGCCTGGATTTCGCCGGCATGCACGGGCAGCAGCGGCACCGACGTCACCAGGCAGCTGCAGGTTTCCGTGCCGCCCGATTGCGAGCTGAACCAGCAATCCGGCGACACGTTGTCGTAGAACCATTCGTAGAGCTCGGGCCCGACGGGCGAGCCGGCGATCATGGTTGCCTCGATTTTCAGCTGGAAACGATCCCGGGGCACCATGCCGCTCTTGCGCATCAGGTGGATGAAGGCCGCACTGGAGCCCAGGTAGGTGACGCCCGCATCCTGTGCCAGCTGCCAGACCCGGTCGGCATCCGGGAAGGTCGGGCTGCCGTCGTACAGCACCACGGCGCCGCCGCCCAGCAGCGAGGACAAGGTCAGGTTCCACACCATCCACCCGGTGGAGGAGTAAAAGAACATCACCGAATCGGGCCCCAGATTCATGTGCAGGCAAATCAGTTTGTAGTGCTCGAGCACAATGCCCACGTGACTGTGCACGATGGCCTTGGGCAGACCCGTCGTGCCTGACGAAAACAGGACCCACAAGGGGTGGTCAAAGGCGACGCGCGCATATTCGAAATGCTCGCGGGCAATGGCCGGGCCTTCGAGCAGGGACGCCCACATGTGGCCGATCGGGACGATTGGATCGGTACGCGCCGCATCCAGCACCGGTACGCACACGACGTGCTCGAGCGTGGGCAGCCTGCGCACGATCTCCTCGACGTGGCGCTCGCGCGGCCAGGCCTTGCCATTGAACCGATACCCATCGCAGGTAAACAACAGCACCGGTTCGATCTGCCCGAAGCGATCCACGACCGTCTCGACACCGAATTCGGGGGATGCCGCCGACCAGACGGCACCGACGGCCATGCAGGCCAACGCCGCCACCATGGCCTCGGGTACGTTCGGCAAGTAGGCCGCCACCCGGTCGCCCGGCTTCAGGCCCAAGGCCCGCAGGCGCGTGGCCAGGCCCATGACCTGTTGCTCCAGTTCCTGCCAGGTGAGCGTCGCCAGCTCGGATTGCTCGGACGCGTAGTGAATGGCCACCTTGCCCGGCGCGGCGTCGCGGGCGGGCCGCAGCACATGCTCGGCATAATTGACGCGCGAGCCTTCGAACCAGCGCCCCCCTGGCATGTCCAGCGTATCGACCACCCCGTCGGGAGCCGAATCCGAGATCACGGAGAAATAATCCCAAAGAGATTGCCAGAACGCCGTCAGGTCATCGATGGACCAGCGGCGCAGCGACTCGTAGTCATCAAACTGGAGGCCGCGCTCGCGGGCCAGCCAGCGCATGTAATCCGCTATCCGCGTCTGCCCGGCCCAGCGAGGATCGGGTGTCCACAATAAATCGCCTTCATTTGCCATGTGTCTGCCCTCTGTGGCGGCGGTCTGATGAAGCAATCCAGGCTGGCCGGCGCTTCTCCAGGAAGCTCGAGATCCCTTCCACCGCCTCTTCGGAATCCCACATCTGCACGGCCTGATCGGTCGAGTAGGCCAGCGAGCCCTCGAGCCCGAGATGAGCCACTTGCGCAATCAGGTGCTTGACCTTGCCAACGGCCCCTGGGGCACACTGCAGCACGAGTTCGATTTCCTCTTCAACTGCCGCATCCAGTGTACCTGCACTTTCCACGCGATCAAGAAAGCCCATAGCCAGGGCTTCGGCCGCATTGAAACGCTGGCCGGTCAGAAAAAACCGGCGCGCCTTGGCGACCCCCAGCCGGCGCACCACGAACGGTGAAATCATGGCCGGCTGCAGGCCCAGCCGCGCCTCGGTAATGGCAAACGTGAGCGTGTCGACCCCAATGGCCAGATCGCAGACCGAGATCAGGCCCAGGCCGCCCGCATACGCTGGACCTTGGATGCGCGCGATCACGGGCTTGGGGAGGGTGTCGAGCGCCTGCAGCCAGCGCATGAACGTGTCTGCGTGGGCGATCTTTTCGGCGGTACTGGCCTTGCGCTGGGCCAGCTGGAACTTTAGATCGCCGCCCGAGCAGAAGCTCTTGCCCGACCCCGTGAGCACGACGGCCCGTACGGATGCGTCCTCGGCCAGCCGCTGCGTGGCCTCCAGGCCTTCGGCCCACATCCGGCCATCCATCGCATTGTGCACGTCTGGCCGACACAGAACCAGCGAGGCCACACCCCGTGCATCGACATCCACCGCAATTGTTTCGTATCCCATTTCCCACTTGCCATAAAAAAATGACGGATGGCCTGCCGGGGTCGCAGGCCATCGCGTCAATCAGCTCATCAAAACCCCGTCATGACGACAAATCATTGACCCGTCCGCGCGAACTCGGCCGACTGTTCCTGCACGAGTTCGTTGACCACGTCGGTATAGGCGGCGAACCAATCGGACTGCGGCACCCACTGGGTCCCATCCCACATGTCCACGCGGGTCTTGCCGCCACCGCCGTGATCCTGCGCGGTGACCGTGACGGGCGCCATGAAGCCGTTTGCATCGAAGTCGCGCAGGCTCTCCAGGCCCGCTTTGATCTTCGCCGGGGTCAGAGGCCAGCCCTCATTGCGGATCGCCTGCTTGACGCCCTCGAACACGACCGAATACGTCGCCAGGCCGTTGTTGTAGTAGATGTCGTCGAGCGTCTTCACGTCGCCATTGCCCTTGCCGGCGTCATAGACTTCTTTGATGATGCGCTGCATCATCGGGTGATCCCGCCCGCCCACGACATTGGTGCCGCGCCGTAACCCCTTGGCCTCTGCCGCGCCGATGTTGTTGATATCGACCTCGTTGAGCCAGTTGACGGTGATCAGCTTGTCCATCGGAATCCCGTTGCGCTTCATTTCACGGGCCGCCACGACGTGCATGGCCGACAGGTTCCAGGAAATGACGTAGTCTGGATTGAAGCGCCGGATCTGCGTCCAGACCGAAGCCTGGTCGCGGCCCGGCAGCGGATTCGGGAACAGCTGCAGGTCGAAGCCCTCTTTTTCCGCCAGCGTCTTCAGGACCGGAATGGGTTCCTGGCCAAAGGCGTAATCCGGATAGATGAAGGCGATCTTGACGCCCTTCAAATTGCCGTCCTGCAAAGTCTTGATGTACTGGACGTCGTTGGCCACCTGCCCCCAGTACGTGGGCCCCACCGGGAACACCCACTGGAACACCTCGCCGTTCACGGCATCGCCCCGCCCGACGAAGGACTGCAGCATGATGTTGCCGTCTTCCATCTGCCTGGGCAGCACGGCACGGGATACCGGCGTGGACATGTAGTCGAACACCATGACCCCGTCACGTTTGAGTTTTTCGTAGCATTCGATGCCCCGTTGCGGCTCGTTGCCCGTATCCTGGACAATCACCTCGATCTTCTTGCCCTCGATGCCGCCGTCCTGGTTGAGCAGGGTGGCGTAATCCTGGGCGGCCTGCGCCATCTGCGGTACGGCAAAGCTGTAGGCTTTGCTCAGGTCGTAGCAGAGCCCGAACTTGATGGTGTCCCCGGTCTGCGCCTGGGCACCGCCCGATAGGCACGCCAGTGCAGAAAATGCGAAAAATGTCTGTAGTATCTTGGCCTTTTTCATTCCATGTCTCCCATACAGGTGTGTTTCAGCTGAGCCAGCGCTTGCGCCGGCGATAATGCTTGATTGCTCCAAAATCCTTGTTGTCCGAACCTCCAAGATAAAATTCCTGAATATCAGGATTGCGCTTCATGGCCTGTGCGCTGTCATGCATCACAATCCGGCCGTTCTCTATCAGGTAGCCATGCGACACGACCTCGAGCGCGGCGATGGCATTTTGTTCGACCAGCAGCACCGACAGCCCCTCTTTGGCATTGATGCTCTGCACGATGCTGAAGATTTCCGCCACCAGAAGCGGGGCCAGCCCGAGGCTGGGCTCGTCGAGCATCAGCAAGCGCGGATTGGTCATCAGCGCCCGGCCGATCGCGAGCATTTGCTGCTCGCCCCCCGAGAGCAGCCCGGCCAGTGCGGTACGCCGCTGGTGCAGGCGGGGGAAATAGCCATAGACCATGTCCCGGTTGCGGGCGGTCTCGTGCCGGCTGGTTCGCGCCACCGCCGAAGCGGCGATCAGGTTTTCATCGGCACTGAGGTGTTCGAAGACCCGCCGGCCCTCGAGCACCTGCACGATGCCAAGGCGCACGCGCTGCTGCGGTGAAAGCGCGGAGATATCCTGGGCATCGAAATGCAGCGTGCCGCGCGTGACTTCGCCGCGCTCGGGCCTGAGCAGCCCGCTGATCGCCTTCAGCGCCGTGCTCTTGCCCGCGCCGTTGGCCCCCAGCAGCGCCACCATGCCGCCCGCGGGCACCTGGATGGACACCCCCTTGATGGCCAGCGCGATCCGGTCATAAATGACCTCGATATTCTCCACGTCCAGGATGGGTCGAGTGGTCTCGCTCATGTCAGCCTCTATTTGCGCAGGTAGCCATAAGGCCAGACCATCAGGTAATTGCGCACGTTCCGGTACATTTTCCCCAACCCCATGGGTTCGATGAGCAGCACCAGAATGATGGCGGCGCCATAAATCACGTGGGGAATATGGGACAAGGTCTCGGGCCCGATCGGCAGGCTGAATGTCTGGGCGATCCAGGTCATCAGGGTGTTGATCTGCCCTGGCAGCAAGAGGATGAAGGCGGCGCCGAAGAAACTGCCGATGATGCTGCCCAGGCCGCCGATGATGGTCATGGCCAACAGCTGAATCGAGACCTCGATCGAAAACTGCTCGGCCGTGATCGCCCTGTAGAAGCAGAAAATGAGAATGGCGCCGCTCACCCCGCCAATGAACGCAGACACGGCAAAGGCGACCAGCTTGTAGTAGAAGCTTTGTACGCCGATCACGGCGGCGGCAAAGTCCTTTTCACGCACGGCGATGAACGCGCGCCCCAAGGCGCTGCGGCGCAGATTCAACATGAACAGCGTGACCAGCACCACCCAGGCCAGTACGATGTAATACAGACCGGCCTCTGACGTGATCGTCTGGCCCAGCAGCTTGATGGGCGGCGATTGCAGGGTGGCCGAAACGCCGCCGCTGACCGCCGGCACGTGCGAGATGACCCAATCCATCACGAACTGCATGGCCAGGGTCGACAGCGCAAGATACAGACCTTTGACCCGCAGCGCCGCAAAGGCAAAGACCATGCCGATGACGCTGGCGGCAATGCCGCCCAGCACGATGGCGAACTCCCAGGGCACGCCGTTTCTTGTGGCATGGACGCTGGCATAGGCGCCGATGCCCATGATGGCCGCATAGCCAAAATGGAACTGCCCGGCCCAGCCCAGAATCAGGTTCAGCCCCAGCACGGCCGAGGTCCAGATCAGCCAGGGCTGGACATAGCTGACCAGCACCAGCGAATCCAGCACATAGGGCGCCACGAGCGCAAGCGCCAGAATGAGCCACATGGCGCGGCGCTCGAACCGGATCGGGAACAGCGATGAGTCGGAAGCATAATCGGTGTGGAAGACACCCGCCTGTCGGTAGAACATCGTCTAGATCCTCTCGATATCGTGCTTGCCAAACAGGCCGAACGGCCGAATCATGATGGTCAGGATCAGTACCAGCGCCACGACCAGCTCGCGGGTCCCGCCCCCCAGCAGCGGATCGAGATACCCTGCCAGGATGTTTTCCACAATCCCCAGCAGCAGCCCGGCGAGCACGGCCCCGCCGATCGAATCCAGCCCGCCGAGCACGGCGACCGTCAGGCCCTTGAGCAGCAGCAGCGACAAGCCCTGGTCGACCGTCTGCACCGAGCCCCACAAGGCGCCGGCTGCCGTGGCCGTCAGGGACGAAAGTGCCCAGGACAGCGCCACGCCGTGCTCCACTGAAATCCCCACGGACCACGAGGCCACGTAATCATCCGCGATGGCCCGCAACAAAATGCCGCGACGCGTGCGAAAAAAGAACCGAAAGATGGCAAAGAACACCAGTGCCACGACCGCACCCACCAGATACGCGCGGTTGATGAGCAGCGGGCCGATGAACAGGGGGGTGTCGGGAATCCCCAGTTGCAGAGTCCGGGCGCTACCCCCCCAGAATGTCAGCGTGATGGCGCGTATGAAGATGTCCAGGCCCAGGGTCATCATCAGGACCATCACGATGGGCCAACCCGCCAGCCGGCGCAAGGCCACCCTCTCGATCAGCATCCCCGCCAGGAACATCGCCAACGCGGCCAACGGGATGGCCAGCAGCGGCGCGATACCCAGGGCGTCCGAGAACGCAAGGACAATGTAGGCCGCAGCCATGGTCAGGGCCCCCTGTGCCAGGTTGGGCACCGAGGAGGACTTGTAGATCAGCACGATGCCCATGGCAACCAGGGCGTACATCAGGCCGCCCATCGCACCATTGACGGCGAGCTCGAGATAGTAGATCAGGTCCATGCCACGTCCTCGATCAGCAGGGCGCGCTCGATGAACCCCTTCTCGCCCGTTTCGTAGATCACTGGAATACGCACGCCCACCTCCGATTGGGTGCTGTAGATGGCTTCGATCACCGTGGTATAGCGCTCTTCGACCACATTGCGGCGCAACTTCCGGTTGCGCGTGATCTCGCCGTCATCGGCATCGAACTCCTTGGGCAGGTTTACGATGCGGCGCACCCGAAGCGCCTCGGGCAGTTTCGTGTTGACCCGCTGCACCGCCGCCTTGATCAGCTCGATCACCGGCGGTTTCTGCGACAGGTCGGCATACGAAATATAGGAAATCCCCTGCACCTCGGCCCAATGCCCCACGGTCTCCAGGTCGATGCAGACCAGGGCCGCCAGCGTTGACCGGCCACGGCCCAGCACCGCCACGTCCTTGATGTACGGGCTGAACTTCAGCTGGTTCTCGATGTAGTTCGGGATGTAGCGTTCCCCTTCGGCCGTGTGCACCACTTCGGAGATCCGGCCCAAGACGACCAGGTGCCCGTCGGGTTCGACATAGCCCGCATCGCCCGTATGCAGCCAACCGGACTCGAGCGTTTTGACGGTGGCGTCCGGGTTGTCGTGGTAGCCGGAAAATATGCTGTCGGCCTGCAACAGGATCTCTCCCTGGTCATCGATCTTCACGGCGATGCCCGGCAGCGGCCGCCCCACCGTGTGCAGCTGTACCTCGTCGACCGCCTGCATGGCGACCAGCGCACTGCTCTCGGTCTGACCGTACAGCTGGCGCAGATTGATACCCAGCGCCCGATAGAAGACGAAGGTATCCTCGCCAATCGCCTCGCCGCCGGTAAAGGCGTTGCGCAATTGCGTCATGCCCAGTTGATCTTTGATCGGCCCCATCACCAGCCATTCGCCCACTTGGCGCTTGACGCGGCCCAGCACGGACGGCGCCTGCCCCGCCAGCTTCCTGCGTTCGTCGGCAATGGCGGACTCCATGAAATACCGGTAGGCGAACCGCTTCAGCCGGGTGGAGTCTTCCATGCGCACCTGGATGCCGGTCAGCATCCCATCCCAGCTGCGCGGGGCCGCCAGATAGAAGCTGGGCGCGATCTCGCGCAGGTCCTGCATGACGGTCTCGGCGTCCTCGGGCACGTTGATGGTGAAGCGCAAGGCCAGACCGGCGCACAGCGTGAGCACGAAATCCCCCACCCAGGCCATGGGCAGGTAGGCCAGGACGGACTCGTTGAACTCGTAGGCCCCCGCCCGATAGGCACTGTGCACCGCCGACAGCACGTTGCGATGCGAGAGCACCAGCCCCTTGGGCTTGCCGGTGGTACCCGAGGAATGAATGAGCACCGCGGGATCCTGCGGCCCGCTGGCCTGAAGCAGCGTCTGGGCCCGGATGCCGTCCGCCGCCAGCTGCGCCCGGCCGTGCGCCAGCAACTGCGTCCAGGGCATCAGCCCCGGCGGCGTATAGCCCGACAAGCCGCGCGGATTGTCGTAGATGATCGTATCGATGCGCGCGCCCCGTTCACGCAATTCGAGCGCCTTGTCGACCTGCTCCTGGTCTTCGGCGAACACGAACCGGAACGGAATGTCGCCGTGGATGAGCAGGATCTCATCGACCGATGCGCTCGGATACAAAGGCATCGCATAGGCTTTCAGCGCGCTGGCCGCCACCATGCTCATGTACAGGTTCGGCCGGTTGTCGCCCAGCACGAGCACCCCCTCGTGGGCACGCAAACCGGCTTCCTGCAAGCCTGCGGCACAGCACAGGACGGCGTCATAGGCTTCCTGCCAGCGGGTCTGGTGCCAAATACCCTTGTCTTTCTCGCGAAAAGCGATCCCGTCCGGATGCGAGCCCGCGTTCGCCGCAAGCAGGCGGATCAGGCTTGCATCGGCCGGCAAACCGAGCTCAGGCCGCTGCATGGGCACCTCCGAGGTAGGCCTGGACCACCCGTGGATCGGACATGACCTCGCGCGGGGCACCCGAGCTGATCACCTCGCCGTAGCTGAGCACCAGGATCCGGTCGCAGATGCCGGTGATGATGTCCATGTGATGCTCGATGATGAGCACGGTCACGCCTTGTTCGTCGCGCGCATCCAGGATGAAGCGCGCCATGTATTCTTTTTCTTCCTGGTTCATGCCGGCCATGGGCTCGTCCAGGATCAGGAAAGAAGGTTCCGCCGCCAGGGCCCGGGCCAGTTCCACGCGTTTCTTCAGCCCCAGGGGCAGGGATTCGACTGGTGTATGGCGCACGCTTTGCAATTGCATGAAATCGATGATGTCTTCGACCAGGGCCCGGTTCGCGACCTCTTCGGGCAGGGCCAGCCAGGGGTACAGAAAGGTGCGCCAGACGCCGGGATGCATGTGCACATGGCGCCCAAGCAGGATGTTCTCCAGCACCGTCATGCCGTTGAACAAGGCCAGGTTCTGAAAGGTCCGGGCCACGCCGCGACGGGCCACCCGATGGGGCGCAAATCCGGTGATGTCTTCGCCGTTGAGCAGAATCCGGCCCTTCTGGGGCGGGTAGAAGCCCGTGATGGCATTGGTCATCGTCGTCTTGCCACTGCCATTGGGACCGATCAATCCGAAAATCTCGCCCCGGTCGACCTGCAGATCGACCCCACTGACAGCGACCAGGCCCCCGAAGCGGCGTTCTACGTTCCGACACTCCAGGACATGCTCGTTGCTCACCATATGGATAGCCCTTTCATTCTCGTGCGCATCAGAGCAGGTCGCGAACCATCTCGCGCCCGATCAGCATACGGCGAATCTCGGACGTGCCGGCGCCGATTTCATACAGCTTGGCATCGCGCAGAAGCCGGCCGGCATCGTATTCGCTTGTATAGCCGTTGCCCCCCAGGCATTGAATGGCGTCCAGTGCCGACTGCGTCGCCGACTCGGCCGCAAACAGAATGACACTGGCCGACTCTTTGCGCAGCGCTTCGCCCCGGTCGGCCCGTTCGGCCATCACTTCGAGATAGGATCGACTGGCGCCCAGGCGAGTGTACATGTCGGCCAACTTGGCCTGGATGAGCTGGAATTCACCGATGGGCCGGCCGAACTGCCGGCGTTCGACGACATACGGCAACACGATGTCCAGCGCGGCCTGCATCAGGCCGACACACGCCGATGAGGCAATGAGCCGTTCGTAGTCGAGCCCCCGCATGAGTACGCGAACGCCGCCGTTGAGCGTACCCAGGATGTTCGTCGCCGGTACACGGCAGCGATCGAACACCAGCTCGCACGTGCCGGAGCCGCGCATGCCGAGCTTGTCGAGGTGCTGCCGGGTTTCGAACCCCGGAAAGCCGCGCTCGACGATGAAGGCGGTGATGCCCCGCTTGCCCGCATCGGGCTCGGTCTTGGCATACACCACGAAGGTATCGGCATACCAGCCGTTGGTGGTCCACATCTTGGACCCGGTCAGCACGAAGTCATCGCCATCGCGCTCGGCTCTCAGGCGCATGGAGACCACATCCGAGCCGGCCTCGGCCTCGCTCATGGCAAGCGCCCCCAGGGCCTCGCCGCTGAGCAGCGGCGGCAGGTATCGTTTTTTTTGTGCGTCAGTGCCATGCAGCTGGATCTGATTGACGCACAAATTCGAGTGCGCCACGTAGGAAATGCCGACGGACCCCGACACCCGCGAGATTTCCTCTGAAATGGCGGCATGTTCCCGATAACCGAGCCCAGGCCCGCCATAGGCTTCCGGGACGGTCGGACCCAGTACGCCCAGCGCCCCCAACTCGGGCCAGAGCTGCCGGGGGAACCAGTTTTCCTGGTCGACCCGACGTGCCAAGGGCGCAATTTCCGTCAGCGCAAAACCCCTGACGGCTTCACGCAGCGCATTGATTTCGATCTTGCCAGACGCACTCACTGGACAGCCTCTCAGTCCACCAGCGGGCATCCGCCCTGTTCGAGCGGGCGAAATGCCTCTTCGGCGGGAATGGTTTTCTTCAGTTTGTAATAGTCAAAAGGCCCTGTGGATTCTTCAGGGCTCTTGACCTCGAACAAATAGACTGGGTGGATCTTGCGCCCATCTGCGCGGATTTCCCCCTTGCCGAACAAGGGATCATCGGTGGGCAGTGCTTTCATCTGCGCCACCACCGTTGTGCCATCATCCGTGCCGGCGGCATCGACCGCTTTCAGGTAGTGAAGCACGCCGGCATAAACCCCGGCATGATCCGAGGAAGGATAGACCCCCTTGTTCTGTGCGGCAAAACGCTGGCTCCAGGCGCGCGTATCGTCATTCAGATCCCAGTAGAAGGGTTCGGTGATATTCAGCCCTTGCGCTTTTTCGACCCCCAGGCCGTGGACGTCGGGCAGGAAGACCAGCAGCCCGGCCAGCTTCTGCCCGCCCTTGACGATGCCGAACTCGGCTGCCTGCTTGATCGAATTGGTGGTGTCGGACCCTGCGTTGGCCAGGCCGATGATTTTGGCGCCGGACGCCTGCGCTTGAATCAGGAACGAGGAAAAGTCTTGCGTGTTCATGGGAATGCGAACGCTGCCCAGTACGGTTCCACCCGCATTTTTTACCACCTCGCCCGTATCCTGCTCGAGGGCATGGCCGAAAGCGTAGTCGGCCGTCAGGAAAAACCAGCTGTCGCCCCCGGTTTCGACGATGGCACGCCCGGTGCTGTTGGCCAGCATCCACGTATCGAACAGCCAGTGTACCGTGTTGGGCGAGCAGTCCTTGCCCGTCAGGTTGGGCGAGCCTGCGCCTGTATTGATGTAGGCCTTGCCCTTTTCCCGGGCCAGCTGATTGATGGCCAGCGCCACCGAAGACACGGGTACGTCGATGAT